>JAMXLI010000233.1 GCA_024281115.1 Terriglobales bacterium | reverse complement strand
ATGGTGAGCGCGGAAGGAATCGAACCTTCAACCTACTGATTAAGAGTCAGTTGCTCTGCCAATTGAGCTACGCGCCCGTGGAAAATTGCGAGAGGAAAGCTGCCGCGGAACCTCGTGCAGCTCTTGCACAGTATAGCAGAGCCCGCTGTCGCTCAGGATTCAGCGTCGCAGCGTCGTGACATTCACGTCGAGTGCATCTTCATCCAGCCTGCCACGCACGCCAGCCGGATACGCCATAGGTAGGGACAACACGCGCCCCCAGCTGCACTCGCGCGCCCGCCGCCCCGCGCGCCGTCCGCCGCTGCCGCCCATCCACTCCGCCCATCTACGTCGTCGCTGCCCGACCATCCAGCGCCCGCCGTTGCCACGGAGTCGCCTGCCGCCGACTCGCATATCCCGCTTATCTTCGTCATCGCCACTCCGCCTCAGCGCGCCCGCGGCCGCAGCCCCGTCACGCGCTTCCACGCTCGAGCGTCCCAGTGGCCCGCCCCTCAATACTCCGCCAATTCCACCATGGTGCGGAACAGGTCTTCGGCCTGCGGCAGGATCACATCCTCCAGTTGCGGCTGGTACGCCACGAAAGTGTCTTTGGCGGCCAGGCGGCGCACCGGCGCATCCAGATCATCGAAGAGTTCGTCGGCAATGCGCGCCGCGATCTCGGCGCCATAGCCCCAGCTCAGCACGTCCTCGTAGGCCACCAGCACGCGGCTGGTTTTGCGCACCGACTCCGCCACAGCCTCCCAGTCGTAGGGGCTTAGCGTGCGCAGGTCAATCAACTCCACTTCCACCTCGTGCTCGCGCCGCAGGCGCTGGGCGGCCTGCAAGGCCCGCGGAACTACCGCGCCGTAGGTGACCACCGTCAAGTCCCGTCCGGGCTGCACCACGCGCGCTTTCCCGAAGGGAATCATGTGCTCCGGCCCAGGATAGGGCGCGCGCCCGTAAGTTTCGCGGTAGAGCCGCTTGTGCTCCAGGAACAGCACCGGGTCGTCGCAGCGGATCGCGGTGCGCAGCAGTCCATTTGCGTCAAGGGCGTTGGAAGGAAACACCACGCGCAGCCCCGGGATGTGTGCAAAAATGCTTTCCCCGCACTGCGAGTGGTAGATGGACCCGCCCGTGAGATACCCACCAATGGCCACCCGGATCACCGCGGGGCAGGAGAACCCGTTGTTCGAGCGCCAGCGGATGAGTGGCAGCTCGTTGCGCAGCTGTTGCATGGCCGGCCAGATGTAATCGAAGAACTGGATTTCCACCACCGGCTTCAACCCGCGCGTCGCCATGCCGATGGTGCGGCCCACGATGTTGGCTTCGGCCAGCGGCGAGTTGAATACGCGGTCGGAGCCGAACTCGTTTTGCAGCCCGGCGGTCAGCTTGAACACCCCGCCTTTGCCTTTGATCAGCTTCTGCTGCAGATATTCCTCGCGGCTGCAATCGGCCACGTCCTCGCCGAAAACCACGATGCGCGGGTCGCGCCGCATCTCGTCTTTCAGGCAGGCGTTGATCAGGTCGGCCATGGTTTTCGCCGGCGTCGGCGCCGTCGCCGCGGACGCGGCCGGAGCGCTGGCGAAATGCTCCGAAGCCGGATCGACGTTGGGCGAGTAGACAAAGCGGGTGGGAGGATCGCTGGCCGGCGCCGCTGCCAACGCGCGATCGGTCGCCTCCTGCACTCCCGCCTCCACTTCGCGCTCCAGCCGCTTCACTCCTTCTTCATCCAGAATGCCTTCGCGCACCAGCAGCAGTTGCAGGCGGGTCACCGGGTCGCGGCGCGCTTCCTCCTTGCGCTCCAATTCCGGCCGATACAAGCGCTCGTCGTCCGAGAGCGAATGCGAGTACGGCCGGATCACGTGCCCGTGCAGGAACGCCGGCCCCTTCCCTGCCCGCACGTACTCGGCGGCTTGGCGCACCGCGCCGTAGGTCGCCGCCAGGTCGGTGCCGTCGAACTCCGCGAAATGGAAGTTGGGGAAGTTCGCCACCAGCCGCGAGATGTTTCCCCCCGCGGTTTGCACCTCCACCGGCACCGAGATGGCGTACTCGTTGTCTTCGATCATGAAGAGCATGGGAAGCTGGCGGTTCGATGCTGTGTTCATCGCCTCCCAGAATTCGCCCTGGCTGGTGGTGCCTTCGCCCAGCGATACGTACACCACCTCGTCGCCGTGGAAGACAACGTCTTTGAACTGGCGGTAATCGCCGTTGCCTTTCTCAGCGGCTTCAGGATGCCGGCTGAAGTAACGGCCGGCCTCGGCGCAGCCCACTGCCTGCAGCACCTGCGTTCCCGTGGGCGAGGACTGGGTAACAATGTTGAGGCGGTTGCTGCTCCAATGGGACGGCATCTGGCGGCCCCCCGAACTGGGGTCTTCCGCCGCCCCCACCGCTTGCAGCAGCTGATCGTAGGCCGTCATACCCAGGCTCAGGGTCAGGGCCCGATCGCGGTAGTAGGGATAAAACCAGTCATAGCCGGGCTTGAGCACGAATCCCGCGGCCACGCCCAGGGCTTCGTGCCCCGCGCCGGAAATCTGGAAAAAGATCTTCTGTTGGCGCTTCAGGAGGATTTCGCGATCGTCCAGCCGGCGCGACAGATACATCAGCCGGTAGGCCTCCGCCAGTTGCTGGCGCGTCAGCCCCTGGTAGCTCTTCTCACCCGGTTCCGAGTTTGCGTCCTCGGCCGCTCCGGGCGCGCGAACTTCCGGTTTCGTCGTGGTCGCCATCAGGCTCCTTGCGGATACCGCGCGTCTTGCTCGCCAGTGGAATGGGACAACAGGAACCTAGCTTTGATGCCAGTTCGGCTGCCGGGGAGCGCGAACATGCCTGCCAGGCAGTATAAATGTGCCTCAAAGCCGTGGGAAAGTAGCGGGGGCCTCGGCCCCCCAGCTTACTTTAGTGCTCTGGCCAGCCGGCTTGCCTTCGCACTACCATCGGGAAGGACTTGCCCTGCACATGCTTGACTGGTTCAGAATTCGCCTGGCCGCTTATTTGCTGCTGGCGGTCCTCGCCGTCGGTGTGGGCGTGCTGGCCCGGCAATGGGTACGCTCCTCCGCCGTCAAGCCCGCGGCCTCGCGTCCTCGCGCCGGCGCGGTGGCGCCCCCTACCCCGCGGCTCAGCTTGCGCAGCACCGAGGTCCGTGGCCGCGTCGTCGAAATCCAGGGCAGCTCCGACCCCGGCTGCACCGTCATGATCAACGGCGAGCGCGCTCCCCTCATCTTCGACCATTCCAGCTTCAAGCACTTCGTCCTCGTTCCCGACGGCCCTTCGATGGTTACCGTGACCGCCATGAACCCGCAAGGCGGCGTCACCACGCAGCAGATCCAGGTCGAAGCCGAATAGTAGCGATCCCACGCCCTCGCCTATACTAAAAATATCTCCGGTTCGTATCCCGTAATGAATAAGCTCGCCCCGTTCAATCCCCGCAAGGTGAAGCTGCTGATTTTCGATCTGGACGGCACCCTCATCGATTCGCGCCTCGACCTGGTGCATTCGGTGAACGCGATGCTGCGGCACTTCGGCCGCCCTGCCCTGCCGGCGGAGGCGATTGCCGCCATGGTCGGGGATGGCGCGCCCATGCTGGTTCAGCGCGCTCTCGGCGACCCGCGCGACCACGACCTCCTGCAGCAGGCCCTGAAATATTTCCTCTCCTATTATCGCGAACATAAACTCGATCACACCCGCGTCTATGCCGGTGTTCCCGAGGCCCTCGAACTGCTCCGGCGCGGCAACGGCGCCGGTGAGCGCACCATGGCCGTTCTCTCCAACCAGCCGGTCGTGCCCTCGCGCCAGATCGTGCAGGCCCTCGGTCTCGCGTCCTTCTTCATGCAGATCTACGGCGGCAACAGTTTTTCCACCAAGAAGC
>JAMXLI010000232.1 GCA_024281115.1 Terriglobales bacterium | reverse complement strand
ACAGCAACCGCGATCTGCCGTGGCCATACAAGCTCGCGGCGCTGTGGTCCGGACAGGAAGGCTCGCTGCTGTTCTGGTCGTGGCTGCTGGCCACGTACGGCCTGGTGCTGCGGCTACGGCACAAGGTGGATTCGCGGCTGTTCGCCTACGCCTCGGTGATCATCGCCGCCGTGCAGGTATTTTTCCTGCTGCTGGTGAATTTCGCCGCCCATCCGTTCGCCATGATGCAGGGCACGCTGCCGGCGGACGGCAACGGGCTCAACCCACTGCTGCAGTATCCCGAGATGGTCATCCATCCGCCCATGCTCTACCTGGGATACGTGGGATTCACCGTGCCCTTCGCCTTCGCGCTGGCCGCGCTGGTGATGCGATATCCCGGCGAGAAGTGGATCCACATCACGCGCCGCTGGACCATGGTGACCTGGGGGTTCCTGACCTGCGGAATCTTCCTGGGCGCGCACTGGGCGTACGCGGTGCTGGGCTGGGGCGGCTATTGGGGCTGGGACCCGGTGGAGAACGCGTCGCTCATGCCCTGGCTGACGGGCACCGCTTTCCTGCACTCGGTGATGATGCAGGAAAAGCGCGGCATGCTGAAGGTGTGGAACATGTGGCTGATCTTCTCCACCTTCCTGCTCTCCATCTTCGGCACATTTCTCACGCGCAGCGGGGTGGTCAGCTCGGTGCACGCGTTCGCGCAATCGTCCATCGGCGACTGGTTTGTCGCTTTCCTGGCGCTCACGCTGGCGACCTGCGTCTTCTTTTTTATCCGGAACCGCTCGCACCTGAAGAGCGAGCACAAGCTGGAATCGCTGGTTTCGCGCGAGTCGAGCTTCCTGTTCAACAACCTGCTGCTGCTGATCGCCTGCTTCACGGTGCTGTGGGGAACGCTTTTCCCGGTGCTCTCGGAGTGGGTGCAGGGCACCAAGGTGACCGTCGGGCCGCCTTTCTTTAACCGGGTGAACATCCCGGTGGCGCTGCTGCTGTTGCTGCTCACCGCGCTCGGCCCGTTGCTGGCATGGCGGAAAACGTCGCTGGAGAGCCTGAAGCGTAACTTCTCCGTTCCGGCGTTCGCGGCATTGGGGGTGGGCGCTCTGCTGATTGCGCTGGGCGTGCGGCCGTGGCGCGTGCAATCGGAGTTCTACTCGCTGATGACCATCATGCTTTCCGTGCTGGTGGCGGTGACGGTGTTCTCCGAATTCATTCGCGGCGGACGCGTGATCGCGCGCCACACCGGGCACAACCTGGCGGTTTCCATGGTGCAGCTGGCGCACCGCAACACGCGCCGGTACGGCGGCTACATCGTGCACTTCGGCGTGGTGGTGGTGATGATCGGACTGGCCGGAGCCGCCTTCAACCAGGACAAGGAGAAGGAACTGGGTTACGGCGACAAGATGACGATCGGATCCTACCTGCTGACCTGCCGCTCCTACACGCAGGACGACAAGCCGAACTACAGCAGCGAATGGGCGATCATCGACGTCAGCCAGGGCGGCAAGCCCGTGGCCACGCTCTTCCCCGAGCGGCGCTTCTACAAGGCCAGCCAGCAGAACGCGACCATGGTCGCGAACCGGTCCACCTTCAAGGAGGACCTGTACCTGGTGTATGAAGGGCTGAACCAGGAAACCGGACGTCCGATCATCAAGGCGCACCTGAACCCGCTGGTGATGTGGATCTGGACCGGGCTGGTGGTGATGGTGGCGGGCACGGTGGTGGCGCTGGTGCCTAATTCGGCGGCCGTGCGGCTGCCGGCGCGCGCGCCCGTACGCCAGGTGGCGGCCGAGGCGGGAGACTAATGCGCTTTTCTGTTTCGGGCCGGCGTCTGCTGCAGGCGGCTGTGGTGCTGGTGGCCGCGCTGGCGCTGGGGGGCGCGGGCGACGATAACGCGCGCTTCAGCGATCTTGGGCACCGCATGATGTGCGTGTGCGGTTGCAACCAGATCCTGCTGGAGTGCAACCACGTGGGTTGCCAATACTCGGAGCGCATGCGCGGCGAGCTGATGGCCTCGCTCGATCGCGGCGACAACGACGACCTGGCGCTGCAATCCTTCGTGCAGAAGTACGGCACCACCGTGCTGGCTGCGCCCACGACCAAGGGTTTCAACCGGGTGGCCTGGATTATCCCCTACCTGGTGCTGCTGCTGGGGTTAGCCGCAACCATGGCCATCGTTCGCGTCTGGCGCGGGCGGCAGACTTCGCCGGCGATCGTCACGCGGCCGGGCGATGCCGCGCTCGACTCGTACCGTCGGCAGGCGCAACAGGAGACCGAACTATGATTTTTGCCGCCTGTGCCGCGTTCACGCTGGCCATTCTGGTATACGTGTTTTGGCTGCCGGCAGACGTGGAAGCCACGCCTGAAAAGACCCGCCTGGTTTACCTGCGGGAGCGCAAGGACGCGGTGTACGAGAACCTTCGCGATCTGAATTTCGAATATAAGGCGGGCAAGCTGCCCGATGCCGACTACCACTCCATGAAGACGGCGCTGGAGGAGGAAGCGGCGGCGCTGCTGGCGGAGATCGCGGCGCTCGAGGAGTATCCCGCGGCTGCGTACGTGGTTGCGCGGCCGCGCGGGAAACAAGGAGCACAGATTTGAAGCCCAAGCACTTGTCCGGCAGGCGATGGCTGCCTCTTCTGGTGCTGCTGACCAGCACCGCGTTGGCCAGTGGCGAAACCCTGACCGGCACGGCCACCAATAAAACCAGCGGCAAAGCCGCCGCGGGCGATGATGTGACCCTGATCAAGCTGGCACAGGGCATGCAGGAAGGGGCGCGCACCAAGACCAACGCCAAAGGCGAGTTCAGCGTGCAGCTCGACGATCCCGGCCCCCACCTGGTGCGCATCACCCACCAGGGAGTCAACTACTTCCGCCCGGCGCCGCCCGGAACCACGGCGGTGGATGTGGACGTGTACGACGTGGCCAAGAAGCTGCAGGGGATCTCGACCACGGTGGACGTGATGCGCTTCCAGACGGAGAACGGGAACCTGGAAGTGATTGAACTGTTCGCGGTGAAGAACCAGTCGCAGCCCCCGCGCACGCAAATGAGCGACAACAATTACGAGTTCCACCTGCCGCCGGGAGCGCAATTGGACCAGGCGTTGGCCAAGGCCCCGGGCGGGCAACCGGTGAACTCCGCGCCCGTGCCCCTGGACCAGAAGGCGGGCCTGTACACCATGGTGTTTCCCCTGCGGCCAGGGGAGACGCAGTTTGAGGTCGCCTATCACCTGCCCTATTCCGGGCAAGCCAAGATCGAGGCCAAGCCGCTGGTCGCGCTCGAGCACTTCGTGGTGATGCTGCCCAAGGAGATGAAGTTCGCGACGGACAATGCCGGGACTTTCCAGAACATGCCCGACGAGAGCGGCGCCAATGTGCAGGTGGCGACCGGAGTCAAAGCAGGACAGGCCTTGGCGTTCACCGTCTCGGGCAATGGCCTGCTGCAAAGCGAGAACGCCGGCGCGGGACCGGGCGCGGGAGGCGGTCCGGAAGCGAATGGTAACGGCCGTCCGGGCGGCGGCCTCGGGCCCCCGATTGACGCTCCTGATCCGCTGCATCAGTATCGCTGGTATCTGCTGGGAGGATTCGTTCTGCTGTTGGGCGTGGGGGCGGTGCTGATCGTCACCCGGCAGGGTTCTGCGCCGAGTTCGACCGCCAGTCCTGCAGGCAGGACAGGATCGAACGGACGGGCCAGCGGGAAAGCTGCCGCGGCAACCCCGGTTGCAGCGCCCGCGCCGGTGAAGCGCTCCGAGTTGCTGCTCGAAGCCTTAAAAGAGGAAATCTTTCAGCTGGAAGTAGACAAGCACCAGGGCCGCGTTTCCGCCGAGGAATACCAGAAGGCGAAAGCGGCGCTCGACCAGACGCTGCAGCGCGCCATCACCCGCAAGGCCCACGGCTAGCGCCTCCCGAGCCGGCGCGCACAGCCTGTATAGATGCGGTCCGCACCCTGCTGTGCTCACGCCCAAAACGGTGCGGCTGAGCAACTTCCCCGTCCCAAGGAACGGAATCCTGGCGTCGCGCGTAACATCTACATAGGTGAGACAAAAAGCAGGCCTCCTATGGGCAATGCTGTTAAAACCGCGTTTCTGCTGGCTGCGCTGACGGTGTTCCTGGTCCTGATCGGGCAGTATTTCGGGGGCCAGAACGGGATGGTGCTGGCCCTGGTGCTGGCCGGCGTCATGAACTTTGTCTCCTACTTTTTTTCCGACAAGATTGCGCTGGCCATGTACCGCGCGCAGCCGGTCACGC
>JAMXLI010000231.1 GCA_024281115.1 Terriglobales bacterium | reverse complement strand
GGAGAGATGCACGAACTGCTCGCCCAAGGCCAGATTTTCCGCCTCGCGCTGCATTTTCTCGGCCGTCGCGGACGCGACCTGGGAGTGCAGCGACTGCAGTCGGCCGGCAACCTCCGCCACCATCGCCTCGATGCGCTCCAGAGCGGCCGCCGCGGCCCGCCGGCGTTCTTCCAGGGTAGCCACGGTCGCCATCCGGCGCGAGGCCTCCAGCGCCGCCTCCTCGCGCCGCTGCCGCAGCCCACCCAGACTCTCCTGGGCCATGCTCGCCTGGCGTTCCAGCTCCGCCCGCCGTTCCTCTTGCAGGGCGCACTCCCGCTGGCCCAGCGCCATGGCGCTGCGCTGCTCGTCGGCCTCGCGGGCCAGGCGCTGTAATTCCGCCTGGTAAGTCGCCAGCCGCTCGTGGGTGCGCGCCGCTTCGGCGTCAATCTGTTGCAGCGAGTGCCCCGAGGTCATGGCCTGGCGCTCGGCGTCGCGCTGCTCGTCTTCCAGGCGCGCTAACAGGGAAGTGAGCTCGGCAATCTCGCGCGCCAGCACCTTCACCCGTTGCTCTTCGCCCTTGAGCGCGATCTCCAGTTCGGCCAATTGGCGCATCACCTCGCGCAGCTCGCGCTTCATCGAAAGCGGGCCCTCCGAGCGCTGCTTTCCCCCGGTGACGGTTACGTTGTGGAAGCACTCGCCCGATTGCGACAGGAAGAACGCGTCCGGGTTTTCCAGCGCCAACTCGCGGCCGAGCGCCGGATCGGGCACAATGTAGCCGTCGCGCAGCTTGGGCAGAATGACTTCCAGCGATTTGCCGAAGCCGTTGAGCACGCGTATGCAGCTCTTGAGCGGAACGATAGGGGCCAGGGGGGAGGCGGGCGGCGCGGCGTCGCCGCTGGCGAACGAGAACCGGGCCTGGGAATCGCTGGGGTGGACCAGGAACGTTGCCCGGCCGTCCACGTCGGAGCGCAGCAGGCGCAGGCCTTCATCGGCCGCGTCCCACGACTTGACCACGATGTAATTCAGTTCGTCGCGCAGGAAGTCCTCAACCACGCCCTCGTACTGCGGCTCGACTTCCAGGAAGTCGGCCAGCACGCCCGCGGGCGCGCGCCCACCTTGCAGCCCGCCCGACTGGAACAGGCGCCGTACTGATTCCGTTGAGTATCCGTGCTCGGCGATGACCGCCTCGAGCGATCCCCGGCGGCCCAACAGGGTGGCGCATTCCGCCCGCAGCACATCGAGGTTCTGCTTGCAGCTGGCTTCCTCGGCCCGTTGCGTCTCCAGGCGCTGGCGCACCGAAGCAATCTGCAGCTTCAGCGCGGCCACACGCTGCGACGCGCTCTCAAAAGTGAGCGCCAGTTGGCCGCGTTCTCCGCCAAACGCGGTGAGTTGGGCGGTGGCTTCGGCGGCTTCCGCCTTCACCCTTTGCGACTCCCGGTCCAAGCCAGCCAGCCGCTCCTGCGCCTGCGTGATCTGGTTGCGCAGGTCGGAGGCGGCCGCCACCGCCTGCAACACCGCGCTACGCAACTGCTCCTGCTGTGCTTCCAGGCTGGCCAGGGTTTCGGCGGCACTGGCCGCTTCCCGCTGGCAGGTTTGCAGTTCCGCCTGTGCGCCGGCCACGTCCGCTTCTGCGGAAGACAATACCTGGCGGTTGGCTTCGCGCTCCTGCTCCAGGCTTGCCAGTTTCTCGCCCACCTGTTGGGTTTCGCCGGCGGCGGCAGCCGCGCGCCCCGCCAGTTCCACGCAGCGCTCCTCGTTGGTGCGCCGGCGCGCCTGAGCGCGGTCCGCCTCGAGCGCGATGGCCGCCAGGCGCTCGCGCGTCTGCCGGGCTTCGGCCTCGACCGCGTACCCGCGCTGCGTGCGCTCCACCTGGTCTTCTTCAAGCCGCTGGATGGCTTCGGTCTGCAGGCGGATGTCTTCTGAAAACGAGGCGATCTGGGCTTCAAGGGCTGCTGCCTGTTGCTCGAGTTCGGCGAACTTGCTGGCCAGCACCACGCGCAGCTTGGCCCTCATTTCGTCGCGCAGCTTGGCGTAGCGCTCCGCCTTGGAAGCCTGCCGCTTCAGCGAGTTCATCTGGCGCGTCACTTCGTCGAAAATGTCGTTGATGCGCGCCAGGTTCTGCTTGGCTTCTTCCAGGCGGGCTTCCGCCAGGCGCTTGCGCGTTTTGAACTTGGTGATTCCGGCGGCTTCCTCGATGATGTTGCGCCGGTCGGTGGGTTTGCTGCTCAGGATCTGGCCAATGCGGCCCTGCTCGATGAGGGCGTAGGATTCCGGCCCCAGCCCGGTGCCCAGGAACAGGTCCTGGATGTCGCGCAACCGGCCGAGCTTGCCGTTGATCAGGTACTCGCTTTCGCCCGAGCGGAAAAGCCGGCGCGTGATAACGATCTCGCCCTTCTTGAAGCTTATTTTCTTGAAGTTGCGCCGCCGGATTTTAAGCACTACCTGGGCCGCGGTCCCGGCCTCGGCGCTCTCGGCAGCCCCGTCCTGTCCTTCCGTTGCACTCACAGCTGACGGCGCTGCCCCCGCGCCTTCGACCACCTGCCCGGGACGAACCTCCGCGATGTACTCCTCGGCCTCCTGCGCGGCGCGGGCGCGCTCCGCGGCTTCGTCCCATTCCTCTTCCGGCATCTCGTCCCGGATTTCAATCTCGGTGGCGTGGCCGGCATCCGGTCCTTCGTAGACCTCGGGATCGATCAGTGTCAGCGAGACCTCGGCCATTCCCGTGGGCTTGCGGTCGCGGGTGCCGGCAAAGATCACATCTTCCATGCGCGAGCCGCGAAGCGTCTTGGCCGACTGTTCGCCCAGCACCCAGGCAATCGCGTCAGAGATGTTGGACTTGCCGCAGCCGTTCGGGCCGATGATGGCCGCCACGCCATCGCCGGGGAACTTCAGCTCGGTGCGGTCGCAGAATGACTTGAACCCGAGAATCTGCAGCTTCTTGAGTTTTAGCAAGTTTTACTCCTTACCCATGCGCGTCCGCTCCCAAGGAGAGCGTTCGCGGTCCCGTAATCCCCGCTGCGAACAGCCCGGGATAAGCCGGGCGGCACGGCTGGCAACGGGTTGCAGCTGGCTGGTGACTTCAGGGCTGTCGCGCGAAAGCGGCTTTTGGGCGCCTTCGCGGGAGCAAGTTGCCGCTACTGTACCCGTGTGCGTCGAGCGGGGTCAAGCATCAAAACACTACGTATTGTATGCGCCTTTGCAAAACCGCTGCTTCTTGGGCAGGGTTTGCAGCTAGTGACCGCACGTGGGATGAGGAAGGTAGGCCGGGGAGTCGCAAGAGCCACTTGAATCTAGCCTAACCGCGCACCCACGGCAACCTGGAAGCACCGTAGCAGGTGCAAGGTTGGACACGGGGGCGGCCGTGACCGGGGGCTAAAGCCCTCGTCTAATCGTTGCACTCCACCAACCAGAGCGCTTACGCGGCGCTAAAGCGCCGCTCTTCTACGAAGGCTGTTCCGCGGAGTCTTGTGTTGGATTACGAACCCAAGAACCCGACGGTCGCGGTCCGAGGCTAGACCGGGCCGCTCAGCGTGGCCGGTTAGTTTCCCAGGATGTGAAAAAAGCGAATGATGGACTCGATTCCCCGATAGAAGTTGGGAATGTGAAACTTCTCATTGGGGGCATGCAGGTTATCGTCCGGTAAGCCGAAGCCCATCATGACACTGGGAATCTTCAAGGATTTCTCGAAGTCGGCCACGATGGGGATTGACCCGCCGGAGCGGATGTACACCGTATCTTTCTTGAAAACGTCGTGCATGGCCTGTGCCGCCGCGCGCACAAAGTGGTTGTCGGTGCGCACCACGATGGGATCCGCCATGCTCCACTGCTTGATCTTAATTTCGATACCCTTGGGGACGATCTTCTGCACGTACTCGTTGAACAGCCTCCAGATCTCCTCCGGGCGCTGGTCGGGCACCAGGCGCATGGAAACCTTGGCGGAAGCGCGGGCCGGGATGACCGTCTTGGCGCCGGCCGCGACGAAGCCGCCCGGCATGCCATGCACCTCGAGCGTCGGCCGCGCCCAGGTGCGGTACAGGACCGAGTATCCGGGCTCGCCCGTAAGCACCTTCGATCCCACTTCCGTCTGCCGGTAGTGCTCCTCGTTGAACGGCAGGGAATCCCAGGCCTTCAGTTCGTCGGCGCTGGGCTTTTCCACCCGGTCATAGAAGCCGGGAATCAGGATCTTGCCGTTCTCGTCTTTCAGCTTGGAAATGATGCGGGCCAGCGCCTCCAGCGGATTGGGTGCGGCGCCGCCATACACGCCGGAGTGCAGGTCCACCATCGCGCCGGTGGCCTCCAGTTCCGTGTAGCACATACCGCGCAGTCCTACGCAGAGGCTGGGAGTCTCGGCGGCAAACATCTCGGTATCGGAGACCAGCGCGAGGTCCGCCGCCAGCCGCCGCGGCTGCTCGCGCACAAACTTGGCGATGGATTCGCCACCCACTTCTTCCTCCCCTTCAATGACCAGCCGCACGTTCAGCGGCAGCTTGCCATTGCCGGTCTTCATGAGCGACTCGACCGCTTTCAGGTGCATGTACATCTGGCCCTTGTCGTCCACAGCGCCGCGGGCGTAGATGTTCTGGTTGCGCTCGGTAGGGTCGAAGGGCGGGGACTTCCACTCATCCAGCGGATCGGGCGGCTGCACGTCGTAATGGCCGTAACAGAGCACGGTGGGCTTGCCCGCGGCGTTCAGCCAATCGCCGTACACCAGCGGGTGTCCGCCCGGAATCACCGAGATGACCTCCACGTTTTCCAGGCCGATGCGCTTCATCTCCGCCGCCACAAAATCGGCGGCGCGGCGCACGTCATTGCGGTGGTCGGGAAGCGTGCTGACGCTGGGGATGCGCAACAACTCCTTCAGTTCGCTCAGGAAGCGCTGCTGGTGCTGACGTGCGTAATCCAGGGCCGCGGTGGACATGAGCTTCGGTTCCTCGTTGAGCAATTTGGACGACGCGGAACCTGCCAGTATACCGTGCGCAGGAAGCGGCGCAGGTGCGGGCTACCCGGGGTTCCGGCGGGAAGCCTGACCCTCATTTTCAAAACGGAACAGAGAGAACGGCGCCAGGTCGAACTCGCACTCGCCTGCCGCAATCAGCTGAGCCATGATCCGCGCCGTGATCGGCGCCAGCAGGATACCGTCGCGGAAGTGTCCTGTTGCCACAAAATAGCCGGGCAGGGAAGTCGTGCCCAGCACGGGAAGATTGTCGGGAGTGCCCGGGCGCAATCCCGCCCAGTCTTCCAGGATGCGCGCCTCTGCCAAGCTGGGAACGAGCCGGGTGGCGGCCCGGTGCAGTCGCTGTATGGTCGCCGGATCCACTGTCTTGTCGAAGCCCGCTTCCTCCACGGTAGCGCCCAGCAGCAACCGGCCATCGCTGCGCGGCACCAGGTAAACCTGGGGTGCGCGCACGACATGCCGGAGGCGGTCCTTTTCCGGCGGGATAAGGGCCAGCATCTGCCCCTTGACCGGGCGGGTGGGGACAGGGGTCACGCCGGCCTTCAGCCCGCCTGCCCACGCCCCCGCGCAATTCACAACATTTTCCGCCGCGAAGAGGCTTTGGTCGCTTTTGACGCCCGCCGCGTGTCCCTCTTTGATCACGACTTCGGTTGCATGGGCGCCGTGGACAATTTTGATCCCACGGCGCCGGGCCGCTGCGATGGCCGCCGCCAGCAGCGTGCGCGGATCCACGCTGGCTTCCGGCCAGAATTCGGCGGGCAGCTTCGGGGGAATCAGGCTGGGCTCCAGCGCGGAGATCTCCTCGGCCGTTAAGCTGCGCACCCCCGGCCCCATCCCCGGACAGCCGGGGTCGAAAGCGATGGTTCCCTCCCGGCGAAAATCAATGCGCACGCCGGATTCCTCCGCCAGCTCGTAGACGAACTCGGGGTAGAGTCGCGCGCTCGCCTGGATGAGCGGACGCAGGGCCGCAGGAGAGTGCGGATCGCACCAGGCCAGCATGCCGGCGGCCGCGTGGGAGGCTTCGCGTCCGGGCTCGCCGCGTTCCACTAACAGGACCTCGGCGCCCTGCCGCCGCAGCTCGAGGGCAAGCGACAGGCCAATGATGCCGCCCCCCACGATAATCGTGTCCGCTGTCCGCAAGCCGCCATTCTAGCGCCCGCTGAGTCGGCCGGGCTGGCATGCCGGCGCGCCTGTTTTCCGAATCCCTTTGACTCCCGCCCGGGTTCTGCAGAAGAATGCGGCCAAGCACCCGCACAACCGAAAGAGGTCCGTCATGGCTGATCCCGAGCCGGAGCTGTCGCCGCAGAACCGCAGCTGGAAGTTGGTAGTGCTGGTCGTCGCGCTCGCCTACCTTGCGTTTTCGCTCTGGTTCATGCTGAACATGCGCTCGCGCCTGCGCCATCTGGAGCACTCGGACGAGACCATCAAGGGCAGCGTGAACGACCTGCACAAGCGGCTGGACTCGACGCAGGCGGCGGCCGAAACCCTGGCCTCGCAACTGGGAATGACCCGCAAGGAACTGGCCCTGCGCGCCACGCAATTGCAGCGGCAGCAACGCGCCTCAGAATCCCGGCTGGCAGAGCAGCAGAGGCAGCAGATCACCGAAGTCAGCGGCGAGGTGGCAGGGGTCAAGACCGAGGTAGGATCGGTGAGGAGTGACGTAGCCTCCACCCGCACCGACCTGGAAGCCACCAAGAGCAAGCTGGAACGTGCCATCGGCGACCTGGGCGTGCAGAGCGGGCTGATCGCGCACACCCGCGACGACCTGGAAGAACTGAAGCATCGCGGCGACCGCAACTACTACGAGTTCACCCTCGACAAAAAGAAACGCACCCCGGTTTCAACCGTTTCGCTGCAGCTCAAGAAAACCGATCCCAAGCGCGGCAAGTTCACCTTGAACGTGATTGCCGACGACCGCAATATCGAGAAGAAGGACCGCAACGTGAACGAGCCCATGCAGTTCTATACCGGCCGGGACCGCATGCTCTACGAGCTGGTGGTGTGGACGGTGGACCGCGACCGCATCAAGGGATACCTGAGCACGCCCAAGAATGCGCCCCAGCCCATGGTGGAATAGCCGCGTGAAGCTGAACCGGAAGGCGGTCAGTGCCTGAACCCGGCATGGTCCCGGACCGTAACCCCGCTGCTGCCTTTTCCGTTTGACACTCCGCCCCACCTCCCCCAACACTAGCTTCGCCCGATGCATAACTTCACCCTGCTGGATTGGTCGGCCATTGCCGGTTACCTGGCCATCACGCTCGGGCTGGGTGTGTACTTCCGGCGTCGCTCCGGCAAGAGCATGGACGACTATTTCGTTTCCGGCCGCAACGTAAGCTGGTGGCTGGCGGGCACGTCCATGGTGGCGACCACGTTTGCCGCGGACACGCCCTTGCTGGTCACCGGCCTGGTGTACTCGCAGGGCATTGCCGGCAACTGGCTGTGGTGGTCCTTCCTGCCCTCCGGCATGATGACGGTGTTCTTGTTCGCCCGCTTGTGGCGGCGCTCCGGGCTGCTCACCGACGTGCAGTTCGCGGAGATGCGCTACGCCGGCAAGCCGGCCGCGTTCCTGCGCGGCTTTCGCGCCCTCTACCTCGGCCTGCTGATGAACTGCCTGATCCTCGGCTGGGTGACGAAGGCCATGATCAGCATCGTGGCCACCATCTTTGGGGTCAGCGATCACGTGGCGCTGGCGGTGTGCGTGTTCTTCCTGATCCCCTTCACCGGGGTTTACGTGGCCCTGGGCGGGTTATGGGGCGTGCTCTGGACCGACCTGTTCCAGTTCGCGCTCAAGATGGGCATTGTGATCGCCGTGGCCTACTATGCGGTGGCGGCCTGCGGCGGCATGGAATCGCTGCTTCTTCAGCTGCGCACGTTGCGGGGCGTGGCGGTGGTTCGTGGGGTGATGCCCAGGCCCGGCGATCCCGTCTCCTTTTTCCCCGATTTCGGGCGGGGGATGACCGCGCAGCCGCTCTGGACCCTCCCGGCCATCACCTTCATCGTTTATCTCGCGCTGCAGTGGTGGGCCTTCTGGTATCCGGGAGCGGAGCCGGGCGGCGGCGGCTACATTG
>JAMXLI010000230.1 GCA_024281115.1 Terriglobales bacterium | reverse complement strand
AGATCGCGGCCCTGCTCGCCAAGTACTTCGGGGGCTGGAAGGACCATCCGGTGCGCTCGGTGCGTCCAGCACAGGTTTCCGGGCCGACTGCGGCCAAGGTGTACCTGATTGACCGTCCTGGCTCGGTGCAAACCAACATCGTTGCCGGCGAGCTGTCGCTGCGGCGCACCGATCCCGATTTCATCCCCCTGCAGGTCGCCAACCGCGTTCTCGGCGGCGGACCCACGGGACGCCTATTCCTGGAACTGCGCGAGGAGAAGGGCTACACCTACGGCGCATTCAGCTACTTCACCGCAGACCTGTATCCGGGGGCCTTCCTGGCGTTGACGGAAGTCCGCAACGCGGTCACCGACCCTGCTCTGCACGATCTTCTCGGGGAAGTCGAGCGCCTGCGCACGCAAAGCGTGCCTGGGGCGGAACTGGACGAGGCGCGGCGCTCCATGGTCGCCAGCTTCGCGCTCTCGCTGGAGCAACCCGAGCGCCTCCTGACCTACTGGATGACGGCGAAGTATTACGGCCTGCCGGATGATTACTGGGACCGTTATCCGGCGGAGGTGGCCAGGGTGGATCCAGTGACCGTGCGACGGGTCGCGGACAAGTATCTGCAGGGCCTGCAGGTGGTCTGCGTGGGGGATGCCAAGCAGATCCAGGGCGCGCTGGCCAAGTACGGTCCCGTGGAGACGTACGACGTCGAGGGCCGCCCCGCTGGGAAGTAGGCAGGAAGCGCCGGGCCGCGCCGTCTGAAGCGGCGGCGCGCTTCCGCGGCGTGCGCTCTCTTTCAACAGGGCGAAGCTCTACCGTATAATTCGGGTTTTCCACACTACGAAGGTCCTGAGGTAGTTTTATTCTGGATTCTCAACGGAGCATCCCTGCCGCGAGCGGCAACCCGCGCGCGGGCGGGGAGGCGAGGGCTCCGCTGCGTGCCCCTGCGCGGCCCGGCGGCTGGAGTTCCCGCCCGACGGCAGCGTGCGTGCTTTCCCTGCTGGCCGTCTTCCTGTTTCTAGCCCCTGTCCATCTGCACGGGCAGCAGGAACTGGTTGAATCCATCGAGATTCACGGCAACCGCCGCATCCCCGCCGACACCATTCGCGCCCACCTGTTCACCCGGCCCGGTGACGTGTACGACCCCGCCGCGCTGGAGCGCGATTTCAATTCGCTGTGGAACACCAACTACTTTGATGACTTGCGTTTTGAGCGTGAGCGCACGGCCAAGGGCTGGCGCATTCACGTGTACGTGAAGGAAAAGCCCACCATCCGTGAGATCAACTACGTGGGGCTGAACTCGGTCTCGCAAAGCGACGTGCTGGACCGCTTCAAGGAACGCAAGGTCGGTCTCTCGGTCGAGAGCCAATACGATCCGACCCGGGTAAAGAAGGCCGAGGTCACGATTAAGGAACTGCTGGCCGAGCACGGGCACCAGTTCGCCACCATCAAGAGCGAGGTGCGCCCCATCCCGCCCGCCGCGGTGGCAGTCACCTTCGTGGTCAAGGAAGGGCCAAAGGTCAAAGTAGGCCGCATCCGCTTTGAGGGGAACCGCAAGGTGAAGTCGCGCAAGCTGCGCAGCGCCATGAAGAACACGAAGCCCATCGGGATTCCCCACTCCATCTTCCTGGAGAACCTGTTTGCCCGCACCTACGACGCCACCAAGCTGAACGAAGATGCCGAGCGCGTCCGCTACGAGTACCAGCAGGAAGGCTACTTCAAGGCCCTGGTGCAGGACCCCAAGACGAAGATTCACGACACCCACGGCTTCCACGTCCCCATTTTCCAGCACGGCGGGGGCAAGGCGGTGGACATCACCATTCCCATCGAGGAGGGCGACCGCTACCGCCTGGGCTCGATCACCTTCAAGAACAACAAGGCGGTGCGCGACCCGCGCGCGCTACGCGGCCTGTTTGCCATGAAGAACGGCGACATCTTCAATGCCGAGCTGGTGCGCAAAGGCCTGGAAAACCTGCGCAAGGCTTACGGCGAGCTGGGCTACATCAATTTCACCTCCGTGCCCGATACCCAGATCGACGAGGCCCACAAGCTCATCAACCTGGTGATCGATATCGATGAAGGCAAGCCTTTTTTCGTGCGCCGCATCGAGTTCCAGGGCAATACCACCACGCGGGACAAGGTCATCCGGCGCGAGCTGGCCATCGAGGAAGGCCAGGTGTACAACACCCGCCTGTGGGAGTTAAGCCTGTTGCGCTTGAACCAGCTCGATTACTTCGAGCAGCTTAAGCCCGAGGAAGCCACCGAGCGCAAGCTGAATGAGGCCGAGGGTACGGTGGATCTCACGCTGAAAGTCAGGGAAAAGGGAAAGAACAGCATCCAGCTGACCGGGGGCGTGAGCGGGCTGGCGGGTTCTTTCATCGGGCTCAGCTATACGACCAACAACTTCCTGGGACTGGGCGAGACCCTGCAGGTGCAGGCCAGCATCGGCAACCTGACGCGGCAGATCGTGTTCGGCTTCACCGAGCCTTACCTGTTCGATCGTCCCATCCAGGCTGGGTTTACCGTGTACAACACCCGCCTGAACTACAACCAGGCCAAGCAGGAACAGATCCTAATCGGGCAGCAGCTGAACCTGTCGCAGAACGTGCTTAACAACCTGCAGAACTTCACCCAGAACAGCACCGGCTTCACCCTGTCGAGCAGCTATCAGCTCCACCGTTCCTTCAAACGCGTGGGCATCACCTACACCCTGGATCGCTCCACCATTCAGACTTTCAGCAATGCCTCCACCCAGCTCTTCGAGAACCTGGCCTTCCGCGGGGTGGCGGGTCCGACGGCGCTGAACGGCATCGTGACCAGCAAAATCCTGCCCAACTTCTCGTTCAACCGCATTGATAACCCCATGCGGCCGCACACCGGGCAGAGCCTGTTCATGGGAGTGGAATTGGCCGGCCTGGGCGGCACCGTGCGTTCGCTGCGGCCCATCGTGCAATACAAACGTTTCACCCCCGTGGGCAGGCGCGGCAATACTCTCGGCTTTAACCTGCAAGGTTCGTTCCTGACGGGTTTTGGCGGGCTGGTCGCGCCTCCCTTCGAGCGCTTCTATTCGGGCGGAGAAAATGATCTCCGCGGCTTCGATATCCGCTCGATTTCACCCATTGCCTTTCTGCCCGATGTGGCACGCATCACGCTCACCAACCCGGACGGCACGGCCGTGCCGCGCGATCCCTCCAACCCCCGCCTGGGCAACGTGGTCGTGCCCGTTCCGGTGCAGCGCATCGTGTTTCCCGGGGGTGACACCAATCTGATCAGCAACGTGGAATACCGCATCCCGATCGTTGGGCCGGTCACCCTGGCGCCGTTCACCGACTTCGGCTTCGACGGCATCGCGCGCACCTCGCAGTTGCGCATCAATTCCGGCCAACTCGCCGACATCAACAACACGGCCTTCGGCTGCCCCTTCCTCAACTTCGCTGCGGATTGCACCGGCGGCCAGACGATGAACTTTTCCGCTAACCTGAAGCCGCTAGGAGGCACCAACTTCGTGCCGCGCATGTCGTCCGGGCTGGAGTTGCAGGTCATCTTGCCGGTGGTGAACGCGCCCTTCCGCATCTATTACGCCTACAATCCTCTCCGGCTGGACACTTTCAGCGCCGCGCCCACGCCGATTACGCGCGCCATGTTCCCGACGGGGGCGGCGGGCGATTACACCTACCAGCAGGCCATCGCCGGCGCCATCGGTGGCCTGGGATTCGCGCCCGCCTACCAGTTGCGCGAGCCGCGTAAGACCTTCCGGTTCACTGTCAGCACTACCTTCTAGGGAATGCGAGCCGCGCGCTTCGAAAGCGGTGGGCGAAGTGGCAGAAACGTGCCCGAGGCTGCGTGCCGTTCAGGAGAGGAATAGCTGCAGCGGAGAGCGCTTTACCAGCCGGGTGTGCCCCGGCCTATTGCGCACCGTCGTGCATGAGCCGGCGGATGGTAAATTCATCGGCAGCACCACCGGCTTCGCTGCACTGACGCAGGGAGCCCAACGCCCCTATGTGGAAGGCCCTTGGCATTGTCATCCTGGTACTAGCCGCCATTCAGTTGGCCCGCCCTTCGCGCTCCAATCCCGCATCTGCGCCGGACAAATCCCTGGCGGCGCAATTGCATCCTCCCGCGGAGGTGGCGCGCATTCTTGCTCGCTCGTGTAATGACTGCCACTCCAACCTTACGCGCTGGCCGTGGTACAGCGGCGTGGCGCCATTTTCCTGGATCGTGGCTGACGACGTGCGCGATGGACGTCGTCACCTGAACCTCTCGCAATGGGGAGCCTACGATGCGGCCAAGCAGGCCAAATTGCTGGGCAGCATGTGCGAGGAGGTGCGGAACGGGGGTATGCCGTTGTGGGGCTACACCGCAGTGCATCGCGGGACCAGCCTTTCCCAGGCGGAGCGGGAGGAATTATGCCAATGGAGCTCCGCGCAACAGGCCGCCGCGCGCGTCAACCCGCAACCACCGCGCTGAGAATGCGTGCTACGAGCTTCCCAAGGTGCGCTGGATGGCCCCGGCGATCTCCTCGGTAAGGCGCCGCATGCGCTCGGCGTTCTCCGCCTCCACCATGACCCGCGCCAGGGGCTCGGTCCCGGAGTAGCGCACCACGACACGCCCGTTGCCGTTGAGTTCCGTCTCAGCGGCCTGGATGGCGCGCGCGATCTCCGGAACCTCGGCGAGCGGCTTTTTCTCGCGCACCCGGATGTTCTTGATGGTTTGCGGAAAAACCTGCAGGTCGGAAACGAGGTCGGCAAGCGGACGCCGAGCCGCACGCATAATCTGTAAAACACGCAACGCAGTGAGCAGCCCGTCCCCGGTGGTGGCGTCGGTATCGCGGAAGATGATGTGGCCGGACTGCTCGCCGCCCAGAGCGGCGCCGGTCTGACGCATCTCGTCGAGCACGTACTTGTCTCCCACGGGAGCGCGCAGCATGCGAATCCCGGAGCGACGCAAGGCGAGTTCCAGTCCCATGTTTGACATGGTGGTAGCCACCACCGTCGAATGGGCCAGCGTGCCGCGAGCCAGCATGTCGCGCGCGGCCATCAGCAACACGCCATCGCCGTTTACAACCTGCCCGGAGGCGTCGCTGAAGAGCGCGCGATCGGCATCACCGTCAAAAGTGATGCCCACGTCGTATTTTCCCCCGGAGTCCGCGACCGCGCGCGCGACCGTCTCCGGGTGCAGCGCGCCGCAGCCCTGATTGATGTTGCGGCCGTTCGGCGCGTCGTGCAAAAACGCGGCCTGCACATGCAGGAGGCTGAAGACCTCGCGAGCGAAGGCGCACGCCGCCCCATTGGCGCAGTCCACCAGCACGCGCAATCCCGCAACGTCCCGCACGCTTTCTGCCAGCCAGCGCACGTAGCGGGCGTGCATGCCTGGGCTGCCCGGCAGACTGGCGAAAGCGCTCGGGGGTGTCTGGAACGACTCCCGCAGCAGCGCGAAGATCTCCTGTTCGATCCTGTGCTCGAGCTCGTCAGGCAGCTTGAACCCATCGGAGGAAAAAACCTTGATTCCGTTGTCCTGCCAGGGATTGTGGGAGGCGGAAACCACCACGCCGGCAGCAAAAGCGCTGGTGCGGGTCAGGTAAGCGACGCCGGGAGTGGTGATCACTCCGGCGCTCTCCACCTCCAGTCCACCAGCGCGGGCGCCTGAGGCGACCAGATCGGCAATCCCGGAGCTCGACTCGCGTGTGTCCTGCCCGATCAGCAAGCGCCGTCCTGCCCCGCTAGCCCGCAGTTGGTCCGCCAGCGCGCGACCGATCGCGAACACGGTACGCCGATCCAGCGGGTACTCGCCGGCCACGCCGCGGATTCCGTCTGTGCCGAACAGCTGCCTTCCGTTTGTTCCCATGGAGAAAGTGAGTACGAGTGTAGCGGATTAATGTGCGGCAGATTCTCGGGATACATCCACGATCACGTTGACCTCGACCGGACGGACCACCTGCACCAGGGGATCCGTCACATAGGCGTTGCTTACAAAGGCGCGGCGCCGGGTGAGGTTGCTCACGTCAATGGCGTCGGTCACAGCGGCCGAGACCGCGCTGACCCGCTGGCGTGGGCCGGTGATCGTGATCTCGGCCGGGTTCGAAGTGACTCCGGTGACGCTGATGCCAGAGGCGGGGGTGCCCACCAGGCGCGGGCGCACCGGCACCCTGCGCGTGCTGCGCCAGTCGAGATTGACCTGGAGTTGGCCGGGGATTACCTGGGATACCGTGACGGTGCGCGGAACGTGGACCACCCGTTGTGCATTCAAGTCGTAGGTGTGCTCGCCGGCGAGCGCGCCCGAGAGATCCACGTCAACGTGCACGTCGGAGCTGCGTAGCCCGGCCAGCACGCGCGATGGGCCGCGGACGCGTACCTGGGCCTGCGGAATGGTCTCCGAGTTGAGCTCCAGGTTCTCCGGAATCGCGTGAAACTCGATGGGGACGTTGAAGGCGTCCTCGACGGTCTGGTCGTGGGTGACGGCTGCCCAGAGCAGGACCGCCATGGCAAGCGAAAAAATCTTCAGGCCGAAGTTCTGCACCACGTAACGGCGGAAGGCGCTCATCGCTCGCGATCGACCTCGGATTCGTAGCCCGCCCCACGGGCCGAGCCGCGCCCCGGGCCCTCATCTGCTATATCCAAGGTCCCGTTCGTAATGGGAGTGGGCAAGGCGGCGGCGGGCACGTAGCGGCGCAGCAGTTCGCTCAGACGCTGGCGCAGCTCCTCCGCATTCAGGTCGCGCTCGATGTTGCCGGCCACCGCCAGGCTCACGGCGCCGGTTTCCTCCGACACGACCACCGCGATCGCATCGGTTTCCTCGGTGATGCCGATGGCTGCGCGATGGCGCGTGCCCAGCTGGGTAGAGAGCACCGGATTCATCGAGAGCGGAAGAAAGCAGGCTGCAGCCGCAATCCGGTCCTTCTGAATGATCACGGCACCATCGTGCAGGGGCGCGCTGGGGCGGAAGATCGTGGCCAGCAGATCGTAGGAGAGCCGCGCATCCAGGGGCACGCCGCTTTCAATGTGAGTGCGGAGGCCGATCTCGCGCTCGATCACGATCAGCGCGCCCGTCTGGTTCTGAGAAAACAGGTTGGCGGCAAGAACGATATCGTCGTAAGCCTCGCGCGCGAAACCATGTGAACCGCGCGAGAGAGTGATGGTTCGTCCCAGCTTGGCCAGCAGGTGGCGGATTTCCGATTGGAAGACCACAATGAGCGCAAAGATGGCGTAGGGCAGCAGCGTGCGCTGGATCCAATCCACCGTCTTCAGCTCGCCGACGCGCGCCGCCCAGAACACGAGCGCCAGCACGCCTACGCCCACCAGCATAGGAGCCGCGCGCGTGCCGCGGATCAGCACCAGGAATTCGTAAATGAGCACAGCCACGACCAGGATGTCCACCAGGGACAACAGCGAAAGGGTCGGCAGCCGGCTCAAAAGCTGCGCCAAAAGGAACCTCTTTCCGTGGATTCGCCGCGCGTACGGCTCCCATTGTAATGCCGCTTGCCGAGCAGGCAGGGTGACCATGGTGTCACCCCGGGTGTGCCGCAACGAAGCTAGGGAAGACGGTGCTTAACCGTGGCGGAAAGTTCCCCTTGGGAAACCCGGACGCGAATTTCGTCTCCGGGATCGACCTGGTGAGGGTCTTTGATCAGCCCGCCGTGTTCGTCGAACACCAGAGCATAGCCGCGTTGCAGGGCGCTCAAGGGCGACAGGCCCTGCAAACGGGCCTGGGAGCGCTCCAGCCGGCTGCGGTTCCGCAACAGGCGGGCCCGGGCGACGGCGGCGAGCGCGGCGGTGCCGGCGTGCAGGTCCCGGCGAATACCAGCTAGCACGCGGCGCAGGTCGCGGTGGCGCAGCGCGGTGCTGGCCACCTCCACGCGCCGGCGGCGGCTGCCCACCTGCTCGCGGGCGGAGGTTGCCAGCCGATAGCCGAGATCGTCGAGCCGCTGCTGGCGGGTGCGGATGGCGTCCATCATGCGGGTGAAAACGCGGTGCCGGGCCGCGTCCGCCAGGTGCTGGCGGCGGATCAGCAACTGATAACGCATCGCGCGAGCCAGGCGGTTGCGCAAAGTTTCCTGCTGGCTTTCGAGTTCCTGCCGCGAGCGAATGACCAGTTCGGCCGCCGCCGAGGGCGTGGGCGCGCGCAGGTCGGCCACGAAGTCCAAAATCGTGAAATCGGTTTCGTGCCCCACGGCGGAGATCACCGGGATCCGGGAGGCAACCACCGCGCGGGCCAGGGCTTCATCGTTGAACGCGGCCAGATCTTCCACCGACCCTCCGCCGCGCGCGATGATGATCACATCCACCTCACGCAAGCGGTTCAGGAAGCGCAGCCCGGCGGCTACTTCCGCAGCCGCCGAGTCGCCCTGCACCTGCGCCGGATAGATGAGAACGCCGGCGCTTTGGTGCCGCCGTTGCAGAATGTTCATGATGTCGCGAACCGCCGCGCCGCGCGGTGATGTGATCAGGCCGATGCGCCGCGGCAGTGCCGGGATTGTTCTTTTGCGTTCCGCCTGGAACAGGCCTTCCGCCTCCAGGCGCGCCTTAAGCTGCTCGAAGGCGACCTGCAGCGCGCCTGCGCCCTTGGGCTCCAGGTACTCGGCGGAAACCTGCAGCTCCCCGCGCGCGTCGTAGATGGTGACGCGGCCGCGCGCGATGACCTGCATGCCAGCCTGCGGACGAAAGCGCAGCAGCCTGGCCTGCGAACGGAACATCACCACCCGCACCTGGGCGGTGTCGTCTTTCAAAGTGAAGTACAAGTGGCCGGAGTCCGCGGGTCGGTAGTTCGAGATCTCGCCTTCCACCCACACCTCGGCATAGGCGCGCTCCACGTGCGTGCGCACGGCGCTGACCAACTCGCGCACCGTCCAGATGCGCTGCCGGGGCGGTTGGAAGGTGAAGTCGAGCTGGCCCTCGCTGGACAAGGCTTACCGCCCCGCCCGGCGAACGAGATAAAGGACCAGGGAGAGCACCCCGCTCAGCAGGATGCACGTGGTCAGCGGAAAGTAGAAGGTGCTGTTCCGGCCGCGGTACACGATATCCCCAGGCAGCCGGCCGAGCGGCAGGTGAATGCGGCCTGAGGCGATGAGTAGCACGCCGATTGCGGCGAGCAGCGCCCCGCTGAAAACCAGCATCTTTCCCAAGTTAGTCACGCCCAAGTCGGCCACAGCGGAATTTTACAGGCTGGCCCGTGGGCTGTGCTGCCCGGAGGGGGAGGGCTGCACTGCTACAATGCGCCCGCTATGGCCCTTTGTTCTGCGCTATTCTTTTTTGGAATGTGCTTACTGTCGCCAGAGAGCTCACTAAACGGGGTGCCCATCACGGCGGAGCCCCACCATCACTTGGCACTGCAGAACGCCTACACCCGGGTGTTCCAGGTCGAGGTGGCTCCCAACACCGCGACCCTCCTGCATCGCCACGACCATGATTTCCTGTACGTGACCGTGGGCCCTGCCGAGATTGAAAACGACATTCAAGGCAAGGCGCCGGTACACGCGAAAATGGCGGACGGGCAGGTACTGTTCGTCGCGGGCGGGTTCTCTCACATCGCCCGCAACTTATCGCAGCGGCCATTCCGCAATGTCACCGTCGAGTTGTTACGGCCTGCCGGCAGCGGGCAAGCGGAAGGCGGTGAGCGCGGAGTGGAACTCGGCGAGGGAGCGGTTACGGATATTGTGTTCGACAACGCCGCGGTGCGCGCCACCGAGATACGGCTTTCGCCCGGCGGCAAGCTGCCCGCGCGGCATTTGCGCCCCCACATAATGGTTGCGGTCACCACGCTCAATCTCCGCAGCGAGCTCCAAGGCCAGCAGAAGGAACTGCATCTCAAGCCGGGAGACATCTCCTGGGGGGCGGCGGGCATGACGGGTGTCGCCGTGAACATCGCTTCGGCCCCTGCCACCCTGGTCGAGATTGAATTCAAGTAAGGATGGCCAGCGCCGCCCAGTTCGCCGCAGTCACCCCAACGGGTCGGGCACGCTCGCGCGTGGGTAGGGGTCTGCAGGTGATCGGGGGGCTCGTGCTCCTGCTGCTCGTCGTGCCGCTGGCCCTGATCGCCGCTTTCCTGGCTTGGCGCCAGTACCGGATCCTGAGCACCTGGCCGCAAGTGGAAGGCACGGTGATCCAGGCACATTGGATCGAGGACCGCTCTCAGCCAGGCCGGGCTGCCACGTATGGGGCCGAGTTCCAGTTCCGCTACGTGGTAGGAGGCCGAGAATATCAGGCCGTGGCTGCGCAGGGTTACAACGGCAGCTACGATCAGGCGCGGCGCTGGTTGAGCGAGCTGCCGGTCGGCGCGCACCGCAGAATTCGCTACGAACCGGACAATCCGCTGGTCATCAGCTTAGCCAGCGACTCCAGCACGTTATCGTTTGGCGTGGTGTATGGGTTGGCACGATGGGCACTGATCCTCGCCGGCGCTTGCCTGATCATGCTGATCGGGGGCTGGCGGCTGGGCAGGAAACCGCAATTGCCGGCACCTTAGACGTTCCGGCAAGGGGCACTACTGAGGCCCGTTTCGCGGGGGGCGGAGAGAGCGCCTACCGGCGGGGCATGGGGCAGATGCCCGGCTTGCGCCCACTCCCGGGACGTGGTATAAACGTCCTACCGAAAAAACACATCGGTCGCCCAGAGCGGACGGCAGAATCCTTTCGCCGGGTGGAACATCTAAGAAGTAAATCGGTTCCGGCCACGGAATCTGTATTCGGGGACAAGGTTCCTCGAAGGGTTTAAGCGGTAGCCGCAAGAACCTCCAAACGGTCTTTAGTCTGAATTGAAAGCGCTCCCGCGCGGCGGGCAACGTTAGGTTCGTGTTGCTCCGGCCGTGGCAGGGAAAGCGCGCACGTGCGTGCCGCGCATAGCTGGCGCCGCCGCGATGGCCGCGGATGTTTTTCCTCCGTGGTGCACCGTGGGGCGAGGTTGACAGCGTGCGGCGGCGCACGATAGATTCAAAAGGTTTGCCACGGAACGCAATCGCTATCAGGTTGCAGGTGGCAGAATTCGAGGACGGAGCGGATCCGCTGCGGCGGGTCTGGTCCGGTCCGGAAGCGCGCCGCTCAGGCGGAAGGCGATCCGGTCTTTGACAACTAGGTTGAACGTGCCAGTCGTGAGAACGACTTCAGCCGGCGCGCAAGCGCAGGCTGAGGTCCCTGGAAATGCTTGAGTCAATTCGAGCGATCTCACAAAATTCGCTATCGCCGGTTTCGGCCGGGGATGGCGTATCAGGTTTCAAACGAGAGTTTGATCCTGGCTCAGAATCAACGCTGGCGGCGTGCCTAACACATGCAAGTCGAACGAGAAAGCGGGGGCAACTCCGTGAGTAAAGTGGCGACCGGGTGAGTAACACGTGACTAACCTGCCCTCGAGTGGGGAATAACCCCGGGAAACCGGGGCTAATACCGCATAATGTCCTCGATACGAAAGTGTTGAGGATCAAAGGAGCAATTCGCTTGAGGAGGGGGTCGCGGCCGATTAGCTAGTTGGTGGGGTAACGGCCCACCAAGGCTGAGATCGGTAGCCGGCCTGAGAGGGCGCACGGCCACACTGGAACTGAAACACGGTCCAGACTCCTACGGGAGGCAGCAGTGGGGAATTTTGCGCAATGGGGGGAACCCTGACGCAGCAACGCCGCGTGGAGGATGAAGTCCCTTGGGACGTAAACTCCTTTCGACCGGGAAGATAATGACGGTACCGGAAGAAGAAGCACCGGCTAACTCTGTGCCAGCAGCCGCGGTAATACGAGGGGGGCGAGCGTTGTTCGGAATTATTGGGCGTAAAGGGCGCGTAGGCGGTGTCGCAAGTCGGTAGTGAAATCTCCAGGCTCAACTTGGAGTCTGCTGCCGAAACTGCGGT
>JAMXLI010000229.1 GCA_024281115.1 Terriglobales bacterium | reverse complement strand
GTATCGAGCGCATCGGTGAGGCGGGCATTCACCCTGGAGCGCAGCTCTTTGAGGTAGGCTTCGTCGGTTTCAGGCGCTTCGAAGGCGCGCTTGGGGCGTCCTACCTTCTGCGCCAGTTCGTTGATAGCGGCGCAAATTTTCTTGATCTCATTGTGACCGAATTCGATGGCGTCCACCACGGTCTGTTCCTGTACCTGGCTGGCGCCGGCCTCGATCATCACGATGCCCTCGGCCGTGCCCACCACCATGATCCGCAGCAGGCCTTCGCGCATCTCGTCGTAATTGGGGTTGACGACGAATTGCCCGTTGACCAGCCCCACGCGCACCGCGCCCACCGGGCCAAGGAAGGGAATGTCGGAAAGAGTAAGGGCGGCGCTGGCGCCGTTGATGCCGAGCACGTCGGGATCGTTCTGCGTGTCGGCGGAGAGCACAAAGGCAATCACCTGGGTTTCGTTGCGGAAGCCATCCGGGAACAGCGGGCGGATGGGACGGTCAATCTGGCGGCTGGTCAGGATCTCGCGCTCGCTGGGACGGCCTTCGCGCTTGATGAAGCCGCCGGGAATGCGCCCACCGGCATAGGTGTACTCGCGGTAATCGACCGTGAGCGGGAAGAAGTCAATGCCTTCGCGAGGTTCCTGGTTGGCCACGGCTGTGGCCAGCACCACGTTGTCGCCGGAACGTACCAGGGCAGCGCCATGCGCCTGCTTGGCCAGCCTGCCTGTTTCAAATGCCAGGGATTTGCCGCCGGAGAGTTCAACCGTAATTTCTTGCTTCATAAATCATTCCTTTTAGGAGCCCTGGTCCAAGCGTGCCACGGGGAGAGAGCCACGCGAAATACGACCGGGGAGGCGGGGCGCCGACACCGAGGCCACACCTTCACACGCGCACAGGTGTGGTGGTCGCCCCGCAGCCACAACTACTTGCGAATGCCGAGTTTCTGAATAACGACTTGGTATCGCTCGGAGTCGTATTTCTTGAGGTAGTCGAGCAAGCTGCGACGCTTGCTGACCAGCATGAGCAGACCACGCCGCGAGGCATGATCTTTCTGGTGTGTCTTGAAATGCTCGGTCAATCCGCCAATCCGTTCGCTGAGGATCGCGATCTGCACTTCCGGGCTACCGGTGTCGGTCGCATGCGTCCGGAACTGGTCAATGACGGCCTTTTTGTGCTCTCTAGCTAACACTGAACCTGATCTACTCCTGTCTCGTTATTTTCCTTATAGCCTGAAATCGAGGGTAACACGTTGATAGAACGGGTGTAAAGCTGGAGCGCGGACGTCCGGCCGAGCCGCGACGAGGAGCTTCGGCGCTACACCTAAGCAGCTGAATACGAGATAATCACGAACGGCTATGCACTCGGGAACGACCATTTTTTGCCTGCGCTGCGGGCACGAGAATCCGGCGTCTAACCGGTTCTGCGGAATGTGCGGCGGGGAGCTGGTGCGGCCGCGCTCGGCGGAAAGCATGGGCGAGTCCTACGGCGATGGCGAACCCGGGCACGCCGCGCCGCCCCACTACGAGCCCGCCGAATACCAGCCGTCGTTCGGCTACCGGTATCCGGAGGAGGAGCCGCACGGTCACTGGAAGCTGTACCTGTTCGCCGCCATCGTGGCCATCGCCGGATTTGTCATCGCCTACCAGTGGGGCAAGCCCAATTTCGACACCTCCAGAATCCTGACCGTGCTGCAGCGGCCTGAGAAGAAAACGCCTGACGAGAGCGCTGCGCCGGCGGCGGAGTCGGCGTCCAAGCCGGAGACATCCATGCCCGAAGGCGGTGGTTCAGCCGGTGCGACGGGCGCTTCCGCCAACCAGACCGGCGCGAACACGACACCAGGGGCAGCAACGCCGCAACCGAGCCCGCCGCAGCAGGGTGCAACGGCTGCGCGGCCCTCTCAAGCCGAGGATGCCAATGCTGCTCCCGCTGGCAACGCAGCGCGTGCGGGCAATGGCGCTGAGCGCGGCCTGAGCGAGCAAGACATTCCCCCCGGGCAGGTGCCGCCCGCGCCGGACACGACGCAGCAGCCGACCTCGCGGTCAACACCGGCGAATGCAGCCCCGGCCGAGGAGCCGAGCGAGGACGAGACGCCCAGCGAAGAAGCGCGCGTGAGCCCGCCCACAGCAGCCAAGGAGCGGCGCGGAGTTCCGGCGAACCGCAAGAGCGTCCCTGATGCCGAGGCGGACAGCGCGCCACCGGCTGTACCCAACCGGCAGCAGCAGGCGGCCAGCGATCTGCTCGTGGATATCGCGCAGAATTATCTTTACGGGCGGGGTGTGCCCAAGGATTGCGACCGGGCCTTGAGCTACCTGCGGCGCGCCGCCGATGCCTCGGTGCGCGCCAAGACGCAGCTGGGTGCGATGTACGCGACCGGCCAGTGCGTCCCGCAGGACCGGCCGACGGCCTATCACTGGATGGCGCTCGCCTACCGCGCCGATCCGCGCAACTCCTATCTCGAGCACGACCTGCAAATGCTCTGGAGCCAGATGACGGCGGAGGAAAAACAACGCGCGCTGCGCCTGACGCAGTGAAAGGTGGGGCAAACCGGCGGCTACGGCTCCGGCCTAGGGTGGCCCGCAGCTTCCCTTCAGCAAGTGGCGCGTGACTTCCTGGGGGCGCGTGCATCCAAAGACTGAGGAGAACCATGGAAAAAGCGACGTTTGCGGCAGGATGTTTCTGGGGCGTAGAGCAGTATTTCCGGCAGATACCGGGCGTGCAGGATGCAGCGGTGGGCTACACCGGCGGGAGCAAGCCCAATCCCACGTACCAGGATGTCTGCACCGACCGGACCGGGCATGCCGAAGCGCTGGAGATCACCTTCGATCCGGCGAAGGTGAGTTACGAACAGCTGCTCGATCATTTCTGGAAAATGCACGATCCCACCACGCTGAACCGGCAGGGACCGGATGTGGGCACGCAATATCGTTCCGCCATCTTCTATCACTCGCCGGAGCAGAAGGCCGCCGCGGAGGCGTCCAAACAGAGCATTGCGGCGCAGTTTAAACGCCCGGTGGTCACCGAAATCGTTCCCGCAGCGACGTTTTACCGGGCCGAGGAGTATCACCAGCGCTATCTCGAGAAACGCGGCCTGGGCGCTTGCCACTACTGAGGCGGTGCGCAGGGTGAGACCAACGGAATTGCGGTAATCGCAGCCGGCCAATGATTTCCATCGGTTCCCTTCCGGCGCCGCCTGGCGCGTTGGCGGCAGGCGTGCGTGCTAGTATTTGCCCCGCACGACGCAATCCATGTGGGCGCAGCGCAACGTACTTGAGGAGGACGGAAGCGACAGCGTGACCCTCGCTGACTCCAACCAAAAGCCCAGCGACCTGTCGCTGGTGGCACGAATCCGGGCGGGCGACGAATCGGCGATGGCTCAACTCTATGACCGGTGCTCCTCGATCGTGTATGCGGTTGCGCTGCGCGTATTAGGAGATACGGGCGCGGCCGAAGACGTGCTGCAGGACGTGTTTCTGCAACTGTGGCGACGCCCGTCGCAGTTCGATTCCACGCGCGGGCAGATGGCGGCCTGGCTGAGCGTGATTGCCCGCAACCGCGCCATTGACCGCCTGCGCCAGCGCACTCCCGACACCGACCTGGAAGATGTCGTCCTTTCCGTCCAGCCCGATCTGGAAGGCGAGGCAGAACGCTCGCGCGTGATGCAGAAAGTGCGCGGAGTGCTGGCGAGCATGCCCGTGCCGCAGCGCTCGGCGCTGGAAATGGCTTACTTCGAGGGACTCACGCACAGCGAGATTGCCAGCCGCACGGGCGAGCCTTTGGGCACGGTGAAGACCCGGATCCGCAGCGGGCTCCTGCTGCTGCGCAAGGCATTCGCGGTATGAGCGTGCACGAACAATTCGCGGAAGACCTGGCGCTGCACGCGCTGGGCTCGCTCTCCGGAGCGGAGCGCCAGGCCCTGGAGCAGCACCTGGAGCAGTGTGCCGGCTGCCGCGCCGAGCTGCAGCAATTGCAGGGAGACATGGCGTTGATGGCGCTCTCCAGTGCCGGTCCGGCACCGCCCCAGCGGGCGCGCGATCGATTGT
>JAMXLI010000228.1 GCA_024281115.1 Terriglobales bacterium | reverse complement strand
GCCGCATCGTACCAAGGCGGCACGGCAATTCCTTTTTTAAACGAGAACTCGAAAGCGGCGGCCCATCGGCGACTGAACTTTGAAGTTTTCATCCACTTTCTTCATCTGAGGAAGGCCGCGTTTATTGGCCTGCGCCTTTCCCGCGGCGTCGAAGAACCAGGTCGCTGGCTGCGGGATAGGGGCGCGCGTCGGTATAGACCAAAGGCTGAGGCATGGAACCGGTGCGGTAGGCATCGGCCAGCAGCCGGAGCGCCATTCCAGCGTTGGGCGGGATGACCACGGTTGCGGCCAAAAGCCCGCTGTCCACCCAGCTTCGGCCGGTGCTGGGCAGGCCGTCGCAGCCGAGGAAGGGGATCGGGCTCCGGTCCGCCCGGGGGGCAGACTGTTCAAAGGCGCGCCGCGCGCCCATCGCCATCGAATCGTCGTGCGCGGCCACGAGCTCGATCGTGGTCTGGCGGGAAGTGGAGAGGCTCAGCCATGAGGTCACGGCGCGCACGGCGCTGTCTTCGGTCCACTGCGCCCGCAAGGCACGCAGCTCTATGTTGGCAGGCTTGATTTCCATGAATCCCTGGCTGCGCTGGCTGGCGGCGGTGCTGGCCGAAGGACCCTGCACGTAGAGCATGCAGCCTCCGTTGGGAAGCAGCGCTGCGACTTGCCGTCCCTGGATGCGGCCCACCTCGACGTGATCGCTGGTAAGCGCAAACACCGGGCGGGCGGCGTTCTTGCGCAACTCGGAGATGTAATCCGCTTCCCAGTTCAGCACCACGCATCCCATGTCGGCGGCAACCGCTGCTCGCGCTACCTGCGGCAAGGCGGTGCTGCCGGCAGGCTCAAAGACCACCGCGTCAGGCCGGGGCGAAGATTGGATTGCCTTTAGCAGTTGCTGGCTTTGGTTGATGGCGTCGTTCTCTGCGCTCAACACCTGTACCGTGATCCCGAGCTGGCGAGCCGCCTCACGGGCGATCGTGGCCTGCTCGACCTGGTAGTCGTTGTCATCGTTGGTGAGTGACACGAGTACAGTAAGTTTCTTCATCGCACCAGGTCCGGGATCAGGTCTATGGTATCCGGCTGCGCCACCGGTTGCGCCTGTGGATTCATTCTCGGCAATGACTTTAGTTACGGCAACCGGACACCCCCTCGCGCTCTTCGGAGGGAAGCGACATCTTTCCCGCCTGGTTTTGTAGACAATCGCTGGCCCGCTCCAGCCGGTCCCCGCTTCAGGGATCCACTCCGCGCTTAGGCCAAAGAACGGCCAGGCGGATATCCATGCTTGGTGTTTGAACTCGCCGCTCTCCCGCCGGCTCCCTCCCCTTGACAACTTAGGAGAGAGAGGAGTAGCTTCCTAAGACGTTTAGGAAAGTGTGGCGCATGGACAACTCTGCCGAAATTCTTCCGGGCACCCTCGATCTGCTGATTCTTAAGGCGGTTTCCCTGGGCTCGCTGCACGGCTACGGTGTACTCCTTCGCATCCAGCAGATTTCCAGCGGCGCGTTTCTGATTGAGCAGGGGGCGCTCTATCCCGCGCTCTACCGGCTGGAACAACGCGGCCTGCTCGCTTCCGAGTGGGGGACCTCGGAGAACAACCGGCGCGCGAAGTACTACCGCCTGACCCGGAACGGGGAGAAGCAACTGCGGGCCGAGACGGATAGCTGGAACCGGCTGGCATCGGCAGTGGCCACCGTGCTCAAAGCCCGGCCGGAGGAAGTCTGACTCCAATGTCGCCGCGCGCCATCTTTGACCGGCTGTTTCGCCGCCCTGACCTGGATAGCTCGATGAGCCAGGAAATACAGTTCCACCTGGCCGAGCGCGCTGCCGATCTGCGCCGTTCCGGAGTGCCGGCGGAAGAAGCTGAACGGCGCGCCCGGCTGGAATTTGGCAGCACGCAAAACTACAAGGAATTATGCCGGGAAAGCTGGGGCTGGAGCGGCCTGCACCGCTTTTTCGCCGATCTCCACTTTGGCTTGCGGATGCTGCGCCGCAACCCCGGATTCGCCGCCGTGGCAGTTTTGTGCCTCTCCCTGGGTATAGGCGCGAACACGGCGGTGTTTAGTTGGGCGGAAGGAATTTTGTTTCGCCCCTATCCCGCGGTGGCACATCAGGAGCGGCTGTTCGCGGTGGCGCAAACCGTCCAGGGAGAGAGCAGGCCGGATGCGCTCTCCTGGCCGGATTTCCTGGATTTGCGCCGGAATTGCACGCTGTGCGAAGACTCGTTTGTCAGCAAGATTACCAGCAGCACGCTGAACATCGGCGACCACGCCGAGGTCACTACCGGCAGCATTGTCTCCGCCAATTATTTCGATGCGATTGGCGTTCACCCCATGCTGGGGCGGGGCTTCGCGCCGGAGGAGGACGTGGGCAACAATTCCCATCCCGTGGTGGTGATCAGCTACCAGTTGTGGCGCACCCGCTTCCAGGGCGACCGTGCCATCATCGGCAAGCCACAGCGCCTCAACAATGTTCCGCACACCATTGTGGGCGTGGCCCCGGAAGGCTTCTATGGAACCTTCGTGGGCCGCGCCATTCAGTTCTGGGTCCCAGTATCCATGCAAGCGACATTCGATCGAGGAGGTTATACACTTGACGATCGCGGCGCTCGCTGGATCGAATCGTATGTGCGGCTGAAACCCGGGGTCAGCCGGTCACAGGCACAGCAACAACTCTCGGCAGTCGCCGCGCGCTTGCAGGCAAGCTATCCGGCAACCAATCGCGGGCGCAGCTTCGGACTGTGGGCGCTGTGGCAAACCCCCTTCAACCACGCCCGCGAACTGCTGCCCACTCTGGAGGTCATGGTGGCCGTAGTGGCTTTCGTGCTGCTTATTGCGTGCGCCAACGTGGGTAATCTGCTGCTGGTGCGGTCGCTGGTTCGACGTCATGAAATGAGCGTCCGCCTGGCGATTGGAGCTAGCCGCAGCCGCCTATTCAAGCAGTTGCTCACCGAGAGCCTCATGCTCTCGGCGCTGGGAACCGTTGGCGGATTTCTGATTGCCTATTGGTGCCGCCACCTCTTGATGACCTTATTATCGGCGCGCTCCGGGACCGCAATTTACCTGGCGGGCGCCATCGACGCCCGCGTGATGGCGCTTGGGGCGACCCTCTGCTCAGTGGTGACGCTGCTGGTCGGCTTGATCCCCGCCCTCCAGGTTCGCAGCGTAGAGTTGGCAGCGGCCTTGAAAGCAGAATCCGCAACCGTGCTGGGAGCGGGAGGAAGAGCGTGGATGCGCTCGGGCCTGGTGGTCTTCCAGGTTTGCTTGAGCTTCATGTTGCTTGTGGGCACGGCCCTGCTGCTGGAGAGTTTGCAGAACATTCGCAATACCACGCCGGGATTTTCAACCCGGGTGGCGGTGACCAGCGTTTCCTTGGTGGCCGCCGGATACGACGTGCCCCGAGCCAAAAGTTTCCAGGACCAGCTGATGGAACGCCTGCAGGCGCTGCCCGGCATAGAGTCGGCTGCCTACGCTGCGGTTACGCCACTGGGCTATGCCACGTATTCGTCTGCCCCAATCGCCGTTGACGGCTATGAGCGTTCCCTGGAAGAACAGCCGTCGTTGGAATACAACCAGGTGAGCCCCGGCTATTTCACTACCCTCGGCATCCCTCTTTTTTCCGGGCGTGAGTTTACGCGCGCGGATGATGAAAACGCGCCGCTCGTGGCCATCGTCAATCAAGCCATGAAAACCCGCTATTGGCGCGGCCAGGATCCCGTCGGCCGAAGACTGCAGGTGAAAGGCCGCTGGGCGCGAGTCGTCGGGGTCGTGGCCGACTCCAAGTACGAGAGCCTTCTCGAAACCGCCAGGCCTTTCTTCTATGTACCCATCCGGCAGGATTTTGCGCGAGAGCCGGAACTGTACATCCGCACGGAGCAACCGCTCCAGAATTTAACGGGATCGCTGGCCCGCGAGATCCATGCTTTGGACCCCGACCTCGCGCTTTATCCCATGATCACCCTCCAGGAACAAGTGAACCGCTCCACTTCACCGCAACTGGTAGCGGTAACCCTGGTTGCGATTTTGGGAGGATTGGCGCTTCTCCTCGCCGGGGTTGGCCTGTATGCCCTGATGTCGTATTCGGTCGCGCAGAGAACCCGCGAACTAGGCCTGCGCGTAGCCTTGGGGGCAGCTTCCGGGCATCTGCTGCGGCTGGTACTGGCGCGTGGGCTGACGCTGACGGCGATCGGGGTTTTGCTTGGACTGGCCGGAGCACTGGGAACCACGCGCCTGCTCGGGTACATGCTGTACCGGGTCAGCCCGCATGATCCGCTGTCATTCGCCTCGGCCCTGCTGGTGATCACGTTCGCATCCGTCGCCGCGTGCCTGCTGCCGGCCTGGCGAGCGGCCCGGCTCGATCCCATGCGCGCGCTGCGCGAGTAGGACACAGGATGGATATTCCACGGCCATTCGCGGCTCGGGTCCGGAGGCGCCGCCGCTTCGCCTATGTGGGCGCCGGACTGGCAGCCCTCACCGGCATCACGGTGGGAGTCTCCAAGCTCAAGCCTGCGATGCCGTCGGTGGAACGCTCCAGCGTGTTGATTGACACGGTGAAGCGGGGGCCCATGGTGCGACAAGTGAGGGGCCTCGGGGTGCTTGCTCCCGAAGAGATCCGGTGGATTGCGGCAAGTACCGAAGGGCGAGTGGAAAAGATACTCGTGCGACCGGGCACTCCGGTGCAAGCCGACACCGTGCTTGCCGTCCTCGGCAATCCCACCGTGGAGCAGCAGGCGTTTGACGCAAAGTGGAAGCTCCGCGCCGAAGAAGCGCAGTACCACAGCCTCGCGGTCATGCTGCAAAGCCAGGTCCTGGACCAGAAGGCGAACACGGCCAAGGCGCGCCAGGAGGCCGCGGATGCGCAGATGCGGTCCGCCACCGACGACGAACTGGCGAAGGCCGGGGTGATCGCCGAGCAAGCCCGCAAAATCTCGGACGGCAGCTCCCGCCAGCTCACCCTCCGGGCTGAGATCGAAGAACAGCGCTACCTGAATGCAACCAGGCAGCTTGAGGCGCAACTGGCCGAGGAACAAGCCAAGGTCGAGCAGGCCCGCGCCGTGTTTGAACTCCAGCAAAAGCAAAGAGACATGTTGCGGGTCCGGCCCGGCATCAGCGGGATCCTGCAGGAGCTCAGTTGGAATGGCAATGCACTGCAGGAGGGTCAGCAGGTAAGCGCGGGCAGCACGATTGCCAAGGTCGCGAACCCGCAGCGGCTCAAGGCTGAGCTCAAGATTCCCGAGTCGCAAGCTAAGGACGTCCAGCTCGGCCAGCCCGCCCAGATCGACACGCACAATGGCGTGATCGCGGGCAAGGTCATTCGAATTGATCCTGCGGTGCAGAACGGCACCCGGACCGTGGACATCGCGCTCGTCGGCGATCTGCCTCCGGGCGCGGTACCGGATCTCAGCGTGGATGGGACCATTGACCTGGAGCGGATCGCGAATGCGCTGCTTGTGGGACGCCCAGCGGCAGGACAGGAAAAAACCACGGTGGGCCTGTTCAAGATCGAGCCCGATGGCCGGATCGCCTCGCGTGTGCAGGTGATTCTGGGACGCAGTTCGGTGAGTACGGTCGAGGTTCTCGGTGGCTTGCGCGATGGAGATCAGGTGATTTTGTCGGACATGTCCCGCTGGGACCAGTTCGAACGAATCCAGTTGGAATAAGTGAGGCTATATGAGCACGAGCCAGGATGTACTCATTTCCATGCAGGACGTGAGCAAAGTTTTCCTCGCCGAGGAAGTGGAAACGCATGCTCTGTCGGGCATCAACATGGAAATTCGCAGGGGCGAGTACGTCTGCATCGCCGGGCCGTCCGGCTCGGGAAAGTCCACCCTGCTGGCCATCATCGGGCTGCTCGACTCGCCGACCGGCGGCCGCTACTTCCTGAAAGGCCAGCTTCTGCAAAACCTCGACATGGCCCAGCGCGCCGTTATTCGCAACCGCGAGATTGCGTTCATTTTTCAGAGTTTTAACCTGATCGGCGATCT
>JAMXLI010000227.1 GCA_024281115.1 Terriglobales bacterium | reverse complement strand
TTCGGCGGCGATCTCGGCGGCATGCTCGCGTTCGTACTCGAGCATGGGCTCGATTTCGCGGAGCAGGGCGCGGATTTCCTGCGCGTTATCCGAGGGCAGTTGCGGGTTGGTGAGCAGCGCGTTCAGGATTTCCGGCGACCAACTGGCGCGGGGGCTGGCCAGGATGGCGGCGAGAGTGTCGCGCACGGCGCTGGCGGCCACACATGCGAGCTTGTCGTCGGGCGTGGAAGGATTTTCCAGCAGAGCGGCAAACAGCGACGGCCGCAGGTTGGCGGGGTCGGCGAAGTAGGCCAGGACCTCGGGGGGCGCCTGCGGGTCCGACACCACCTGCAGGCAGACGGCCTCATCCCAGCCGGCCAGCGTCATCCTGGCCTGCTCCCGGAAAAGAGGATTGTGGGTCAGGTAAACCAGGATTTCCAGGGTCTCTTGAGGAGAAACGGCCAGAGCGCCCTTGGCGGCCGCGCGCATAATGTGCGCAGGCACTGCGGATTCGCGCATCATGTCAATCATGCGGGACACGGCGCGGCACCTCCCGCGGGGCCGCCGGCGCAACGTTCCAGTTCCGTAACCACCCGATCCAGTTCTTCGACCACTGCATTGCTTCCGGCGCAGCGAAAGGCCTGGACCAGGGCACGGTAATACCAGAGGGTGCCCTGCTTTTTCCCGGTAAAACGATCGAACACTGCGTCGCCGATCTGGCGATGGTCCTCGAGAATCTGGCGGCTGTTATGCAATTTGTCGGCGGCCGAAACCAGGCGGGCCTCGTCGGTCTTGGAGGCTACGCTGGCGACATACTGCTCTTTGCGCTGGCGCCAGGCGGGCTTGGGATGTTCGTAGGTATCGGTGCAGGCGTCCACCATGGCGGCAACACGCTTGCCGAATTTTCGCTCGATCCTGCGCAGCACCGGAATCCCGCCCTGGTCCTCAGGACCGTCGTGCAGAAGCGCGGCAATGGCAGTGTCCTCGTCTGCCCCGGCGTTGAGCACGATGGAAGTTACGCCCAACAGGTGAGCTATGTAGGGTACGCCGGTGCCTTTCTTGGTTTGGCGGGCGTGCAGCCGGTGGGCAAAGACCAGTGCCGCTTCGAAGCGCCGACCCAGAGGAGGACGCGTAAGGGTTGGGCGCGGCCGGCGGACACGCGCGCGTGCGGGCCTGTTGCGGCGATTGGTTTTCATAGGGAACTCATTAAGCTTATTACAACTCGCGCCTTCCAGGCTGCATTACGCGCGTAACAGGAAAGGCGATAACACGTGGGCCGTGTTGCCGGAATTGCAGGACGGCTAGGGTTGGGGGTCCTCGCCCGGATGGCGCAGGCGCCAGCAGATTTGTTCGAAGGCCCGCTTGGGAATGACGCCGCGCTCCAGCAAGTCGATTTCCGACTCGTACGGACGATGCTGGAGAATGGCCTCGGCGACGCTGCCCTCGATGCCGAATACCTGCGTCATCTCTTCGAGGGTGGCGTGATTGAGAATCAGTTCGAGCGGGGCCTGGTCAGCCATGGCATTCTTGAGTGGTGGGATGGGTGAAGGGAGGGAGAAGGTTTTCCTTCGATTCCTCGCCAAAGCCGGTTGAAACACATGGATGATCGCGCCTCCCAACGCGGGAGAGCGGAGCGCCGGCGGTCATGGTTCCGGTTTCCTGGCGGCCCGCTTACTGGTGCACAATTGCTGGTGAGATGCGAGGGCGGCTAACCCGCGCTTCGGTGCGGCTGCTGGATTGGGCAGCGCGGCTGCTGCTGCGTCCCGAGAATGGCCCCGCCACTCGTGCTGTCGGCGTTTGCGGCGAAGAGGAAGCTTATTTCTTCCTGCGCGCGCAAGGCTACGTGATGGTGGCGCGCAATTACCGTACCCGCACCCAGAAGGGCGAAATTGACCTCATCGGCTGGGAGCGCGATACCTTGTGCTTCATAGAAGTAAAGACACGCACTACCCGCGCGGTGAAGCCGGGGGAAGCAGCGGTGGATCGCGCCAAGCAGCGGAATGTGCAGCGGGTGGCGGCGGAGTACCTGCGGCACATGGCGGGTGCTCCGTCGTGGCGCTTTGACGTCATCAGCGTGTATGCCGAAGCCGGGCAGAAGCCGGAAATAACGCTGTTCCGCAATGCGTTCTCGCTGGCGTAGAATTGTCGCTCGTCCCCATGATCCAACCAGCGCAGCCATTCGTGGAAAGGAACCGCACCTGATTGCCTGAGTTAAGAAAAGACCCCGTGGTGGGCCGATGGGTCATTATTTCCACCGATCGGGCCAAGCGGCCAACGGATTTTGCGCGCGAGCAGTTCAAAATCAAGGGTGGTTTTTGCCCCTTCTGTTACGGCAATGAGAGCAAGACTCCGCCGGAAATCCAGGCTTACCGGCCCATACCCAATGGCGGCCCCCTGGCGCAACGCGACATGCCGGGCTGGACGGTACGCGTGGTCCCGAACAAGTTCCCGGCCCTGGGGATCGAAGGCAACCTGAACCGCCAGGCAGAAGGCATGTTCGACAAGATGAACGGGATCGGCGCGCATGAGGTCATTATCGAGACCCCCGACCACAACGCCACCCTGGCGACGCTGCCGGCTAAACGCGTGGAAGATGTGCTGTGGACCTTCCGCGACCGGATCCTGGATCTAAAGAAGGACCGCCGGTTCAAGTACATCCTGATCTTCAAAAACCACGGAGAACCAGCGGGCGCCTCGCTGGAGCATGCGCACTCGCAGCTGATTGCGCTGCCCATTTTGCCGCGACAGGTGGTCGAGGAACTGGAAGGCGCCAAGCAGTACTACATCTACAAGGAACGCTGCGTATTTTGCGACGTGATCCGCCAGGAGACAGAGGGCGGGCTGCGCGTGGTGGCCGAGAACGCCGACTTCGTGACTATCGCCCCCTATGCTCCGCGGTTTCCTTTTGAAACCTGGATTTTGCCGAAGGGGCACGAGTCGGCATTTGAAAACTCGTCGTCCTCGCTGTACGAAAACCTGGCCAAGGCGCTGAAGACACTGCTGATTAAAGCCGACCGCGTCTTAGAGAATCCGCCCTACAACCTGGTGATCCACAGCTCACCCGTGCAGGATCCGACCAACGATCACTATCACTGGCACATTGAGTTCATGCCCAAGCTGACCAAGACGGCAGGGTTTGAGTGGGGCACAGGCTTCTACATCAATCCCACCCCTCCGGAAGAAGCGGCGAAGTTCCTGCGCGAAGCCAGCGTGGAGGAGCCGGAGATGGCCGTACGGACGTAAGGTTTCGGATTACTGCCGGCAGGCGGAAAACGGACTTACTGAGAGCGTGATTGGCGGCTCCGCCGGGGCGGGGCCGCGAGTGACTCGGCAGCGCTATGGCCGGTCGCAATCTGCAAAATGAGCACAATAATGGCGATGGCCAGAAGATAGTTGTAACCGGAGGCGAGGGTGTACGCCCCAATCAGCCCGGGAAACCACACCGCCAGCAAGACAAAAAACACGATCCAGGTCACAACCGCCTCTTCTCTTCTTTCCACCGAATAGGAAGGAACTCAGCCCCGCTACACAAAGGCGCAGCGGGGCGCCTCATTGCACAACCCTGCAACTAAACTACCGTGCGCCTGCCGGTCACCAGCTGAATCACCAGAACGACCAATGCCGCAACCAGCAACAGCCACACAAACGCCCCGATTTGATACGTGCCCACGAGCCCGAGAATCCATGCGATCAGCAGGATCACAAATAGGGTCCACAGCATAATCACCTCCGAAATGCTTGCTTTAACCTGAGGTGCGGTTTTGGGGCGATAGGTTGCAAGGGGGAGCTCAGGTTTTCGCAGGAAGCCAGAACCCATGAGGCTGGTGGCGCAGGACTTCGCTGCCGGGCGACGTTCGTTACGAGCAGCCCGGCCGTGAGAAAACAAGGTGAGAGGGCAAGAGCGTCCACGCCTGGAGGCGCCTGGTAGCCGGGAGCGCAAAACTCTGCAACTGCGGCTGAGGCGACTCCAGCGCGCGAACCTTGGGGGTGGCGACTGGCCTGGCGGGGCTTGACATTGCCCACCCGCCGTCCCACAATACCGGCAATTCCGGGCCAGAAGGTTCCTGGCTGCCCTCCGAGCCGGGGATCCGGAATGTATGAGCACGTTCCAGCGTCTGCCACTCCCCGATAAGAGAATCAGCATGCAGCCTCCGTGTAGGCACCCACGGGTTCAGATCGTGGCCCGCGAAGAGGACTCGGAATTTGTCGAGTGCCTCGAATGCGGCGACATCTTCGAAGCCAGCGAATTCAAGGACATGGCGATCGAAGATAGCAACGCGATCAATGAAGCCTAGGGTCTACGCTCCCCGCTGAAAATGGCTGATAAGTCCGGTTGCGGGACCGGTGAGGAGGGGTGCGTCCCCGCCGTTTTGGTCCGCCTTTTCCTTGGGGTCCGCCTGGTACGAACGTAACTTGAGCCCTTCGTGCCTTTGTTGGTTTACTGGGCTTCGAACCCTGTGGTGCCGGGCGGGAACGGAGGAAGCAGATGGGCCGCATCGCGCTGGTGGTGGACGATTCCATGCTGATCCGCCACACCGTCTGCCGTTTCCTGGAGGAACGGGGCTTCATCGTGGAGGCCGCCACCAACCCGGTGGAAGCCCTGGAGACCCTGGGCAGCGTCAATCCGGACATCATTATTACCGACATGCAGATGCCGAAAATGTCGGGCAGCGAGTTCATCACCGCGCTCAAGGCCAAGCCAGAAACCTCAGCCATTCCGATCGTAATTCTGGCGGGGCGGCAAAGCGGCTTTTCCGAGACCGAGAAGCGCGCTAATTACGCCATCTTCAAAGACATTGATATCGAATCGCAATTGCAGATAGCGCTGAGCACCGCCCTCGGCGAGCACGTGCCGCAGTAATTCTCCGGCGGGTTTTCAAACCCAGAAACAGCAAGAAGTGAGCAAACCGTGGTGCCGCGCGTCTGCACAGGTCGCGCGGCGCCCCCTACATGCCAGCTAACGCAGCGGGAGCGAGGCTTCCGCCGAGAGATCGTCGGGGGCGAAGCGGCCGGCGAGGAACTTGGGGTAGGCGGCCGCGGCAATCATGGCGGCATTGTCGGTGGAGAGCGGGCGGGAGGGGAAGTACACCGGCAAGCCTTCGGAGGCCGCCGCGCTGGCAAAGGTCTGCCGCACCTCCGAGTTGGCTGCGACTCCCCCGGTTACGAACACGGTGGCGACGTTGTATTCACGCGCCGCCGCCAGGGTCTTTTCCACCAGGTCGCGGACCATGGCCCGTTGGAACGAGGCGACGAGGTCGAGGGTGCGGCGATCGCAATTCGCCAGGTAGTCGGCGGGCGCCGGCCGCTGCACACCGGCCAGGGCGAACCGGCGCGCTTCAATCGTGTCCTTCATGCCCTGCGTTTCAATGTAGCGCAGCACGCTGGTCTTGATCCCGCTGTAAGAGAAGTCGAAACGCGGGCCCTGTGCGGCGGGTGTGCCGCTGTCGCGACGGTCGCGATGCTTGATCTGCGAAAGCGGAAAGTTCACAGCGGTGGGATTTCCGCTGCGGGCCAGGTAGTCAATCATAGGACCGCCCGGGTACCCCAGAGCGAGCAGCTTGGCAACCTTGTCGAAGGCCTCGCCGGCGGCATCGTCGCGGGTGTGGCCGATGTTCCTGTAGGTCCAGGCGGCGGCCTGCTGCTCGGCGAGGTACAAATGCGTGTGGCCGCCGGAGACGACAAGCGCGAGAACCGGAAATTCGAGCTGGTGGTTGCCCTTCTGGCGTTCCTCCAGCAGCACGGCGTGAATGTGCCCCTCCAGGTGGTTCACCGGGACCAGGGGTTTCTCCAGCGCGAAGGCGAGCGCCTTGGCGTAACTGATGCCGACCAGCAGAGATCCGGCCAGGCCAGGGCCTTGCGTGACCGCCAGCGCGTCCACCGATTCGTAGGTGTGCCCTGCATCTTCGAGCGCCTTTCGGACCACGGGAACGATGGCGCGGAGGTGCTCGCGGGAGGCGAGTTCGGGCACGACTCCGCCATAAGGAAGGTGGGTGGCGACTTGCGAGTACACCACATTCGAGATCACTTGCTCGCCCGAGCGGACTACCGCGGCCGCGGTTTCGTCGCACGAGCTCTCGATGCCCAGGATGAATGCATCCGCCATGCATCTATATATTAGTGCAGCGCCAGCGGAGCGCGGAGTCGTCGCCTGCCATGCCCAAAAAGTTTGAGTTCGCCGCGCAGATCGTCCGCGAGTTACGGGCGGCAGGTCATCAGGCCTATTTCGTGGGCGGATGCGTGCGCGACCTGGTGCTCGAGCGCGAGCCCGCCGACTACGACGTGGCCACCGACGCCCCGCCTGAGCAGGTGCTCCGCATGTTCCCCCGCAGCTTTGGCGTGGGGGCGCAGTTCGGGGTGGTGCTGGTGGCGGAGGATGATTTAAGGGACGAGGGCGAGGGAGGCAAGGATTGCGTCGAAGTGGCCACGTTCCGCAGCGACATTGGGTACAGCGACGGCCGGCACCCCGACCGGGTGCAGTATACCGACGACCCGCAGAAAGATGTCCAGCGCCGCGATTTCACCATTAACGGTCTGCTTTACGATCCCGTCACCGACCGCGTGCTCGACTACGTGGGTGGCCTGGCCGACATCAAGGCCGGCGTGGTCCGCGCCATCGGCGATGCAGAGGAACGTTTCCGCGAAGACAAGCTGCGCATGATGCGCGCGGTGCGTTTTGCCGCGCGTTTCGACTACGCCATCGAGGCGCAAACCTTCGCCTCGGTTCAGTCGCGGGCGGCGGAGATCGCCCAGGTCAGCCGGGAGAGAATCCGCGAGGAGTTGACCAAGATGCTGACCGAAGGCCGAGCCCAGAGGGCCTTTGAGCTGCTGGACGGCTCGGGCCTGCTCGCCCGGATACTTCCGGAAGTGGCCCGGATGAAGGGGGTGGAACAGCCGCCGCAATTTCATCCCGAAGGGGACGTGTTCGTGCACACGTTGCTGCTGCTGCGCCAGCTGGGAGCCGGCTGTTCCCGGACGCTGGCCTGGGGAGCGTTGTTGCACGATGTGGGGAAGCCTGCAACCTTCCGTGTCGCGCCCGACCGCATCCGCTTCGATGGGCACGTCGAAGTGGGAGTGGCCGTGGCACGCGAAATCTGCCGTCGCCTGCGTTTTTCCAATGACGACACCGATCAGGTCCTGGCCCTGGTTGCCAACCACATGCGCTTCGCTGATATCACCCGCATGAAGGAATCTACCCTGAAAAGGTTCCTGCGCCTGCCGCGCTTCACGGAGCACCTGGAATTGCATCGGTTGGACTGCCTGGCCAGCCACGGCGACCTGGGCAATTATGAGTATGCCAGCGATAAACTGCGCTCGCTGCCTGCGGAGGAGATTCGTCCGCGGCCGCTGGTCAACGGGAACGACCTGATCGCCGCCGGCTACCGGCCCGGCCCGCGTTTCAAGCAGATCCTGGCAGCCGTGGAGGATGCACAGCTCGAAGGACGCTTCCGCGACAAGGAAGCGGCATTGCAATTTGTGACGCGCGAGTTCCCGGCCTAAGCTGACCCAGCGCAATCGGAGGACACCCCGGGCGCCACAGAATGCTAGAATCGCCGGGTACAATTCAACCGACCGAGGTGAGCAGTGGAACGTGCGGGAGCAGGCCTGCAGAAGATCATGGCCCAGAACTTGGGACGCATGCCCGCCGACGAAGCGCCGGTGCTGGCCTGGCCGCTGGTGTGCGGGACGGCGGTTGCTGACAAAACCCAAGCCGTCGAATTCGCCGATGGCGTGCTCTGTGTGCAGGTGCCGGATGCGACCTGGCGCGCGCAGTTGATGGGCCTGGCGCCGCAATACCTGGCAGCGGTCAATGAGTTCGTGAACCATAGCGTGAAGCGCATCGCGTTCTTGTTGCCCGGCGAGGTTGCCAACCGGCAACAGCAAGATGCAGCCCGCCCCGGCAGCCCCGAAGCGGCACATCCCCGCAAGCGCGCCTAAGCTGTCTCATTCCAGTTTCCGGGCAGCAATCCCGCCGGCCGAGGGCGATCAGTTCCATTGGCCGCGGGCCGGCTATGAGGAGCCGCAATGAAAGTAACCGAGCAGGACGTGTTGCACGTCGCCGACCTGGCCAACCTGGAATTGACTCCCCAAGAGCGCGAGCGCATGGTCGCCGACCTGAACTCGATTTTGAACTACGTGGACCGCCTGAATGAACTGAACACATCGGGGGTGGAACCCATGGCCCAGGTGTCGGACCGCTACGGGGTGGATGCGACCAAGTCGGGCAGCGAGCGTTTTGCTTATGCCTCGCGCGAGGACGTGCTGCATGGCCTGCGTAAGTCCTTTGCGCGCGAGCAGGCTCTACAGAACGCGCCGGAAACCGATGGCACATTTTTCACCGTGCCCAAGGTGATCGAGAGGTAAGAAGCCCCCGAAAACAGGTTTCGAACGGAGAGTGACGTTGAAGCTGGCAGGAATGACGATCGCAGCCGCCCGCTCCGCGGTGGCGGAGCGAAACATGAGCGCGCAGGCGCTGGCCGAATCCTACTACGACGCCATTCACGGTGTAGACGGCGAGATTCACGCCTATCTCTCGATCTGCCGCGAGCGGGCGCTGGCGAAGGCGGCGGAAATCGACCAGCTAGCGGAGCAGGGCGCGCCTCTGCCACCCCTGGCGGGCGTACCCGTGGGCATTAAAGACGTGATGGTTACGCGGGGCGTCCGCACCACGGCAGGCTCGAAGGTGCTGGAGAATTTTGTTCCGCTGTACGACTGCACGGCGGTGGCGAAACTGGAAGCCGCGGGTGCAGTTATCCTGGGGAAAACCAACTGCGACGAGTACGCCATGGGTTCGTCGAACGAGAACTCGGCGTACGGGCCGGTGCGCAATCCTCGGGACCTCGCCCGCGTGCCGGGAGGATCGTCGGGCGGATCGGCGGCGGCGGTTGCTGCCGGTACCGCGGTATTCGCGCTCGGTTCCGATACCGGCGGATCAATTCGCCAGCCGGCATCGTTCTGCGGGGTGGTGGGCCTGATGCCGACCTACGGCCGGGTGTCGCGCTATGGGCTGATTGCCTTCGCGTCCTCCCTCGACCATATTGGACCGCTGGCGTCCAGCGCGCGGGACGCGGCCATCGTGTTGCGCACCATCGCCGGGCGCGATCCCAATGACGCAACTTCGGCCGACGTCGCGGTGCCCGATTACGAAGCGGAGCTGGAAAAGCCGGTGCGCGGCAAGCGCCTGGGTGTGCCGCGGGAATATTTCGGAGAAGGCTTACACCCCGAAGTGCGCAGCGCGGTGGAAGCAGCCATCCAGAAACTTGCCACCCTGGGTTGCGAAATCGTGCCGGTCACCTTGCCGCACACCTCGTATGCCATTCCTACCTACTATGTGGTGGCTACGGCGGAGGCGTCGTCCAACCTCGCCCGCTACGACGGCGTGCGCTACGGGCATCGCGCCGCCGCTGCCCGCGGGCTGACGGATATGTACCGCCGGACGCGCGATGAGGGCTTTGGCGCGGAGGTGAAACGCCGCATCATGCTGGGCACCTATGCGCTGAGCGCCGGCTATTACGACGCCTATTATCTGAAAGCGCAAAAAGTACGAACACTGCTGGCCAGTGATTTCGAGCAGGTGTTCAAGCAGGTGGATGCGATCGTCACTCCTACGTGCCCGACGCCGGCATTCAAGCTGGGTGAGAAGGCCGACGATCCGCTGGCCATGTACCTGGCCGACATTTACACCGTGGTCGCCGATCTGGTGGGCATCCCCGGTCTCTCGGTTCCCTGTGGCGAGACGCGCGAAGGCCTGCCGGTGGGATTGCAGGTGCTGGGAAAGCATTTCGAAGAAGCCACCATTCTGCGCCTGGCGCATGCCTACGAACAGGTACGGGACGGCCACGCCTAAGGCTGGCGGTGCAGTTCCGGAGTTTTGTTCTCTCTTGCCGGAGTGAGCCGCTTCGCTTCGCCCCTCAGCCGAGTTATTCGTCGGGCTCACTCAGCAGGTCGGCGACGTGTCCGCGCACCGTAAAGGTGAGGCTCTCCCCCGCGCGCGGCCGGAAAGTCACGCGTACCGGGGCGCGATGCCACTCCGGGAGTTCGCATTGTGCATCCGGCAGGTCGCCGGCAATGGTCGGCCCGATCTCCTGCTTGATGACGGGCTTCTTGCGGCCGAGCTGGGCGACCATGGCGTACACCCTGGCGCCATCGTCGGAGACGCCGCAGTAGCCCGCGTAATCGCGGAACCAGGCCGCCGAAGTGTGGAAGGCGTCGAACAGGGGCAGATTGAGAGAGGTGACGCGTCCCGAGGCGCGGTCCACCAGCAGCCAGCCTCCGCGCTCCCAGCGCCAGCGCAGCCGCTTGTCGCGATCGGAAGGCAGCTGGTCATTGAGGCGGAATGCCCGGCGGACGACAAAGATGCGGTCCGTAACATCGTGCGCTTCGCCCAGGGTAAATTCGCGCAGCCGATCATCCACGTAGAGAGCGCGTACTTTCAACGGCAGCGGCTGATCTTCGGCTCCGCCCACGTTCCACTGCACCGAAGTCCATTTACCAAATCCGATCACGTGCTTCTTTGTAGCCGCAGCCAAACCGGCGGCGAACATCAGTACGCAAATGCCGGCCAGGAGTGGAATTCGCGAGCCACGCATAATGAGACGGTACTTACCCTGTGGGGGAGCGGCAAGGGCGGGACACTCTGTGCGAGGGTAAAGGTTCGCGAGAATTCCCTTATTGGCATAGAATGTTCGCCGCGTGGACCTCAATCAAAGCCGGGCAGAGCTGCTCTTCCATGAAGTCCCCCCTCTCGCGGAATACAACTGACACTCTGTTTCTCTCATCCAATTCGGGTATGCCCGACATCCTATTCATGCGCAAGTCGCCCACCATCCTTGTGGTCGATGACAATGCGGAAAACGCATTGCTGACGCGGGAGTTGCTGGTGTCGAAGGGCTACGACGTGGTGACCGCCTTGGATGTGGACAAGGCGGAAGTGGAGATTCGCAAGCACCACCCCGACCTCATCCTGCTCGACGTAGTGATGCCCGGGAAGTCTGGCTACGAGCTGTGCCGGGAACTAAAGGATGACCCGATTACGCGCCTGATTCCCATCGTGATGATTACCGGGCTCACCGATCGCGGGGACCGCGTGCGCGGCATTGAAGCTGGAGCTGACGATTTCCTGAACAAACCCATTTTTCCGGAGGAGCTGTTCGCCCGGGTCAAGTCACTGCTGAAGCTGAAAGAGTTTACCGACGAACTGGAGAACGCAGAGTCGGTGTTGTGCACGCTGGGGCTGAGCGTTGAAGCGCGCGATCCTTACACGGAGGGACATTGCGAGCGGCTGGCGCGCTACGCGTCGGAACTGGGAAGGCATCTGGGCCTGGACGATCCTTCATTGACCGCGCTCAAGCGCGGCGGCTACCTGCACGACCTGGGGAAAATCGCGGTTCCCGACGAGATCCTGAAAAAGGGAAGCGATCTAAGTCCGGACGAATGGGCCATCATGAAGAAGCACCCAGTCACCGGCGAAACCATCTGCAAACCCCTGAAATCGCTGCGCCGGGTTCTACCCATCATCCGCCATCATCACGAGCACTGGAATGGCACAGGATATCCGGACGGCCTGCGCGGGCGGGAGATTCCGCTGTTGCCGCGCATCTTGCAAGTCGTGGACGTTTACGATGCGCTGCGCACATCGCGGCCCTATAAACCTGCTCTGACGCATGAGCACGCGGCAAAAACCATGCGCGAGGAAGCGCGCGCCGGCCTGTGGGACGAAGAGCTGATCGTGGAGTTCTTCGATATGCTGTCGCGGCAGCTGCAAGTGGCAGTTTAGGCGGCAAGTTCCATAGCGGCGGACCCAGCCTGGTCCCGCCGCCATTCCTAAAGCAGCCCGGGACGAGTACACTCCGACTGTGACGGCGGTGCCGCCTGCGGGCGCCGGTCAAGACACGGCATGGAGCGCCCGACCTACAGCATCGTTATACCCGCTTACAACGAAGGCGAACGTCTGCAGACCTCGCTGGAAAAGGTGCTGCGGTATGTGAAAGAGAGCAACTGGCGCGCGGAAATCATCGTGGTGAACGATGGTTCGGGGGATAAGACGGCGGACGTTGTGCGGGGCTTCGCCGCCCGCGAGCCCTGCGTGCGTTTGCTCGAGAACCCGGGGAACCGGGGCAAGGGATACAGCGTCCGCCATGGCATGCTCAGCGCGCAGGGAGAGATGCTGCTGTTCAGCGATGCCGATCTGTCGTCGCCAATTGAAGAAGCGCCCAAACTGTTCGCCGCCTTGCAGGAAGGCGCTGACATTGCCATCGGATCCCGCTGGCTGGCGAGCGAAACGCAAACCGGGCGGCAGTCGCTGTTCCGCCAAGTGATTGGACGGATCTTTAATTTGCTCCTGCGTTCCGCGCTGGGACTGAATTTCAAAGATACGCAATGCGGATTCAAGGCCTTTACCGCGCCGGCCGCCCGCTTTCTGTTCGCGCAGCAAAAAATTGAGCGCTGGGGCTTCGACCCGGAGTTGCTCTTCCTGGCCACGCGGGCGGGGCTGCGGACCCGGGAGGTGCCGGTGCTCTGGGCGCACGACCATCGCACAAAATTACGCCCTATCAAAGACGGAATGCGCATGTTCGTGGATGTGCTGAAAATCCGCTGGTATGCGCTCACCGGACGTTACGAGCGCGCGCTACCAGCGTACGCGCCGCGACAGGCCTAGGCGGCCGCACGACTGGCACCCCCGCTGCGCAGCGGCACCACTGCCAGGCCCCCGTCCTTTGCAAAAATGAGCGTGCGCGTCCGGCAGCACTTCCCGCACAACCAGAACAATTCTTTTTTGTGCGCTGGCCGCAGTTGCACAAAGCGACCCGCATCCGCGGCCTCAAACTCCGGGTCGAATGGGGCGGCCAAATCGAGAACCGGCCTGACATTGCCCGAGGAAGCTTCGGCTTGGAACAAGCGGCCATCCCGCAGATAGCGGAATGGAGTCGAGCAGGAAGGATTCGCACATCTGGAGAGCATTGCCGCCTCCTCTCCCACAGCTATCGACCGTGTTTTTGGATGCCGCCGTCCCGGACCAGGGTTCGATGCTCCTATTGCCACGGAACTTCAAAACGTCCAACTGCCGCACATGAAGCAGGTGGAGGGCAACTGCGGCTAACGCGTACGCAACTTTCCCCATGAAAGCTGGTTCATACGGTTAACGTCCAGCCAAACCAGAGCCACTGCAAATCATGCGAAAAATTCTATGTTTCCTGATTCTCTGCGCCCCGCTAATGGCTTCGGCGCAATTACTTCCCAAAGGCGAGCTGTTCGGCGGCTACTCGTACGTGCGCGCCGGCTATTTACCCATTCAGCCGGTGGGCACCATAAGCCTGAACGGCTGGAACGCCTCTCTGGCGTATAAGCCGATCCGCTGGGTGGGCCTGGTCGCCGATTTTGGCGGTACCTATGGCAGCGCTCACAGCGTAGGGACTTTCGTGGGTTGCCCCGCGATCCTGTGCAGCGGCGCGGCCAACGTGAGCACCAGCTCGTACACTTTCCTGTTCGGGCCGCGGCTGTACCTGCCTATCTGGCGGGTGACGCCGTTCATTCACGCCATGGCCGGGGCGGTGCACTCGAGCAACAGCTTCGCCAATTCTTCAACGGGTACGCTGAGTGACACCTCCTTCGCCACCGCGCTGGGAGGAGGTCTGGATTACCGTGTCCTCCCCGGTCTGGCAATCCGGGTGGCGCAGGTGGACTACATTCGTACGGGATTGTTCAGCATTCCGCTGCTCGGCAACAGCCAAAACAACTTCCGCTTCTCCACCGGGCTGGTCCTGCGCTTCTGAGGCTTCTGGGCACGGCTGTACGGCTGCCCCACCGCCACGCGGGCATGTAAACTCGACTTCATGTCCGCTCCCGACGCCGCCCTTCCTCGCATAAGCGTGACCCGGGCGGCAATTGAGCGCACCTACGGGCTGATTCGTTCGCGCATTCGCCGCACCCCGGTGATTGAAGTGGATGGCGCGGACTTCGGCCTGAAGGGGGTGGATCTGGTGTTCAAGCTGGAGCTGCTGCAGCACTCCGGTTCATTTAAAGCGCGCGGCGCCTTCGCCAACCTGCTGCTGCGCCAGGTTCCCAGGGCGGGAGTGGTGGCGGCCTCCGGCGGAAACCATGGGGCTGCGGTGGCCTTCGCCGCTGGCCAGCTGGGCAAGCCGGCGCGGATCTTCGTTCCACGCGTGGCTTCGCGGGCCAAAACAGATCGAATCCGCGGCTATGGTGCCGAGCTGGTGATTGCAGGAGAGCGCTACGTGGACGCGCTCGCCGCCAGCCAGGAGTGGAGCGCACAATCGGGCGCTTTGGAGGTCCACGCCTACGACCAGGTGGAAACTCTGCTGGGACAGGGCAGCGTCGGGCTGGAGCTGGAAGAACAAGCGGGACGACTGGATACGCTGTTGGTGGCCGTGGGCGGCGGGGGGCTGATCGGCGGCATCGCCGCCTGGTATGCCGGGGAGCTGAAATTGATTGGCGTCGAGCCAGAGCTGGCGCCGACCCTGGCCCGAGCCCTGGAGGCGGGCCGCCCCGTGGATACCGAGGCGGGCGGAATCGCCGCCGATTCACTGGCGCCGAAGCGCGTGGGAGAAATCATGTTTCCGCTGGCGCAACGCTATGTGGAATCCGTGGTGCTGGTGAGCGATGACGCCATTGAGCGCGCCCAGCAGGCGCTGTGGCAGGTGCTGCGCATTGTCGCCGAACCGGGAGGCGCAGCCGCGTTGGCCGCGCTGCTGTCCGGGCGCTACCAGCCGCAGCGCGGAGAACGGGTGGGCGTCCTGCTCTGCGGCGGAAATACCACGGCGGTGGAACTCCCCGGCTGCGGCTGAACCAGGTCAGGGTTTGGGTGGGACGAACTCGGAAGGCAGGCTCGACCCCTGCCCGAAGAAGAACTGCTCCATCTGCTGCACGATGAAGTCCTGGTGCTCGCGGTTGGCCGGGTTCAGACGGTATTCGTTCAGCAGGATCTTGCAGTGCTCAGTCCAGCTATCCCAGGCTTCGCGCGAGACGTGCTCGTAGATCTTCCGTCCCAGTTCATTGTCGAAGGGCGGCTCGTCCAGCCCGGGCAGGTCCCGCTGCAGTTTCGCACAGAACACCGTGTGTTCCGAGGGGTTGGTAGCGCTCGAACTCATTGCATCTCCTCCCAGGAATTATCGCATAGCGCCGCGGGCGGGAAGGGCGCGGGGCAACTCCGGCTGCGGGGGAGATGCCTGCGGTCCTACAATCGGGCGCCGCGCCAGACTAATCGCTTGCTGGGGAGGTCGGGGGTTGGTAAGGTTCCCGCAAGCGAGACAGCGCAAACGCCTTGGGTTCGCGGGGGACGCGTGGGATTAACCACCATCGACTGGGTCATCATGCTGGTGTACTTCGTCTCGGTGTTGGGCATCGGCGTGGTGCTGAAACGATTTGTCAAGACCAGCACCGACTTCTTCCTGGCCGGGCGCTCGATTCCCGCCTGGATTTGCGGCCTGGCCTTCATCTCGGCCAATCTGGGCGCGCAGGAAGTGATCGGGATGGCCGCTTCCGGCGCCAAGTACGGGATCGCCACCAGCCATTTTTACTGGATTGGCGCCATCCCGGCCATGGTGTTTGTGGGCGTGTTCATGATGCCGTTCTATTACGGCTCGCGCGCGCGCTCCGTCCCCGAGTACCTGCGCCTGCGATTCGATGAGAAGACCCGCGGCCTGAACGCAGTGTCGTTCGCCACCATGACGGTGTTCTCCTCGGGGATTTCGATGTACGCCATGGCGCGGTTGATCGAGACGCTGCACATTCTGGACCTGCCCTTCCAGCGGATGAACCTGCCCGCCACCTGGATTTTCCATTTCAGCGTGGTTGTTTCGGCGCTGATTGTGCTCGCCTACATCTTCCTGGGCGGACTCACCAGCGCAATCTACAACGAGGTGCTGCAGTTTTTTCTGATCGTGGCCGGGTTCTTGCCGCTGGTCTGGCTAGGATTGCGGAACGTGGGCGGCTGGGAAGGCTTAAAGCGCTCGGTGCCGGCCGGATTTACGCATTCCTGGCAGGGCATGCAGAGCGCCAGTACCAATCCGCTGGGTGTGGAGTGGTTCGGGTTGGTCATGGGGCTGGGCTTCGTGCTGTCGTTCGGCTACTGGTGCACGGACTTCCTGGTAGTGCAGCGCGCGATGGCAGCGAATTCCATGAGCGCGGCGCGCCGCACGCCGCTGATCGCGGCCTTCCCTAAAATGTTTTTCCCCTTCCTGGTGATCCTGCCCGGCCTGATCGCGATTTCCGTTCCCACCACTCCCAGCAGCGCCCCGCAGCCGGGCAATCCCGCGGAGATCCGGACCGTCGCCGGCAAAGGCCTCATTCCGCCCAAGCTCGACGAGAGCGGACACGCTCTCCGCGACCGCAACGGCCAACCGGTGCTCGACTACGACCTGGCCGTGCCCAACATGCTGCTGCGCTACTTTCCCACCGGGATCCTGGGGCTGGGCTTGACGGCGCTGCTCGCCAGTTTCATGTCGGGGATGGCGGGCAATGTGACGGCTTTCAATACGGTGTGGACGTACGACATCTATCAGTCTTACATCCGCCCCAATGCGCGGGACGAGCATTACTTGTGGATGGGCCGCCTGGCCACGGTCTTCGGCATTGCGCTCTCGGTGGCCGCGGCCTATGCCGCCACGCGCTTCAACAACATCATGGACATGCTGCAGCTGGTATTCGCCTTCGTGAATGCGCCGCTGTTTGCGACCTTCCTGCTAGGCATGTTCTGGAAGCGCGCTACCGGACACGGGGCCTTCTTCGGCCTGCTGTCGGGCACCTCCGCCGCCGCCCTGCATCATGGATTGACGCTGCCGGTGGGCGCGGTGGCCGGCCTGAAGGGAGGATGGCTGGGATCGATCGTTCACAACTATCCCAGCGAAATGGCGCAAAACTTCTGGACCGCCATTTTCGCCTGGACGACGTGCTTCGCGGTGACCCTCGTGGTCAGCCTGGCCACCCGGCCGCGGCCGGACGCGGAACTGACCGGACTGGTGTATGCGCTCACCGAGCGGCCCAAGGAGCACCACCTGCCCTGGTACGGGCGTCCGGCATCGTTGGCGGTGCTAGTGCTGGCGGTGACGCTGGTGCTCAATATCATCTTTCGCTAGGAACGGTATGGGAATCGACATTCGACTGCCGATTGGCGTGCTCTTCACCCTGTTGGGCCTGCTGCTCTGCGGCTTCGGAGCGCTGGGCCGCAGCGACATCTACCAGCGCTCCCTGGGCGTCAACATCAATCTGGATTGGGGAGTGATCTTGCTCGTCTTCGGCGTGATCATGCTGCTGCTGGGACGGCGCGGCATGAAAGCGATCGCGCGCGGGCGGGAATAGTGTGCAGGCACTGGCGCGCCGGGCTATGAAGACGGCACCGAGATTGCGCTCTGCTCCCGAGGAGGCTTGTGCTCTGGCGAGGCTTTCCGGCGGGCCGAGCGCCAGCATGGGGCGGTGCCCCCCCGGTAACTTTCGCCCACTTGCCTGGGTGGAAGCCGACGCAAAAAAACAACTTTGCGTATTCGGACTTAG
>JAMXLI010000226.1 GCA_024281115.1 Terriglobales bacterium | reverse complement strand
CGCGCAGGGCCTGAAGGCCAGATTTTACGAAGATCGCTAACGCGGGCCTGAAGGCCCGCTCTTCCCTGCATTCATCGAGCATCCTCGCGAGTGCGCCGAACGAAGTGGAAAAGCGGCGCCGCGGAGGGTTCCCAGGTCCCGCATTTGACGACAGTCGGGGACGCGGGCCGCGCGAGCATCGCGATGGCATCGAATAAACGACGTCGCCATGGTCGAACGATTGGGGGAAGAGCGGCGCTTTAGCGCCGCGTTGTCTCGCGCGGAAATAGGGGCTTCCGCCCCGGCCGCGTCTTTGTCGCGCAGGGCCTGAAGGCCAGATTTTACGAAGATCGCTAACGCGGGCCTGAAGGCCCGCTCTTCCCCGCCTTCATCGAGCATCTCCGCGAGCGCCACCGAATGAAATGAAAAACTGGCGCGGAGGGTTCCCAAATCCCCCATTTGACGACGGGCTCCCGCAACAACTTTTCCGGGGGGAGCCGCAGCTTCCCCCGCTGACGCCTTTGTCGGGGTTATGGGAGCGCCAATCTTAGCCCTTGGCGTGCTGCCGGGCCCGCTCGATCAGCTCCTGCACCTGCTGCCGCTGCGGATAGCCGGGATTGGTATCGAGCAGCTTCTGCCAGGCCGAGACTGCTCCCGCCGGATCCATCTTGCCCTGCCAGCGCACGATGCCCATGTTGTACAGGGTGCTGGCATAGTTGGGCCGGTCCTTGAGGGCACGGCTGAACTCCGACAGCGCGCGGTCGGCGTTGCCCGTGTACCAGTACGCCGTGCCCATGTCGGTGCGCACATCCGCATTCCTGGGCTGGAATTTGAGCGCGCGCTCGTAGTACTCGATGGACTTGGGATAGTCCTGCGCGTCGTAGTACAAGTTGCCGATCTTCACCAGGGTTTCCCAGTCGGCGGGATTCTGCCGCAGCATCTTGAGCATGGGCTCGGCGGCCTTGGCCAGCATCTCCTGCTTCTGCTGCGGCGTCAGATTCGCGCCGGGAGGTCCGGCAGGCATGCCCGCCGGCGCCTGCTGCTGGACCGACGCATCCGGCGCGGCGGCCTGGGCGGTGTTGGTGGCGGAACCGCGGAACAGGTAGCCAAGCGCCAGTCCCAGCACCAGGCACAGCACCGCCATGGTGTACGCCTGGGTGCTGCTCCACTGCGCGCGGTCGCGTTGCGGCGGTTCTGCGATGGGTTTATGCATGGACCTGCTCCTTCCGTTCGGAACTTGGCGCCGGCAGCCGCCGCTCAGGCGGATCCAGGTGGAACAGGCGCTGGACGACAGCCGTCATCTGCTCCTGCTCCGCCTTTTCTGGAACTTCCTTGAGTTCGCGGGCCAGGGCTCCCGCAATCTTCTGCATGACCCGGGAAGTAGCCCGAATGAGTGCTTGTTCCTGGTCCCGGGTCAAAGGCCCGAACTCATCGCGATAGGAGTCCAGCTCTTGCCGGCAAATCTGGTCGAGGCGCTGGCGCAGGGCGACGATGGTGGGCACCACGCGCTCGGCCAGCAGCTTGCGGCGGAATTCCCGCGCTTCGGCCGCCACAATCTTCTGGGCTTCGGCGGCGGCGGATTCGCGCTCGCCGGAATTGTGTTGCACCGTGCGCTCGAGGTCGTCCACGTCGTAGAGAAACATCCCGGGAACCTGGCGCACGGCGGGATCAAGGTCGCGGGGCACCGCGATGTCCACCAGGCAGAGGGGGCGGCCCGCCCGGGCACGCGCCAGCAACTCCGCTTCATCGCGGTTGAAGATGATGTACGGGCACGAGGTGGAGCTGATGACCACGTCGGCTTCCACAAAGTGCGCCCAGCGCTGCTCGAAAGCCACAGGCACGCCGCCCAGCTTGGTTGCCAGCTCGCGGGCATGTTCGAGGGTGCGATTGATCACGCGGATTTCGGAGGCGCCGTTCTTCTTGAGATATTGCGCCGAGAGCTCGCTCATCTTGCCCGCGCCCAGCAGAAGCACCTTGCGATGTTCCAGCGAACCGAAAATCTGCCGGGCCAGCTCAACCGCGGCGTAGGGCACCGAAACCGCCGAGTTGCCGATGGCGGTTTCAGTGCGCACCCGCTTGGAAACGGTGAGCGCCTTCTGCAGCACGGCATCGAGGAAACGCCCGGTGGTGCCCGCCTTCTGCGCCAGCGACCAGGCGTCCTTGACCTGGGCCACGATCTGCGGTTCCCCGAGAACCATGGAATCAAGGCCGGAGACCACGCGGAAGATGTGGACCAGCGCTCCCTCGTCCAACAGCCGGTAAAAGTGTTTCCACTCGCACAACTTCAACCCATAGTGGTGCGTGAGGAAAGAGAGAATAGAATTGGCTGCGGCAGCAGGGTCGCTGGCCCACAGTATGAACTCGGTCCGGTTGCAGGTGGCCAGAATCAGAATTTCTTCCACGCCCTCGGCGCCCGCCAGCTCGCGCGCGGCCGAGGCGCGGTTGTCTTCGCTCAGGTAGAAGCGCTCGCGCACGGCGACCGGCGCCGTGCGGTGGTTCAAACCGATCACCATCAACGTCGGTTCCACATCAAGCCCCCGGACCCGCCCTCTCCTGAACGCACTCCGCTGGCCAAATACGGCAGTCCCCCAACGAAGGCTTGGGAGAGTTTGTTTTCAGGGGCTTGGGTCACGGCTGGGGGGCAAAGGCGAGGCGCACTGCGGCCCAAAGTTGCGGGATATCGCGCTTGCCGCGGGTATTTTCCCGCGTCCGGAATGGTTCCGCGACGTCGCCTTGCCTAGAATGCGCTTGCATTTGCAAGAGGTTACGGACGAGCCGGGCGTGGCGTGTGAAATGCGACGAGCAGGGCGGGAGAATTCGCGCTCCCCAACCTACTAGGAGAAACTTCATGAGAATTCTGCTCAGAACCTCAGTGGCAATGCTGGCATTCGCCATGACGTTTTCGACCTGGTCGGCTGCCCAGAACGCGGGCGCCGATCTGTTTAAGTCGAAATGCGCCATGTGTCATGGCGCCGATGGCAAAGGCGAAACCGCCATGGGCAAGAAACTGGCGCTGCGCGACCTGGGATCCGCCGATGTGCAGAAACAGTCGGACGCCGAACTGGCGGGCTTTATCACGAAAGGCAAAAACAAAATGCCTGCCTATGACGGCAAACTCAGCGCAGAGCAGATCGGCGACCTGGTGAAGTTCATCCGCACCCTGAAGAAGTAGCCTGGAGGCCCTCAAATAGGCCGGTCGGCCGTGGCCGGCCTGTTTTGTCGGTCGCGGTGATGGGTGCAGGGCCTGAAGGCCTGAGTTCTGCTCGTCCGATACGCGGGCCTGAAGGCTTGCTCTTCCCCTATTCGCTGTGCCGGGATCCGTTGCGGGAAGAGCGGCGCTTTAGCGCTGCGTCACGCGGCCAAATCCAAACCGGGGCTTCAGCCCTGGGTGTTGCGTTTCTGCGCGATGCCCATGGCGAAACGCAACAGATGTCGCGATCCACGTAAGTCCCTGATCGCGCTCGTTCCCGGAATAATCCCGCGGGAAATGCGCTGCTTCTGTACCGACCCACTGTTGCGATCCTCAGCAAATCGGAATTGAAATTTCTTACACTCCGGCCGCGAGCGCTCCTCGACAAAACCCGTAATTGCTTCCTTCTCAGCAGGCTGCAAGCAACGGTCACGAATGACCCCGCCTTCGGCTGCTCGATTGCCTTTCATGAAAGCGCGGTGAGCGCGCAAGTCGCCGCCGCAGGCCGCAGCGTGCGGCCCCTGGAGGCGCATATGACAGTCCTACTGGTTCTGGTTACGTTCATGGCTTTCCTGGCCATCGATTATTTGCTGACGCGTAAGCGCGTGCCCGTACCGGTGGATATCCGCCTGGCCAAGCACGAGGTGATCGCGCCCCGGCCCTTGGCAGCGCTGGTGGGCGGCTTCAGGGTACCGGACAATGTGCGATATCACCCCGGCCACACCTGGGCCTTGAGTGAGAGCCCGACGCTGGTGCGGGTGGGCATGGATGATTTCGCCAGCAAGCTCTCAGGGCCTCTCGAGAGCATCACGTTGCCACAACGGGGACAGTGGGTGCGGCAGGGGCAAAAATTGGTGAGCCTGCACCGCAACGGCACGACCGTGGATCTGGTGTCGCCGATTGAAGGCAGCGTGGCCGAAATCAACGACGCACTCGCCGCTAACCCGGCGCTGGTGCGCCGCGATCCCTACGGGGACGGCTGGATGCTGACCGTGCAATCGCCCGATGCCAAAATCAACTTCCGCAACCTGCTGGGCGGAGCGCTGGCACGCTGGTGGACGGAAGAATCGGTGAGCCGGTTGCAGCGCCACGTTCCGGCAGCGTTGGGCGCGCTGGCGCAGGACGGCGGAGTCGCGATGGACAGCGTGGCCGAAAATCTGCCCGACGATCAATGGGCTGAGCTGGCCAAGGAATTCTTTCTTACCTAGGCTGGTAGCTGCAGAAAGCCTGAAACAGCCGCGCCTCCGTCTGGAAGCCCATGGCGTCTCCTCGCCAGGGACAAAAAGATGCGGGCGCGGCTGCTTGATGCGCGCCCCATTCCCTTTGCGGCAACCGGAAAAGCAGGACAGGCGAAGAAATGCCGGACCAGTACCGCCGGAGTGATTGGAGTCACCCAGTTTTGTGACATGAATCACCGTAGCCTGACGCCGCCGTGGCCGAAACTGACAAGTGGAGGATGGAAGAAGGACAACCGTATGCTGCTCGCCTACCGCCTGGTGCGCATGATCGAGACCCACTCGGACGAACTCGCCGGCAGCCTGCTGGCAAAGGTGGAGACATCGGAGAAAACCAGCGCTTTCAATCATGTGCCCGCCGTCGAGCTGCGGCAGCGGGTCTACGAAGTCTACCGGCACCTGGGCGACTGGCTGCTGGGTAAAACCGAAGCCGATATCGAAGTCCGCTACAAGGAAATCGGGGCACGGCGCGCGGAACAGGGAGTGCCGTTCAGCCAGGTGGTGGAAGCCATTGTGCTCACCAAGGACAACCTGTGGGAGTTCCTGGACAAGGAGGCAAGCATCGACCGGCCGGTCGAGGTATTCAGCGAACTGGAGATGCTGCAGCTGCTGGAGCAGTTCTTTGACCGCGCCATTTTCTATGCCGCGGTGGGTTACGAAACCGCAGCCGCGGTGCTTGGCGCAGCGGCGGGTACGGCGAGGAGTTGAGGATGAGCTGGGAGACGGAATACGAGCAGAAGCTGCGGCCGGCCGGGGAAGCGCTGCGCTGCGTGCAATCGGGCATGCGGGTGTACATCCATCCCGGTTGCGCCGAGCCCGAGGTGCTGGTGGACGCGCTGATTCAGCGCGCCCCGATGGTGCGCGACGTGGAAATCGTCCACCTGATGACGCTGGGCAACGCCGGCTACATCGCGCCCGAACTGGCGTCCAGTTTCCGTCACAACGCCATGTTCATCGGGGGCAACGTGCGCCAGGCGGTGAATGACGGCCGGGCGGATTACACGCCGGTATTCCTGAGCGAGGTGGAGGGCCTGTTCGAAAGCGGGCAGATGCCGCTGGACGTGGCGCTGATCCAGGTCTCGCCCCCGGACTCGCACGGCTTCTGCAGCTTCGGGGTGGGCGTGGACACGACGCTGACCGCCGCCAGCTGCGCGCGTTTCGTGATCGCGCAGGTGAACGACCAGATGCCGCGGACCTACGGCGACAGCTTCATCCACATGAGCCAGATTGACGTTTTCGTGGAGAGCTCGCGTCCGCTGTGCGAACTGCCGGCGACGGAAATCACCGATATGCACCGCGTCATCGCCGGCAATGTTGCCGGGCTGATCGAAGACGGCGCCGTGCTCCAGCTGGGTATCGGAGGCATTCCGGACGCCGTGCTTCCCTTCCTGATGGACCGGCGCGACCTGGGGGTGCACACGGAGCTGATCTGATTTCCGACAACGTGATCCCGCTCATCGAGGCCGGGGCGGTGACCGGGGAGCGCAAAACCTTCAAGCCGCGCAAAATCATCCTGGGATTCGTGCTGGGGACGCGCAAGCTGTTTGATTTTGTGGACAACAACCCGATCTTCGAGTTTCATCCCTCGGCGTACACCAACGACCCCTTCCAGATCGCGCGCAACGACAACATGGTGGCGATCAATTCGGCGTTGCAGATTGATCTGACGGGACAGGTTTGCTCGGATTCGATCGGCTCGTATTTCTACAGCGGGATCGGCGGGCAGGTGGACTTCCTGCGCGGCGCGGCGCGCTCCAAGGGCGGGAAACCCATCCTGGCGCTGCCCTCGACGGCCAAGGACGGGGCGATCTCGCGCATCGTGCCCACGCTGGCGCCGGGGGCGGGCGTGGTGACCTCGCGCGGGCTCACCCGCTACGTCGTCACCGAGTTCGGCGTGGCGTACCTGCACGGCAAGTCCATCCGCGAGAGGGCCAAGGCGCTGATTGACATCGCGCATCCCAAGTTTCGCGATTCCCTCTACGAGTATTGTGAGCGGACCAAGTGGCTGCAAAGGCCGGAAAAAGCGGCCGTTCCGGCGGAAAGGTAAGCCATGGCGGCACGAGGCAAAGTCACCATCGAGACGGAAGAGTGCAAGGGGTGCGGGCTGTGCGTGGAATCGTGCCCGCCCAAGTGCCTGGAACTGGCGCCGGAATTGAGCGCCTACGGGGTGCACCCGGCACGCTACACCGGCCAGGCCTGCACCGGGTGCGGAATCTGCTTCTACTGCTGTCCCGAGCCGGGCGCTATCACGGTGTACTGCATTGTGACCCCGACCAAGCCGGGAGTGCGGGGAGGACACCATGCGCCAGCTCTGTAAGGGCAACGTGGCGGTCATCAAGGGCGCGATCCTGGCGGGTTGCGGCGCGTACTACGGGTATCCCATCACGCCGGCCAGCGAGGTCGCAGAGGCAGCCGCGCTCTACCTGCCGCAAGTTGGGGGCACCTTCCTGCAGGCGGAGAGCGAGGTGGCGGCCATCAACATGGTTTACGGGGCGGCAGCGGCGGGGGTGCGCGTGATGTCGGCCTCCTCCGGCCCCGGGCTGAGCCTGATGCAGGAAGGCATGTCGTACCTGGCAGGCGCGGAATTGCCTTGTGTGATCGTGGACGTAATGCGCGGGGGGCCCGGCCTGGGCAACATCGCTCCCGAACAGAGCGATTACGCGGCCATCGTCAAGGGCGGCGGACACGGCAATTATCGCAACCTGGTGCTGGCCCCGGCTTCGGTGCAGGAGATGGCCGACCTGACCCGGCTGGCGTTTGAGCTCGCGGACCGCTACCGCAACCCGGCGGTGGTGCTGACCGATGGCTTTGTGGGCCAGATGATGGAACCGCTGGAGCTGGAGTTCGCGGAAGCGGAGTTGCCCCCGAAGCCCTGGGCGGTGCGGGGCACGCCGGAAACCCGCAAGAACCTGGTGACCTCCATCTACCTTGAAACCGACGAGCTGGAAGCGCACCAGCGGAAGATGGAGGCCAAGTACCGCGAGGCACAACAGAAGGAGTGCCGGCACGAGCTGTATCGCGGAGAGGACGCCGACTTCCTGCTGGTGGGCTATGGCATCGTGTCCCGCGTTTTGCGCACGGTGGTGGAGAACATGAGAGCGCAGGGCTTGCGGGCGGGCCTGTTCCGGCCGATCTCGCTGTGGCCGTTCCCCGCGCAGGCGCTGGCCGAGGCGGCGCGCCGCGCCGAGTCGGTGATGGTGGTGGAGCTGAGCAACGGCCAGATGCTGGAAGACGTACGCCTGGCCGTGAACCGCCCGGTGGAGTTCTACAGCCGGGTGGGAGGCAATGTGCCCCTGGCGCAGGAAATCGAGAACGAGCTGATGCAGCGCATCGCGCAGCTGGCGTAAGCAGAGGAATGCCATGGCGGATGAAAAAGTTCCGGTCGCAGAACTCGAAAACGACTACGCGGTCAAGCTGGAAAAGTCGCCGGTGTTCTACGGCACGTACGAGCGCAAATCCGAACTGCAGCAGCAGACGCACTACTGCCCGGGCTGCGGACACGGGGTGGCGCACAAGCTGATCGCGGAGGCGCTGCAAGAGCTGGGCCTGCAGGACAAGACCATCCTGGTGAGCCCGGTGGGCTGCTCGGTGTTCGCGTACTACTACTTCGACACGGGCAACGTACAGGTGGCCCACGGGCGAGCGCCGGCGGTGGCGACCGCGCTGAAGCGCGCCTGCCCGGACCAGGTGGTGCTTGCCTACCAGGGGGACGGCGACCTGGCGGCCATCGGCACCGCGGAGATCGTGCACGCCGCGAACCGCGGCGAGAACATCGCCGTGTTCTTCGTCAACAATGCGATTTACGGAATGACGGGCGGGCAGATGGCGCCCACCACGCTGGTGGGCCAGACCTCGACCACCTCGCCCTGGGGGCGGCGGCCGCGCAATGAAGGCTTCCCGCTGCACATGGCCGAGTTGCTGAGCACGCTGGAGGCGCCGGCCTACATCGAGAGGGTAGCGCTCTCCGACAACAAGAACATCATGCGGGCGCGGCGCGCGGTCCGCAAGGCGATCGAGATCCAGCGCGACCACGCCGGCTTCGCATTCGTGGAAATCCTCTCGCCCTGCCCGACCATCTGGAACCTGCCGGCGGTGGAGGCGCGCCGCTGGGTGGCGGAGAAGATGATTCCGGTGTTTCCGCTCAACGTGTTTCGAGACCGAAAACCTCCGGTGTGCGACGGAGCACCACCGCAGCGATCCGCAGCCGAGGTACTGGGCATCGCCTCGAGGGCAGCGGAGCAACCCGGCGCAGCACGCCGGCACCGGGTGAAGGAACTCACCATCAAGGTCGCGGGATTTGGCGGACAGGGCATCCTGCTGCTCGGACAGTTGCTGGCCGAGATGGGAATGCGCGAGGGGCTGGAAGTGAGCTGGCTGCCTTCCTACGGCCCGGAAATGCGCAGCGGCAGCGCGCATTGCCACGTTTGCCTGTCGGAACAGCGGATTGGGTCGCCCTTGATCGAACATCCCGACGTGCTGATCGCGATGAACGAGCTCTCGCTGCGCAAGTTTGCCGCGCAGGTAAAGCCCACGGGCACAATTTTCTATAACCGGGAAGAGTTGCCGCCCGACTTCGCGCCCCCGGAAGCGCGCGTGGTCTGCCTGCCGGCAACGCGGCTGGCGGACGACCTGGGGGCCGGCAAGGTAGCAAATGTTGTGATGCTGGGCGGTCTGCTGGAAGAAACCGAATGCCTGGCGGTGAAGACGGCGCTGGCCGTGCTCGAAACCAAGATACGCAACCAGCAACTGCTCGAACTGGACCGCCGGGCGCTCGAGGCGGGACAGCAGTTCATCGACCGTGAGGCGCACGTCGGGGCGGTAAGCCAACCGGACGGGTGCGGCGAGTAGAGTTCCGGACGAGCAGATTCTGTAATCGGGCCGGCGCCCGGGCAGACGGCAGCGGCCAACAGAAAAAAACTGCGCAGCTTCCCGCTGATGTGGAACGCCGGCCAATACGCGCCCCGCGCAGCCAGTTCAATGCGTGACGCCGGGCTTGCGGCCGTGCAGCTTCACCGAAACGACGGCGGCCGCAGCTTCGGCCAGCGCGGCCTGACCGGCGCTCGCCTCCACCTGGGCGCGACTATAAGCAGACAGCAAGGTTCCCGATGACACGATCTGCGGAATGGCGAGCTCCGCGAGACCGGCGTCCAGCGCTATGCTGAGATAGTCGGTGAGCAGGCTGGCGCCGGCCACGCAACCCACATAGGCGCTCACGTCGGCGGCGATGGCGCGGGGCAGTTCGCGCAATAACACCAGATCGCTCACCGCGAAACGCCCTCCAGGCTTGAGCACACGAAAAATCTCGCGAAACACCGCCGGCTTGTCGGCGCTGAGATTGATGACGCAGTTGCTGATGACCAGGTCTACGCTGGCCGCCGCTACAGGAAGATCTTCGATGCGCCCGCGGCGAAACTCCACATTGCTGGCGCCGA
>JAMXLI010000225.1 GCA_024281115.1 Terriglobales bacterium | reverse complement strand
AGGTCTCCAACTACGTTTACCAGACCTCACAATTCGCGCAAACCACGCTGCGCTCGGTGCTGGGCGAGGTGGAGCTGGACGAATTGCTGGCGCACCGCGAGAAGATCAACCTGCGCCTGCAAAGCATTCTCGACCAGCACACCGACCCGTGGGGCGTGAAGGTGGCCAACGTGGAGGTGAAGCAGGTGGACCTGCCGGAATCCATGCTGCGCGCCATGGCCAAGCAGGCGGAGGCGGAGCGCGAGAAGCGCTCCAAGATCATTCACGCCGAGGGCGAGTTCTCGGCCGCGCAGCGACTGGTGGATGCCGCACGGCTGCTGGCCCAGGAACCCGTCAGCGTGCAATTGCGCTACCTGCAGACGCTGACCGAAATCGGGGTGGAAAAGAACACCACCGTGGTTTTCCCCGTTCCGGTGGACGTGTTCAGCGGCCTCAAACAATTCCTGGGGAAGGTGGCGGAAGAGAACGCCTCGAAGTCCTAGGGGAGCGAGCAACGGAGTCAGGGGATGGCAAAGCAGGACACGGAAATTACGCTGGGGATTGGCCGCATGCTGGCCATCTTTTTCGGTCTGGTGGGGGTGTGCGCGGTCTGTTTCGGCCTGGGCTACAGCATGGGACGCAGCAGCGGCCGAAGCTCGGTGGCCGCGGCCGAGAGCGAGCCGGAGAAGCCCGTTTCCCCGGCCAAGCCGGCCAAGTCCCAGGCGCCCGCGCCTGAAGACCTGACGTTCTACAAGACGGTGAAGCAAAGCGAGGGCGATGCCCACCTGCCTCCCCCAAGCAGCGCGCCCCGCACCACGGAACCCGAGGCCGCGCCCGCCGCCAGGCCGCAACCCGCGCCGGCGAAGGCGGCCCGCGTTGCCGCTGCCGGCGCTTACATGGTCCAAGTGGCCGCAGTGAGCCGGAAAGAAGACGCGGACGCGCTGCTGGGAGCGCTACGCAAGAAAAGCTACAACGTCACCGAGACGGTGAACCCGCCCCATGACCAGCTCTATCACGTGCAGGTGGGACCTTTCGCCGACCTGCAGGAAGCGGAAGCCGCGCGCGCCCGCCTGGTGAGCGACGGTTACAACCCGATCGTGAAGAGATAGGGTCGGGCCAGCCGGCTAATCGGTGTCGAAGCGCTGTTCTTTCCAGGGGTCCCCGTACATGTGGTAGCCGTTCTGCTCCCAGAATCCGGGAGCGTCGTGGTCGAGAAACTCGAGGCCGCGCACCCACTTCACCGATTTCCAGGCATAGAGGTGAGGGACGATCAGGCGCAGGGGATAGCCATGCTCGGGCGCGAGCGGCTGGCCATCGTGGTGGGTGGCAAACAGAACGTCGTCGCGGTCCAGATCGGGCAAAAGCAGGTTGGCGGTGTAGCCCTGCTCGGCGCGCACCAGCACGAAGCCGGCACGGGGCTGGAGCTTCACCAATTTCAAGATTTCGCGGAAGGGCACCCCGCGCCAGCGGTTGTCGAAGCGGCTCCAGCGGGTGACGCAGTGGAAGTCACGTGTAATCTCAGCCGCGGGCAGGCGGTTGAACTCTTCCCAGCTCAAGCGCAGCGGCCGCTCGACCAGTCCCGATACGCGGAAGTCCCAGGCCTGCGGATCGAACCTGGGCACCGAGCCGTAATGCAGCACGGGCCACTTGAGGGTCAGGGCCTGGCCGGGTGGCAACCGGCCGGCCTCGCGCATCTTGCGCTCGCGTTCCTTGCGTTCCTTTCCGTCGAAGAGCATGGCGCCCTCTCATCAGATGCGGGAAGGCGCGGCAGGTCTCACCTTACGCTGGCGGGGACTACATCCTGTTGGCGAGCAATTCTCGAATGCGCAGGCGCGCGGCGTGCAAGCCCAGCTGCGACTCCGGCTCGGTAATGCTGAGTGTGCGCGCGATGCGGTCGTGCTGATAGCGCTCCACGTCGTGCAGCAGGAAGATGAGGCGCTCGGTAGGGGGAAGCTGCATGACCGCTTCCTCCAGGTCCGACTTCTTCACGTTGCCGCGAATGCCGGCGGGCGCGGCGGCCAGCGGCGTCTCGAGCGAGAGCGCGCCGATGGGGGCGAGGTCGCGCAACTCGCTGACCAGGATCTTGTCGAGCAGTTCGTCGTCCAGGCCGCGGCTAGCCACGATGCCGCGATGGAAGGTGCGGGAGGTGATTTCCTCGGCCTTGGCCTCGTTGCGGGTCAGCCAATAAGCCAGCGCAAAGAGCCGGTAGCGGCACGCCTCGTAGAATTGGGAATAGTGCTCGCTGCGGTCGGTTTGGAAGATGGGCGCTTCCCACCCTGTAATCTTTGCCTGGCCTTGAAGATTGTCCATGCTTCCTCCTGGGAGATTGAGCGCTGTAAGCCACTGACCAGCAATGCAATCCATCATTTCCTGGCCTTTCTAGTGCACGTTGACCACCAACACTGGCCAGCAGATTTCCTGATCTGGCGGCAGTTCGATGGCGCACCGAACCCGGGGCGTAGCGCAAACCCGGCTGGAGAGGTGGGGCGGTAGCCTTACAGCGCGGTATCACCCGAGGAACTATGACCTTAGTGAGGGTCGGAGTATGAAGAAACTGAGCTACAATGCGCTTTCCAGCCAATAAAGGGCCTAAAACCAATGCCGGTTGAGCGTTCCGAACGCATTCTTGTGGTTGACGACGAGGAAGCCATCCGCGACGTGGTGTGCTCCATGCTGTTATCAGCCGGCTACTCGTGCGAGGAGGCAGGCTCAGGGAAAGAGGCGCTGGCACTTCTGCAATCCGACAGCGAGTTTTCGCTGCTGGTAACGGACCTGATGATGCCGGAGATGGATGGCACCGGGCTGCTGGAACGTGCCAAGGAAAAATATCCGGAGATGCCGGTAGTGATGGTCACGGCCGTGCACGACATCTCGGTGGCGCTGGCCGCCCTGCGCAATGGCGCCTACGACTATCTGCTCAAGCCGTTCGAGCGCGAGCAGTTACTGGCGACGGTGCGGCGCGCGCTGGAAAACCGCCGGCTGAAAATCGAAAACCGGCGCTACCAGACCAACCTGGAAAACCTGGTGGCGGAGCGCACGTCTGAACTCAAGCGCGCCAATTCTGAACTGGACCGCAAGAACGTTGAACTGGCGCGCTCCTACGACATCACGCTGGAAGCGCTAGGGGACGCGCTGGATCTGAAAGACGCGGAAACCGAAGGCCACTCCAAGCGCGTGACCGCCTTTACCATCGCCATCGCCCGCGCCATGCTCATCCCGGAGGACAAGGTTCGCGTGATTGCCCGCGGGGCCTTTCTGCACGACATTGGCAAAATGGCTATTCCCGACGCCATCCTGCGTAAGCCGGGAGCCCTGGACGCGGAGGAGATCGAGATCATGCGCGAGCACTGCTACCGCGGCTACCAGATGCTGCGCAAGATCCCGTTCCTGGCTGAGGCGGCCGAAATCGTGCTCTCGCACCAGGAGCGCTACGACGGCACGGGTTATCCCCGCAAGCTGAAGGGCGAGGAAATTCCGCTGGGGGCACGCCTGTTCTCCGTGGCCGACACCCTGGACGCCATTACTTCCGACCGCCCCTACCGGCCGGCGCAAAGCTTTCAGGCGGCGCGGGAGGAGATCGAGCGCTGGTC
>JAMXLI010000224.1 GCA_024281115.1 Terriglobales bacterium | reverse complement strand
GGGAGGGTTGAGCCGATTTCTTGGAGCCAGCTCCGTCGCATCGGCCCTGGGCATCCGCCCGGGCGCGACCCCGTGCGGACAATCGTGGCCGGCCAACCGGCTTAGAGGGGAAGCCGGTATTGGCCGTCGGACTGAAGAATCCAGCCCTGTTGGCAAGCTTCGGTAATGGCGGCCTGCGCGGTACGTTTGGAACATTCCGTCAGATGCATGATCTGGGCGCGCAAGTCGGTATAGCGGGTCGGATTGCCGGCCTGGGCGAAGGCTTGGGTGACATCTTCCCGGGCGACCTTGCGCCGCGGCGCGGCGGAAGCGGGGCGGGCCGCCGCGGCGCCGGAAGAAAACCACAGCGTCTGCGGATTCAGCTGCAACCAGCGCGGAGGCTGCGCCGCGGCATAGCGGAACTGAAAGCGCAGCTCCACGGTGGCCAGCTGGGGAGAGGGCCGCGTCAGTAGAACGTAACTGTCGCCCACCGCGTGCAGGGCGCTGGAGCCGCGGAAGGCGCTGCCGATCTCGTGCCGGCCAATGGATTTCCTTACATGGTGGATCACCACCAAAGCCGCACGCGAAGCATCGCGCAACCGCAGCAGAGTTTGGCACAGCGAAGCCATGGCGCGCGTGTCGTTCTCGTCCTGATCGTGCGCCGAGTACAGCGGATCGAGCACAATCACCTCCGCGGCGGCCGCCTTGGCCGCCTCCAGGAAGTGGCCGAGTCCTTGCGCCGCGCTGAGCAGATGGCCGGAAGCACGCGTGTCCACCAGCAGCCGCTCGTCGGCGGCTGCGCCCAGCGCCCGGCGCATCACCGCCAGGCGGCTGACAAACTGTGTTACCGGCAACTCGAACTGGCACACCAGCACGCGCCGCGGCTGAGCGATCGGAAAGCCGAGACGGTCGACACCGGCCGCCAGCGAGAGAGCCAGATTGGCCACCAGCAGCGACTTGCCCACTTTCGGTTCGCCGCCCACAAACAGAATGCCTTGCGGCGGCAGCAGACCGGGCTCCACCAGACAGGCCGGCGCCGTCATCGGCTGCTGTTCCAGCAACCGCGCCAAGCTCAGCACGCTGGGAAGCGCCCGCTTCATAGCAGCGCCTCCGTGGTGGCGTCCAGCAGGATGGTTTCATCCACCAGCGCCGCCTTGCGCGAGGCGGCTAGGCGCAAGGCCGTCAGGGCCAGTTTGTTGACCTTGCGCAGAATGCCTTTGCTGGCCTGATAGAGCGCCTGGCGGGCAGTGTCATCGAAGAGCGGTTGAGTGACGCCGGCAGCCTTGAGCTGCTGCGCGAGATAAGCATCCAGTTCCTCGCGCGACAGCCCTTCCAGGTGATAGTGCACGGCGATGCGCTGGCGCAGCGCCTCATGCATTTGCAGGGAGAGCATACGGCGCAACAACGGCTGGCCCACCAGCAACAGCGTCAAGTAGCGCGAGGAGTCCATGTCGAAGTTCAACAGCAGGGGAAGCTGCTCCAGCGCCGGGGGGCGCAGCAACTGGGCCTCGTCGCAGATGAGAAGGGGGTGTTGTTTCTTGCTCTCATTGAGGCGCACGATGGCCTGCGAGATCTGGCGCGCCAGGTCACCGCGATAGTGCGACGGCTCCAGATCCAGTTCCAGCGCAAGCTGGCGGAGCAGATCGAGGGTCGAGCCGGACGTCCAGTGCAGGTACATCACCTTGAACAGATTGGGATTCAGACCCGCGGTGAAGCTGCGCGCCGCGGTGCTCTTGCCCGAACCAACTTCGCCGGTGATCAGCCCCGCGCCGCGATGCTCCACCAGAAACTGCAGCCGCGCCTTGACCTGATTCCACGCCTGGGAAGCAAACAACTGTTTGCCATCCGGGTTGTCGCCGAACGGTGTTTTCTTGAAGCCGAAGAAGGTTTCTACCATGGCGCGTCTTCCTCCTCGCTCTCCGGTTTGTTCTCCGGTTGGTTCTGGTGGACTAACTCGACGAAGTTGATGCCGGTAGGTTGGGGGGCGGGCGGAGTAGCCGGTTTGGGGGAAGGCAACTGGCCATTGACCACCGCATCGAGCGGACGCGCCGAGGCTTGCAGTTGGCCCTCCCACCAGACTTCGACTGGACCGCCTTGCTGGACGGGATCAAAGCGCACCTCCACCATGCGGCCCGCCAGAGGAGCGGGAGCTTCGTAGAGGCGACCGTGCAGCAGGAAGGTGGAGTCGCGCCGCACCAGCCGGTCGAAGCGGTGGAGGAAGAGACGCCGCAGATCGGCGCCGGGGGGAAGCGGGCGCACATGATCGATATCTTTTTGCCAGCGCACTAGCGGCGTGGTTCCCAAAGCGCTGTGCTCGGAACGGTGATAGACGTTTTCGATCCAGCCATAGAGCCGCTCGTTCAGCTGGTCGAGCGAGAGCAGTCGTGGGCGATCGAGGTTGGCGAGGAATTGCTCGCGTAGAGTGCGAAACAGGCGTTCGATTTTTCCCCGACCTTGGGGTTGATAAGGGCGCGAGTGAATGATCAGTGTGCCCAGCGAGGCGGCGATGCGGGCCAGTTGCGGGGAGCGGTACATCTTGGCGTTGTCGATATACAAACGAGTGGGCACGCCCCGCGCCGCCATGGCCTGGCGCAGGCAATCCAGGCAGGCCTCGAGCCCTTGGTTGGGGTAGAACTGGGCGTGGGGAATCAGGCGGCTGGCGTCGTCCAGCGTGGCGTGCAGGAAGACCTGCAT
>JAMXLI010000223.1 GCA_024281115.1 Terriglobales bacterium | reverse complement strand
CGGTCTCCTCACCCAATTTATCGAACAGGCCTTCCACATCAGGCCAGTCGAAGCCAACGTGCGCCGCCCGCGAACTAAGTTTGAAGGCCTCCAGCCGCGCGGGCACAGACGGAGAAACCCCGGCCAGCACGGACTCCGGCTCATTCTCCAGCTTAGCGCCCTTGCCGCCGCCGGCTTCCAGGCGCTTCTTCTTTTCTTCCGCCTTCAAGGCTTCCCAGTTGCGCAATACCTCGGCGGGTGTGCCGGCCTGCACGTCGCCAAAGACGTGGGGATGGCGGTCCACCAGCTTGCGGGAGAGGCGCTCGAGTACGTCGTCGATGCTAAAGTGGCCCTCTTCTTGGGCGAGCTCGGCATAGAACAGCACCTGCAGCAGCAGGTCGCCCAATTCACCCGCCAGTTCGTCCCAGTCGCGATTATCGATCGCTTCCAGCACCTCGTAAGTCTCCTCCAGCGTGTACGGCTTGATGGAGTCGAAGGTCTGTTCGCGGTCCCACGGGCAGCCACCGGGGGCGCGCAGGCGCGCCATGATCTGAACCGCACGCTGGAAGCGCTCTCCCGTGGTGGTCACCGGATTAATCTAACTGACCGCGCGGCCGCTTGGAAAGCGAGGTGCGCGATTCCGCGGCAGCTCCGGCCGGCGTAGCTCGCAGTTGGCTGCAGCTGAGGCTCGGCAGCTGCCCCGATCTCCGCGCCGCAGCCTCGCAGGGGCGTAAAATCAGCGCAGACTCGGCCGGAGGCGCGGAAGATGGACAACGCAACAGGAAGCATTCTCACGGTGCCGGGCCCGGCCCAGGGAGCGGGGCAAACGCTGGAGGCGGGCCGCTGCACGCTGGTGGTGGTCGATATCCAGGAGAAGCTGCTTCCGCCCATCCAGGAAAACGAGCGGCTGGTGCGCAACACGCGCCTGCTTATCCGGCTGGCCAACCTGCTGGAGATGCCGGTGCTGGCGACCACGCAGTACGCCCATGGTTTGGGGGGAATGGTGGCCCCGGTCGCCGAACTGCTGGCGGGTGTACCCACCATGGACAAGACCGAGTTTTCCTGCTTTGGCAGCGAGCAATTCTGCTCGGCGCTGAAAGGTCTGCCGCGGAAGCGCAACACCGTCCTGCTGTGCGGGATGGAGACCCATATCTGCGTGATGCAAACGGCGCTGGCGGCCTTGGAGAAGGGATACCTGGTGCACGTTGCCTCCGACGCCGTGGGTTCCCGCTCAGAGTGGAACTGGACCATCGGATTGCAGCGCATGCGCGACGCCGGCGCGGTGATCTCTTCGACCGAGATGATGATGTACGAGCTGCTGCGTGGGTCAGCGGCTCCGGTCTTCAAACAGCTTCTGCCCTATCTCAAAAGTTAAGCGTCTATTCGTTCGGGTCGCGCTCGGCCTGGGCCTTCACGCGAACAACCGTAATCTTGGAGAAGCCTTCGTCGAAGGTGGGCGGCCGCAGCTTGCCCGACATACGGCGCATGACCTCCTCGGGCACGATGCGGTTCCGGCGGCTGTTGCGCTCCATGCAGACTTCCAGGGGCACATCAAAGAACACGGCCTGCACGTCGTAACCGAAATCGTGCGCCATTTTGATCCAGCCGCGGCGATCGTGGGTGGAGAGATTGGTGGCATCCACATAGTTCAGGGGCATGCGCGCCACCAGGCGAGCGCGCAGCAGGCTTCGCAGGGTGGAAAAGACCAGGTCCTGGAAGCGCTGCTCGGTAACATCGTCGAACAGCATGCTGCGAATGATGTCGCTGGAAAGCGGGATGACACGTCGCCGCTGGAACCAGGTGCTTTTACCCGATCCAGGAAGACCGATGGCAAGAACCACCGTGCCGTGGGAGGGCCCTGCGGGCGCAGTTGAGGGGGCTGCTGCAGGCGCGCGACGTCCGCGCGATTGGGGCGCGCGGCTAGGCGCGGGAGCCGGCTGGGCACCGCTGGGCTCGGCCTCAGTCCCTGCGGCGGCCGGCGCATCGGGCGCGCCGGAAAATTCCGGGTACACCGGTTGCAATGGTGCAGTTGCCGCCGACGGCTGCCGGGCCTGGCCGCGTCCGCCTCGTCCCCGGCGCCGGCGGCGACGCCCAGGCTGTGCTTTCTGCTGGCCTTTGGGCGCAGCCGCTTCTCTCACGTCCGCATGCTCGCCCGCAGCCCGGGCCGGCGCAGATTGGGGTTCGGACGATACCGGCGCACTTTCCCGCGATTCGGTCGCTGGCGGCGCCGGAGCGCCGGCGGGCGTCGCGGCATCCGCAAAGCTGGGCCGCAACGGCGGCAGCGTGGATCCTTCCTCGGTAGCGCCGGCGGCGGGCTTCTTGCGCCGTCGCATGCGGTCACGCATCCATTTCCTCATCTGGAAAGGCTTGTAACACAGGATACGCTTAAGCGGCAACGCCGCGCGCCAGACCTTCGCAGCCAGTCGAGCACCAATTTGGGCCGCCGGTTGAATTCCCCTCGGCAACAGTTCGAGTTCGATAGCGCATTTCCGCTCTGAATGCTAGGATTTTCGGTTCGGCTGCCTTGGTCGTGCAATTTATATGGTTTTCGATCCCGCTTGGGGAGGCTGCAAATGGCAATCAAAGTTGGTATTAATGGCTTCGGCCGCATCGGGCGCAACATTCTCCGCACTGCTCTCAACGACTCGAACCTCGAAT
>JAMXLI010000222.1 GCA_024281115.1 Terriglobales bacterium | reverse complement strand
CTGCAGGTGGCGTTGAATACGGTCCCGAGGCTGCGCGCCCTTGTTGTACCAGCTTTCAGAATCCACGCTGTCCACACAGAAGGCCTGGAGGGCGCCGGACTGGTAGCGCGAGGCCACCGCCGCGATCATCCCCGAGTCCTCGTACTGGTAGAACCGGCCCATGGAGGTGGGAAACACCAGCAGAGGCACCCCCGAGTGCCCGAAAACAAGAAGTTCCATTTCGCGACTGAGCGTGGGGCTATACCACTTGTGATATTCGCGGTTCATGCGAGCGGCGATTATACGGGGCGCGGCATCGGTGACCGAAATTACATCCGCTTGCGGGGGGCGCGAGGTCCGCATCGCTCCGCAGAGCCGTACTCAAGCGTCGAGGCCGCCGCGTGTATGCTGTTGCGGCATGAAGCGCGAATTGCTGGTCCTGCGAGAGGAGGAAATCCGCCGCCTGCTCGATCCGGCGGCCTGCATTGCCGCTGTCGAGCAGGCGTTCACCGCCTACGCCACCGGAGAGGCCGAGCTGCCGGCGGTCATCAATCTCGAAGTGCCGGAAGCGCGCGGCGAGGTACACGTCAAAAGCGGACACCTGCGCGGCGGCCGGCACTTTGCCGTCAAGATTGCCTGCGGTTTTCCCGGAAACCCGGAACGGGGCATTCCCTCCAGCAACGGCATGGTTCTGACCTTCGATGCGACTACCGGGGTTCCTTCCGCGCTGCTTCTGGACAACGGCTATATCACCGACCTGCGCACCGGCGCGGGCGGCGCGGTGGCAGCCCGGCACCTGGCTCGCGCCCGCCTGCGGCGCATCGGGATTGTGGGCACGGGGGTGCAGGCACGGTTCCAGCCCCGCATGCTGGCCCTGGTGCGCAGCTTCGATGAGGTACGCATCTGGGGCCGCGACGCGCAGAAAACGCAAGCCTGCGTTGCAGAGTTGCAGCGCGATCCTTCCCTGCCCGCGGGCGGCAAGGTTTTCCCCGCAGAATCCGTGCAGGAGGCGGTCGAGGGCGCGGACCTGGTGATTACCGTGACCGCCAGCCGCCAGCCGCTGGTGCGCGCGGAGTGGATCCAGCCGGGAGCGCTCGTGATCGCCGTCGGCTCAGATGGGCCGGACAAGCAGGAACTGGAAGTCGGGGTCCTCGCACGGGCTGACCGGATCGTGGCCGACAGCTTGCCGCAATGCCTGCGTCTGGGCGAAATTCATCATGCGGTGGAGCGCGGGGCCATTACCGAGCGCCAGGTCTCGGCGGAGCTGGGCGAAATTACGGCAGGACGGAAACCGGGCCGCCAGTCGGACACGGAGGTCATCGTCTGCGACCTGACCGGCGTGGGCGTGCAGGACGTAGCCGCGGCCGCGCTGGTGCTCGAGCGCGCCCAGGCCGCGGGCGCCGGATATCCGCTCGCACTGTAACTGCGAGCCGAAAGGTCGGATGCATGCGCCTCTTCGTTGCCCTGGACCTGGAAGACGCCATTCGTGCGCGCATCGCCACCTTCCTGGATGGAATCAGAGGCTTCGCTCCGGAGGCGCGTTGGGTGCGCCTGGCATCGCTGCATGTAACCTTGAAGTTCATTGGCGAGTGGGACCGAGACCGGCTCCAGGAGCTCGAAACCGCGCTTGCAGCCATCCACTGCGCAGCCACGCAGATCGCGTTTCGTGGGTATGGGTTTTTCCCCACGCAGCGTTCGGCACGCGTGTTCTGGGTTGGCATCGACGCCGATCCTGGTCTGGCGGCTCTTGCCGGCAAGGTAGACCAAGCCTGTGCCGCGCTGGGGATGGCCCGCGAAGAGCGCGCCTTCAGCCCGCACCTGACGCTGGCGCGCGGAAATTCCGGCGCACCCGGCCGCAGAAAGGATGATCGCCCCAACCGTAGGTTCGAGCGCCTGCAGGAAAAGTTGGCGGTGGTGCCCACCCCCGAGTTCGGTAGAATGACCGCCCGCGAGTTCTTCCTGTATGAAAGCAAGCTCTCGCCGGCCGGTTCGCAGTACACGAAGCTGAAGCGGTTCGAACTGCACTGATGAATACCGCGCTCGCCTTCACGACGGTTATCGCGTACCTGCTCGGATCCATTCCCTTCGGCTACATCTTGGTGCGCGTGTTCCAGGGGGCTGACATCCGGGCTTCGGGCAGCGGCAACATCGGCGCCACCAACGTGGCCCGCGCCTCCCCGGCACTCGGGCTCACCACCCTGCTGCTGGATGCCGGGAAAGGCTTTGCCGCGGTCGCCATTGCCGCCGCCCTGCACGGCGCCGCTTCCAGTCCGCGCGAGCATCAGTTGGCTATGGCGCTGGCTGCGCTGATGGCGGTGGTGGGTCACATCTTTCCCTTGTGGCTGCGCTTCCGGGGCGGCAAGGGCGTTGCCACCGGGGTGGGCGCGTTCGTCGCCCTTGTCCCCAAAGCCGTACTAGTGGCGATTCTCGTGTTCGCGACCGTGCTGGCCCTGTTTCGCTACGTGTCGCTGGCCTCGATCGTGGCGACGGCGGTACTGCCGCTGGCGGTGTTCCTGATGTACGTGCGAAACGACCGGGATATGGCCATCATGCTCGCGGTCGCGCTCGCTGCCGGCATGCTGATCGTGCTGAAGCATGCCTCCAATATCGAGCGGCTGCTGGCCGGCACCGAGCACCGTTTCTCGTTCCGGAGAGGATAAGGGCGTGAGTCGCATCGCGGTGATCGGGGCGGGAGCGTGGGGCACAGCCATCTCCATCGTGCTGGGCCGCAAGGGCACCCACTCGGTCCACCTGTGGGCGCACGAGCCGGCGGTGCGCGACAGCATCACGCGGCGGCGGGTCAATGAGCTTTTTCTCCCGGGACACGCCATTCCCGAGCGGGTGACCGCGACCAGCGACCTTGCAGAAGCGACACGGTCCGCGGACATCGTCGTGAGCGTCATGCCCTCGCACCATTGCCGGCGGGTCTTTCAGGCACTTGCGCCGCATGTCTCTTCCCAAGCCCTGTTCGTGAGCGCCACCAAAGGCCTGGAGAACGACACCCTGCAAACCATGACCGCCGTGATTACCGGCGTGTTGAGCTCCGGGCGCGGATTCCAGCCGAGAATCGGGGCGTTGAGCGGCCCGTCGTTCGCCCTGGAAGTAGCGCGCGGCGACCCCACCGCCATCGCGATCGCATCCGCCGACGTCGAGCTCGCCGAACGGGTGCAGCACGACTTCAGCGATCCCGCCTTCCGCGTGTACACCAACGAGGACATGATCGGGGTGGAGCTGGGAGGCGCGCTCAAGAACATCGTCGCCATTGCCGCCGGCATCTGCGACGGTCTGGGCCTGGGACACAACTCCATCGCCGCCCTTATCACCCGCGGACTGGCGGAGATCACCCGCCTGGCCGTGGCCTGCGGCGGCCGGCGCGAAACCATGGCCGGGCTGGCGGGCCTCGGCGACCTGGTGCTCACCTGCACCGGAGGCCTCTCGCGCAACCGCAGCGTGGGCGTAGAGCTCGGCCACGGCCGCAAACTGTCCGATATTGTCGCCGGCATGCACGGGATGGTGGCGGAGGGCGTGTTGACCACCAACGCGGCCATGGGACTGGCGCAGAAGCTGGGCGTGGAGATGCCCATCACCGGGCAGATGCACGCCATCCTGCACGAGGGAAAGTCGCCGCGCGAGGCCATCCACGAGTTGATGACACGTCCCGCCACCAGCGAAGTGGGCCTCTTCCGGGTGGGCAAAGCGTGACGGCGGGCGGGCGAGCTACGCCGGAAACGCGTTCAGCGCCCAGGTGAGTTCCCAAGTGCGCCGGGGGCCGGTACTTCCGTAACCTTCGACGCCCCTGAAATGCGTCCCGGCCCGCTCCTTCCCCGTTAAAATTTCCCGGAGACCTCCTCGCAACTCATGCACGGTGGACTGGAGACGAAGGCTATTCCGGCGCGCATTCCCATCCTCTACCTGATTCTGGGCGTGCTGATCGCGGTCAGCGTGGCGCCCATGTACTTCTATTCACACCAGATCGTCAACAGCAACCGCGATCGCCTGAAAACCAACGAGATGCTGCTGCAGAACACCATTACCCAGTCGCTGGCCGGCGACATCGCGCAGCGGCAAAGCACGGTGCGGCTGATGCTCACCAACCTGGCATCGGGCATCGTGATTGCCAGCGGCGGCAACCTGAACGGCAGGCGGGTGAATGCCCCCGAATTGCGTGCCTTACTGGAGCATTTTGTCTCCTCTTCCGACGAGCTGGCCTACGCGACCCTGGTGAATCTGGACGCCAAAGGCATTTCCGCCGGGCGCATTACGCCAGACGCTTTTCTGCAACGCGAACTGGAGCGCGCCTACACCGCCGCCCGCGACGGCCGCAGCTATAACGGCGACGCCATGGTGCTGGGGGAAGGCAAGGACAGCCGCACGGTCATGCTGGTGAGCACGCCGGTAGCGCTGGAAGGCCACTTTGCCGGAATGCTGGCGGTAGCCGTGGACCTGGGCCACCTCATCCACCGGCTGCGCGATGTGAGCAATGGCGGCCTGACCACCTACGTCATTGATCAGCGCGGGCGGCTGG
>JAMXLI010000221.1 GCA_024281115.1 Terriglobales bacterium | reverse complement strand
AGCAACTGGGCGCGCAGGTCCTCAGCCGGGTTCGAGGGCACCCGGATTTCCAGGATCAACAGTGTGATGGCGATGGCAGACACGCCGTCGGAGAACGCCTCGATGCGCGCGGTTTCCGAATCCAAAGACCTGCTCCTTGACGGGTACTCGGCCGCTCAACCGTACAACAGCGCGGCGACCTCGCGAAAGTCCGGCAGCAGGCCTGGGGCGAGGAGGGCGCCGCGCCGAGGGCGCGACCCGGAGCTATACGGCAGGACGAGTGGCGGCCCTCGCCGAGGATTCCGAACGCGCCAGCTTCTCTTCTAGTTCGCGCAGCAGGTCGGCGGTGGTCATGACGCGGCCAAACAGCAGCTCGATATTTTTGAGCGTGGCCTCGTGCATTGCCGGGTCGAAGGTCGCGTTGGCATCGCTGGGAAATACCACCTTGTAATCGCGCATGAAAGCGCTGCGCGCCGTGGATTCGCAGCAGGCGTTGGTGGCGGTCCCGGTAATAATGACCGTGTCTGCATGATGGAAACGCAGGATGGCGTCCAGGCCGGTCTCGAAGAAGGCGTCGAACTTGTGCTTGACGATGCGGTACTCGAGCGGCCCTTCCCGCGGTTGCGTCATCTCGGGATACATCTCGTAGCTCGCTTCCCCGCGCCAGAGCACGCGGTCGCGCGCGATGGCGGGAAACTTGCGCAGCATGAGTCCGCCATAGGGAGGGCGGTGGTCGGATTGCGTCCACACGATGGGGACCCCGGCACCGCGCGCCAATTCAATCAACTGGCGAAGGCGGGGGATCATGGCACGCGCTCCCGGGGTTTCGAAGGGGGCGCCTTCAGCCACGAAAGCATTCTGCATGTCAATCACGAGGAGGGCGCAGCGGCGGGGCTCAATCTCGAAGAAGTCTGCGCCGGTGGCACTGGGGCCGCTCATGCTCTCGTCTCCATCATGACGCCATTACTTCTCGCCGGCCGCGCGTTCCAGCGCCGCTTCCAGTTCCTGCCTGCTGACGCAATGCTTATCGGCGCTGCGGTCCATGACCCCGGGAGATCCCTGGACCGCGGCCTGCGCCAGGGTGCCAAATGATGGCGGCCCGCCCACATACTGCAGGCGCACGACGTCGGGACGCGCATAATGCCCCACCGTGTCGATGATTGCCTTCCACACCTTGATCATATCGGCCTGGCAGTCGGCATACAGGATGGTATCGCCGGAAGTGGGCGCCACCAGCGGGATTCCGAGCGGCGCCACGATCTGACTGCCGCCGTGAGCATAGCCGCAGTTCACTTTGTCGAGCAGAGGAAAATCTGGGGGAAAGTCCGGGCGCCGCATAAGGCCACAGGCCGAGAGCACGAAGCAGCCCGCCTCCATGGCGTGCGCGCGGGTCAAGGTGTGTCCCCAGAAGAAGCGGCCCTCCAGGTCGGGCTCTTCCAGTTGCGGCCCGGTGTGCAAGGAGAAAGCGCCGGGAAAAACGGCGATGTGGAAGTCCTCACCCTGCTCGATCATGCGCGCGCGCACCAGCGGCATCAGGTGCTCGCCGCAGATGAGCCCGCCAATGCGGCCAATTTCGGTTTCGTAGGTCACCAGGTCGGAGCCATCGCCCTGGCCCCAGACCGCGCGCTCCACGAACGTGGGCACGGTTTTGCGGTGCCGCCCGAGAATTTTGCCCTCGCTGCCGATGAACAGCAGCGTGTTGTAGAGCGTATGCACCCCGCGCCGACCGTCGAGTTCGTTGCACCCCAGGACCACCTGAGCGCGGGCGCGGGCCGCGGCTTCGCATAGCCGGTCCGTGTCTTCGCTGGGAATAACCAGGGCGGCATCGTAGAACCGGGTGCGCACCGGAATCCAATGCTGCAGTTGCGATCCCCAGCCTTCATCCCAATAGGGATAGCCGGCCAGCCAGGTCTCGGTAAAGGCGATCAGTTCGGCGCCTTGGCGCGAGGCCTCCGCAATCTTTTCGCAGGCGCGGGAGACGGTGGCTTCGCGGTCCAGATAGACCGGTGGGGTCTGCACAACCGCGACCTTGACGCTCTTGCGTCCGCCCAGGACCTTGTCCGACGGCTTCATTGTGACCTCGCCAGGGCCGGAATAGCGGCCGCATCGCCTGCGTAGCTCATTTCCAGTTGCCGTCTCCGCGTACAAGCCTTGGATGCGCCGATCATTTCTTCTCTCGGCGGCGCTGCGATCCGCTGGCGCCAGGGATTGAAGCAGGCCCATTGTGGCCATGGCGCGTTCCTCGCAACCGATGTCCACAAAAGCGGACGAATCTTAGCAGGCGACGTTCGCGGAGGCCAGATGGAAAGCGGCGCGGGTCAGGGCAAAAGAGTCCTGGAACAATGCTTGCGCAAGTGGAATTGCGGTTTTGGCTCGCGCCGGAAGATGCCGGATTACTGGCCGGCCTTATGGGCCATGGCGGCCACCGCCGGTTCGGTGGAGGCTGCCTGCTGCGCCGGCGACCCGGGCTCGGCGCCGTCGAGCAGCCGATGGTGCAGACAATACAATGCCAGTTCGAGCCGGTCGGAGACGCCCAGCTTGTCGTATACCTTGCGCAGGTAGTTCTTTACCACCTGCTCAGTCGTGTTCACGCGCTGCGCGATTTCCTTGTTCTTCATACCCTGAGCCACGCAGGAAACGATGAGCAGTTCCTTATGGGTCAGGTGCACCTTGGGCGGATTCGCGATGGGCCGCGTTCCCTGCGTGCGATAGGCGTTCAGCACCCAGTTGATTGCCTGGGGCTGCAGCCACAGCTCGCCGTGCGCCACCTTGCGCAAGCACTCGATCAGCTGCTCGGGGGCGACGGCGCGGTCCACGATGCCATGGGCGCCCCGGCGGAAGAATTCGAGCGTGGGCTCTTCCTCCGAGGAGGAAGTGAGCACCACGACTTTGGTGTTGGGAGCGCGCCGGATAAGCTCGGCTACCGCCTCAGCGGGATTGGCGGCCAGCGCCGCCTCGAACAAGATCACATCGGCGGCAAACTTGCTCAGAGCGGCAATCGCCTGTCCGAAACTTTCCGCCTGGCCCACGACCCGCAGATCGTCTTCCAGGGCGAATACTTTGCGCAGCCCGACGCGGAAGATCGTCTGGCTGTCGGCGAGGATCACACTCAGAGACGCCGTGCCGGCATCCTGCTGGTGGGACGCTCCCTGGCTTTCGCTTGCGTTGACCGTGCTCCCGCCCATTCCGTCCCTCAGCGCATCCTACCGGCGCTCAAATCCGTACTGATCAATCACCACTCCTACCCAATGGTGGTGTTGTTCATCCTGGAAGCAGCGCGCCACCCGGCCGCGGCAGTTCACCACCACGTCGGAAGGAGCGCCCAGTACCTGGGAGGGCATGTTGATGGAAAATGCGACGCTGGCCCCGAGAGGCATGTCGGCATCCACCTGCAGCAGCACGCCATTGGCGGAAATGTTGCGCGTCTCGCCCGCGTGTGCGCCATCCGGACCGCGCAGCTCCACTCCCAGCTGCAAGGGGAAACGCACCGCGCTCTGCATCTCGGGATAGCGCTGGCAGGGCTGCGATTCCGGGACTTCCACTGCTATTTCCGGCAAAAGGTCTTCAGGCACCTTTAACCTCTCCAGCAAGTTGGAGCAGCCGGGGAACCGCCCGCAAAACTTGACCTGTAGCTGATTACGACTCGGAGCTTACAGCGCGGCACCAGGGCAGCAGAGTTACGAAAGTTAGTGAATTTCCGGGGTAAAACGCGTCAGTACAGTCACTTAGGGAGAAGGCGCAGCACGGCAGCACCGGGGTTCCGGTCAGAGCTTGCGCGGCAAGCCTCGGCGAAGAGAGATCGCAGCATCCGGATGGCACCGCGGCTCACCGGCTGCGGAACCGCGCTGCGAGGTGGTTCAGCGACTGCCCTTAAAACTTGGTGACCTCGGTGAAGTTGAACTCGCGCACCTTCATGGCGGGGACGACCATGTCGAATGACTCCTCCCCGCTGGCCCGCACCGGCTCGCCCATCTGCTCCACGTTGGAGAGCATCGCCAACAGGCTTTCGTTGAAGCGGAAATTGCGCACCCCGCCCGCCAGCCTGCCATTTTCCACCAGGAAGGTGCCGTCGCGTGTCATGCCGGTCAGGATTTTCTCGTAAGGATCCACCTCGCGGATATACCAGAGACGCGTCACCAGGATGCCGCGCTCGGTAGAGCGAATCATCTCCTCCAGGCTGTGCGGAGCGCCGTCGCCCGCCAGCACGATGTTCATGGGAGCTTCGCCCATCTCGTTCGGCAATGGAAAACCGTGGCCAGTGGGCGCGATGGGGCCGACCGCGGCGGCGTGCTCCGAGTTCTTCATGCGCGCCGCCGTGGCCCGCGCGTACACCAGCCGTTTCACCACGCCCTGTTCCACCAGGGCAACGCGCTGCCGGCACATGCCCTCGCCGTCAAAAGGGGCGCCCGACTGCATGGGGTGAGTCACGTCGTCGGCTATGGTGATGTTGCTACCGAAAATCTGCTTTCCGATGCGGTTGTTGAGGAAGGAGCGCTGGTCCAGGATGGCCATACCGCCGAAGTCCCAGAACATGAAGCCGACTATATCGAGTACCGCGGCCGGCTCGAGGATGACGGTGTACTTGCCGGGCGCGAGCTCGCGCGGGTGTACGGACTCGAGCGCCTTGCGCGCGGCAGTTTCGGCCAGCCGGGCCGGGTCCAGGTGGCGCACGTCCGGCGAATTCGCCTTTTGCCAGCCGGAAGAGTCGTCCCCCAGCATGGTGACAGAAATCTCGGCTGAGGTTTGCGCGTGAAAGGCATTCAGTCCGCGGGAATTGAAAACCGCTTCCAGCGATTCGGACGTGGAGAAAATGCCCGCCGCGGTCAGCTTATTCTTCTGCGCCACCGCGACCATCCGCTGCACGGACTGGGCACGCTGCTCGGGTTCAACCTCCGCTGTCTCGGCGAAGTGGCGGGAGGGCGCAAGCGTCGAGCCCGCCTCCGGCGGCGCAACCATGGGCAGCAGATCGGGATCGGCTTCCGTGACCCGGGCAATTTCCTCCGAGGCGCGCACCGCCCGCCGCAGGCTTTCGTCGTCCAGCTTGTTGGTAGTCGCCCGCGCCGTGCGTTGCCCGAACGAGCTGCGCACCGAGACTACCCAGTTCTGCTCGGCAACATTCTGGTGGATGGTGTTGTTGGCAAAGCGCGTCAGAGCGCTCCGCCCGCCTGCGATCAGGACTTCGACCTCATCGGCGGACGAGAATTTCTGGATCCGCTCAAAAATGCCGCGGGCGGCTTCCCTCGTCAGCATTCCGCGATTCGCGCTCCGCAATTCAGATTCGGTTCTCGCCATGCGCGTTCAGCTGCCCCGATATGCGCTTCCCACCTTGATCCGGCGGAAGCGCGCCGGCACGGCGCCGTGACCGGTGCCCATGGTCTGCGCCGGCTGTCCTTTGCCGCAATTGGGCGTTCCCCAAAGGGTCCACTCGTCGCTGGAGCAGAGGGCGTCCATCGAGCTCCAAAACTCCGTGGTGATTCCCGAGTACGACGGGTTCTTGAACATGCGGCCGAGTTTGCCGCCCTTGATTTCCCATCCAATCTCGGTGCCGAACTGAAAGTTGTAGCGCTTATCGTCAATGGACCACGAGCGATTGGTCTGCATGAATATGCCGTCATCGGTGGCGTTCAGCAGCTGGGCGAAGCTCATCGGCTGCTCTCCCGGCAACAGGCTGATATTGGTCATGCGGATGAGGGGGATGCGGTTCCAGCTTTCGGCGCGCATGGTGCCGCCGGAGCGCTGCTCGCCGATGGCGGAGGCTGTCTCCCGCGATGACAGGTACCCGGTGAACAGCCCCCGGGTGATGATGGGAGTGCACTGCGCGGGCACACCTTCGTCGTCATAGGCGAAGGTGCCGAGGCCGGGGCCGTGCTGCGGGCGCGCGTCGGCCACCACGTTCACCAGCCCGCTGCCGTAGCGCAGCTTGCGCAACTTGTCGGCGGTCAGGAACGAAGTGCCGGCGTAGTTTGCTTCCATGCCCAGCACGCGATCGAGCTCAATGGGATGGCCCACCGACTCGTGAATCTGCAGTGCCAGCTGAGAAGAGTCGAGCACCAGGGTGGCGACGCCTTCCGGGCACTGGTCGGCGCTGTGCAACGCGACCGCCTCCTCGCCGATGCGCCGCGCGTTATCCAGAAGCTGAAGTTCCTCAACCAGTTCATAGCCCTTGTTCTGGTACTGCCCGCCAAAGGAGTTGGGATAGGAGCGCTTCTGAATCTCGCTGCCCTGGAAGGAGAAGGCGGCAAAGCCCGCGCCCGAGATGTAGCGCGTCTCGTGAATGGCCGCGCCCTCGCTGGAAAAGAACCACTGCTCGTACCGCCGGAAGTGCATGCTGCTCTCGGTAAGCGTGATCCCGGGGACGGCCAGCAACTCGCGGTCTACCTGCAGCAGCAGCTCCAGGTTCTGCTCGATGGAGGTGGCGAAAGGGTCCAGGCGAATGGGAGTGGTGTACTCGTCCACCCTCGGCTTTTCGGGCGCCAGCCGTACATCCTCTTGCTTCACGCGCGCAGAGGCGCGCGCGATGGCTACCGCCCTGGCCGCCGTGGCCTCGACCGATTCGCGCCCCAGGTCCTGGGTGGCCGCAAATCCCCACGCACCATCCGCCAGCACTCGCACGCCCACGCCCAGCGAGTCCGAGCTGGAAGCATGGCCCACGCGAGCGTTTTTGGTCGCCAGCAGCCGGCTGCGCTCGTCCACCACGCGCGCGTCCGCGTACGAGGCGCCGCGCTGCGCGGCAGTATCCAACGCCCACTCTGCGACCGCTTTCATGCCAGGGCTTCCAACTTATCACAGCCGCGGTGCGCACCGGGAAGACGCGAGGAGAAGCGACCGGCCGAGAAATTGGACGATTTTCTGGAGAACAGCGACAAACGACCGAAGGCACTGCCAGGGGGATTTGCGCTTACTTCACCAGGCCGCGCTTGGCCACGCTGATGTTGTCGCGCGTGCTGTTCTTCACGACGTACATCATCTCGTCGGCCTGGCGGATGATCTCGTGGGCGCTGTGCGCGTCGGCGGGAAAGGTAGCCAGGCCCATGCTGGCACGCACGTTCAGGTTCAAGCCTTCGTCTTTGCAGAAGCAACTGGAGCGGAACATCTCGCGCAGCCGCTTGGCTACGACGAGGGCGGCGTCCTTGCCGGTTTGGGGCAGCAGCACCACGAACTCGTCGCCGCCATAACGGAAGGCGTAATCAATCAGCCGCAGGCGCGCCTTGACCGCGTAGCCCACCTCGGCCAGCAACTTGCTGCCTACCAGGTGGCCGTGGGTGTCGTTCACCTGCTTAAAATGGTCCAGATCAATGAAGACCACGGTGAATTCCTGCCCGAAGCGGGAAGCGCGATACACCTCGGTTTCCAGCGTCTTGTACAGGTGGCGCGCGTTGAACAGCCCGGTGCAGTCGTCGGTGATGGTGAGTTCCTGGATGCGCTCGAAAGCTTTGGCATTCTCAATGGCGATGGCGGCGTAATCGCACAGCGACTGCAGGAAGAACATCTCGTTCTCGCCAAAACCGTCCATGCTGACGTTCACCAGCTGGATGACCCCCATCACGCGGTGCTTGGAACGCAGCGGCAGGCAGATGATGGAATGGGTTTCCCACTGGGTCATCTGATCGAAGCGCTTGGCAAAGCGCGGGTCGGTGCGCACGTCGGGCACGACCAGCGGCTCGCCGTGGCGCGCCACCCAGCCCGCGATGCCCTCCCCCATCTTCACGCGCGCGCTCTTCAGCTTCTCGGCCGCGTCGCCCACGGCGATGGCGAAATAGAGTTCGTCGCGCTCCTCGTCCACCATGAGCAGCGACCAGGTGTCGGGGCGGAAGTACTCCGCCATCTTTTCCATGATGGTTTGCAGGATGGAAGCCAGGTCCAGGGACGAGGTGAGGGCTTTGGCTACATCGTGGAAAATGTTCATTTCCGCGATATAGCGCTTCCTCTCCGTGCCGGCCGCCTCGGTCATGGTTGGGTCCCGTCAGCGTGCAAGGGGTGCCTCATTATCGCCTCGCTTCCGCACACCGGCAACCGCCGCCCGAGTGCCCGGCATACCTTTTGTAACGTTGCAAGCTGCCTCTGGGCAGGCACCTGGCGCTGCTGAACCGCCCAGATTCGCCGTCTGCCGGGCGCCGATTGCACCCCCCGTCCCGGTTTGCTAACCTCAATAGAATCGAAGGTGTCCCGGTGTTCTGCTGTGCGGCCGGGATGACTTTTGAACTTTTGTGGCTGTGCCCTCCGGAACGGCCTCCACATCGCGCAAGGAGCCTGCTTTGGCAGCAAGAAACCGTTTTCTTTTTACCTCTGAATCGGTCACCGAAGGCCATCCCGACAAGATTGCCGACCAGATTTCCGATGCCATCGTGGACGCCTGCCTCACCGAGGACGAGTACAGCCGCGTCGCCTGCGAGACCCTGCTGACCACCGGGTTAGCCTTCATCGCGGGTGAGATCACGACGAAAGCTTATGTGGACTTTCCCTCCATCGTCCGGGGAACCGTCACCTCCGTGGGTTACATCGACGCTACTTACGGCTTCGATTCGCAGACCTGCGCGGTGATTTCCTCCATTCACGAGCAGTCGCCCGACATCGCCATGGGCGTGGACCCGGGCGGCGCCGGCGACCAGGGCATGATGTTTGGCTACGCCAGCAACGAGAACGAGCAGCTCATGCCCACGCCCATCATGCTGGCGCACAAGCTGACCCACCGGCTTTCAGATGTGCGCAAGAATGGCGACCTCGATTGGCTCCGCCCCGACGGCAAGTCGCAAGTCACCGTTGAGTACGATTCCAACCATAAGCCCGTCCGCATTGACGCCGTGGTGATCTCCACCCAGCACTCGGAAACGGTGGACAACAACAAGATTCGCGCCGAGGTGCTGAAGCACGTGATCCAGTCCGTGCTGCCCGCGCACATGCTCGACCCCGACACCAAGTACCACATCAATCCCACCGGGCGCTTCGTGGTGGGAGGTCCGATGGGCGACACCGGGCTGACCGGGCGCAAAATCATCGTGGACACGTACGGGGGCATGGGCCGTCATGGCGGCGGCTGCTTCAGCGGCAAAGACCCGACCAAGGTGGACCGCTCGGCCTGCTATATGGCGCGCTACATCGCCAAGAATGTGGTCGCCTCGGGCGTTGCCGACCGCTGCGAAGTGCAGCTCGCCTACGCCATCGGTGTGGCCGAGCCGGTAAGCGTTCTGGTGGACACGTTCGGAACGCACAAAATCGCTCCCGAGAAGATTCAGGAGCTGGTGCGGGCGCACTTCAAGCTCACGCCCAAGGGCATCATTGAGTCGCTGCGGCTGCGCCGACCGATCTACAAGAAGACGGCGGCCTACGGCCACTTCGGCCGTCCTGATCCAGACTTCAGTTGGGAAGCCACCGACAAAGCCGACGCTTTGCGCAGCGATGCCGGCTTGAGCAAGGCCGACCAGCCGGTACACGCGGTCAGCCGATAGCGGTCGAAGGCTCAGGCAAATGAGAGGCGCGCTCCGCGTGGCGCTGCCTCCCTTTTCGGGTCCGGGCTTTTCCTTTATCCTGAGGAGTCACTCCCAACTGCACGAAGGAGCCTATGTCCACCACGCCCGCTCAAATCGCCTGCGATATTCGGAGCCTGGAGCTCGCCGACCTTGGCAGGAAGCGCATCGACTGGGCCAACCAGTCCATGAAAGTGCTCCAGGGCATCCGCAAAGAGTTCATCAAGAACCAGCCGCTGAAGGGCATTCGCATTTCCGCCTGCCTGCACGTGACCGCCGAGACGGCCAACCTGGGCATCTGCCTGCGCGATGGCGGCGCCGAAGTGGCCTTGTGCGCCTCGAATCCTCTCTCCACCCAGGATGACGTCGCCGCCTGCCTGGTGCGCGATTACGGCATCCCCGTGTTCGCCATTAAGGGCGAGGACAACGACACCTATTACAGCCACCTCACCGCCGCGCTCGACCACAAGCCACACATCACTATGGATGACGGCGCCGACCTGGTCACCTGCGTTCTCACCAAGCGCACCGATGTGGCCGAGGGCATCCTGGGCGGCACCGAGGAGACCACCACCGGCGTGATCCGGCTGCGGGCCATGGCCAAGGAAGGAGTGCTGCGCTATCCCATCATCGCGGTCAACGACGCCCTTACCAAGCACCTGTTCGACAACCGTTACGGCACCGGCCAATCCACGGTGGATGGCGTGGTGCGCGCCACGAACGTGCTGCTGGCGGGAAGCAAGTTCGTGGTCGCGGGGTATGGCTGGTGCGGGCGCGGCCTGGCCTCGCGCGCCCGCGGCCTGGGCGCCGAAGTCATCGTCACCGAAGTGGATCCCACGCGCGCGCTGGAAGCCGTGATGGACGGCTACCGCGTTATGTCGATGCACGAAGCAGCGCGCATCGGGGACGTATTTGTCACCGTCACCGGCGACAAGAACGTTCTGGCGCGCGAGCATTTCGAGGCGATGAAGGATGGGGCGATCATCGCCAATTCCGGCCACTTCAACGTGGAGATTGACATTCCCACGCTGGAGAAGATGGCTTCCTCCAAGCGCACCACGCGGCCCTTTGTGGAGGAGTACTCCATGCGCGACGGGCGCAAGATCAACCTGCTCGGCGAGGGCCGGCTCATCAACCTGGCCTCCGCCGAAGGTCACCCCGCCGCCGTGATGGACATGAGCTTTGCCGACCAGGCGCTCTCGGTGGAATACCTGGTCAAAAACCACAAGGACTTGCAGAAGAAGGTCTATCCCGTTCCGGAGGATTTAGATAAGCGGGTGGCGCGCCTGAAGCTCGAGTCCATGGGCATTAAAATTGACCGCCTCACGCCCGAGCAGGAGGAATACCTGGCAAGCTGGTCAGAGGGCACCTAGGGCGCAACACGACAGGCAAGCAATCAAATTGGGGCAGCGCGAAGCTGCCCCAGTTTTTTTGCGCCGCCCAGCGACTTCTACTCGAGCACGAAGATGTGCTTCCTGGCGCACATCGTTTTCAGCACCTTCGGCCACACCGTCACGCTCACCTCGCCCAAGTGCGCCTTGCGCAGCAAAAGCATCAGGGTGCGCGACTGCCCGATGCCGCCGCCGATGGAAAGCGGCAGGTCGCCGTCCACGATGCCCTGGTGGTAGGGAAATTTCAGGAACTCCTTCTGGCCCGACATCTCCAGTTGCTTCTTCAGCGATTCCGCGTTCACGCGGATGCCCATGGAGCTTAGCTCGTGCCGCCGTTGCGTCACCGGATTCCAGACCAGGATGTCGCCGTTCAAGCCGTGGGTGGCGCGTCCGGTCTCGGCCTGGGTGCTGGTGATCCAGTCGTCGTAGTCGGCCGCCCGCATTTCGTGCGGGAAGCCGTCGGCCAGCGGCCATCCGATGCCGATGATGAAGATCGCCGGATACTTCTGCAGAATGGCAGTCTCCCGCTGCTTGCGCGGCAGGTCGGGAAACATGTCCAGGATCTCCTCCGCCTGCAGGAAGGTCAGTTCCTCGGGCAACTGGGGATAACGCCGGTCCTTCAGCTTGGGAAACAAATCGAAGGCATACTGCTCGGCGGTCACCAGGACCTTCCAGATCTTGCCGACAATTTCTTTCAGGAACGTGAGATTGCGCTGCTTGGCGGTGATCGCCCGCTCCCAATCCCACTGGTCTACGTAAGCGCTGTGATCGTGGTCGAGGAAATAGTCCTTGCGAACGGCGCGCATGTCGGTGCAGATGCCCTCGCCCGGGTGGCAGCCGAACTGGCGCAGCGCCATGCGTTTCCACTTGGTCGCGGCCTGCACCACCTGGGCATCAAGGGGGTGCCGCTCGCGGTCGTTGGCGATGTGGAACTGAATGGGGCTGCGCGAGCCGTCCCGGTCAAGCATGTCGTTTACGCCGCTCTCGGCGTCTACGATCAGCGGCACTTCCACCATCATGAGGTTGAGTTCTTCGCACAGCCGGTCGGCGATGAAGCGCTTGACCTCGAAAATCGCTTTCTGTGTTTCGCGTGGGGTGAGCAGCGACTTGTAATGCTTAGGCAGGACCTTCTCGAGTTCCTCGTAATTGCCGATCCCCGGGCCCGCCAGGTCCGCCTTCTTGTCCAGAATGAGCGTGCTCATGCCTGATCTCCTTGTTGCGCGCGCAGAGCGCTGCCTTCCATTGAATGCCGGGGGCAGGAAGGCTTCAGTGTCGGGGATCACATGCGCGTGTTCGCGATGCCTGGACCGGCCTCCGCAGCGGATTGAAGGGCTGGCAGCGGAAGCTTACGGGCGTCTATCGAGCGCGGGCGGGGACGCGGCCTTGCCGGGAGCTGGGGCGGGCTTCCAGGCGGAAGCGTTGGGAGGCGCCGCCGGATTCACGCCAAAATCCCAAACGTACAGGTTCATTTCCTTGGGACTCAGCATTTCGACCACGGCGTATTCGCCGGGCGCCAGGTCGTGCAGCGGAGTCACTCGGATCCAGTTGCCCGAAAGGGTTTCTGTGGTGGCCGGAATCACGGCCCCGGTCTGCTGCGAGACCTTGCCGTAGATAGCCACCTTCAGGGCGCCCACCACGCGCGCGTCTTTCTTCTGATCCATGCGCACCAACCGGTATTGCTGCCCGGGCTCGTGCAAAGGCTGGACCGGTCCCTCCGGCTGCTGCGGTTGCTGCCGCCCAAGGCTCGGCCCCTGCGGCTGTTGCGGCCCTGAACCCTTCTCCGGAACGCTCCGGTCAGTGTGGATCTTGGTGTCGGTGGCCGCATCCTGCTCCAGGTTGATAAAAACCGTGGGGCGCAATGCGTGCGCCTGCACAGGCGAATGCGCGCCTTTCAGTTCGATGGTTTGCTTGCTGGAGGCCAGCGGGTTGATGGTTGCGCGCAGGATGTTGCTCTTGGTGTTGCGGTTGATTTCCCCGCTATTCTGTTGCACTTCCAGCAGTTGCGGCTGTCCCTGGTAGTTGTCGAGGAGGAAAATGCCTTCCACGTCGGGCAGATGCAGTCCCGGGGCCACGGTGGGCGTGGCGGCTTCGGCCGCTGCCCGGTCGGCGGCTGCGTCGGCCTGGATCTCCTTCTCCGCATCCGCGGCCTCGGGCGGCGGCGCGCCTTGCGAGCGCTGCTCTTCGTATTTCTTGGTCGCCTCCCAATCCACCAGCGCCGCCGGAACCTCTTCCCACTCATTCCGTTCAGCGCTCCGGTAACGGACCCGGCCGTTTTTGACCTCGTAGGCCGTAATCGCCTGGTAGGAGCCGTCTTTCATGATCAGCCGCCGGGCGAGGATTTGCGCCTGGGCGCCGGCCAGCAAGACCAGCAGCGCAAGAGTCACAGATACGCCCGGCAACTTTCGCATCCCCTGATTATCGCGCTTTTTAAGGCTTGTGGGCTGGCCCAGGCGCACCATAGTTTCCCGTCCCTGGTGATCCCCGGCCAAACCGAGAATTACCGTGGAGAAGCTGGTGGCGGAGCGTGCTGCAAGGCGCGCACGAGTTCAACGGAGCCACTCAACCCGACAACATTACCCTGATCGTGGGGCGCTGCCGCTCGACTCCGGTCGCAGGCAATCCGAGAGCAGGCGGCGCGTGTCTTCCGTCAAATCGAGGAAGCGGATTCCAAAACGCCCGGACAGGTCTTTCCATACCACTTCCCCGCTCGCCTCCTGCAACTCGCGGTGATTGGGGAGGTGGAAGCGCAGCTTCAGAGCACCCCCCGGAGCAAGCGGCTCGGCCGTGCGCACCGCCATGCCGCCGGCGCTGCAGTCTTCCACTTCCGCGGCCATCTCCCGCTGCCCATTCATGCCGATGGAAATGGTCATGGTGAGAGGCCTGCGGGAGGAAAGGCGCCGCTCGTGCTTCATTGCGGTAAGGGCATTCTCCAGGCTGGTGGAGACGCGCTCGGGGGTGAGCGGTTTGAACAGCAGCATGTTCGCGCCACTTTCGCGGAAATTCCGGGTACCGGCCGCGCCGGGCTCGGCCAGCGCGATAACAAAGGCCCGCGCGTTCAGCGTCCCAGTCCGCACGCTGTGGATCACCAGCAGGGCGCGCTCGCTGTCGGCGGTATCGACGATGATCAGTTGGAAAGCCTGCTGCGCCAGGCGGTCGAAGCCCTGCATGAATTCGGAGGCGCGCTCCACCGGCACTCCCTGCCGGGCGAGCTCCCCAGCCAGCAGTTCGGCAGTTGAACTATCCGGGCAAAGCAGGAAGGCGTTGCTCGACATGTGCCCCTCGCAGCGAGAAACGGTCTGGTGGTAGAAGCTTTTACTACAACCTGGGCTGGGGTGGTACTCCCTTTCGAGCAGGACCTTCGGAGGCAGCGCTCCCAGGTCCTGCAGTGGTTCCTGTGGCATATAGCAGGCATCTTCTCGGCACTGGACACCCTCTTATTGTTGCGTATACCTGGAGGACGGCCGTGCAAGGGATCAACCACCTGAATGAATCGCTTAGGGCCCGGGGTAAGGACTTCGGGTGGATGCTGGCAGCATTAGGCCTACTGTGCTACCTGGTCTGGTTCGGACGTATCTAACTTGTTGAAACCCCGCTGCTACGGCCAAGAATGCCGGGGTAAGCCGCAGAAACGACACAGCACTTTCACGCTCGGGCGCATCCAATAAACCTATGCACCGTAACCAGAATCACGACTGGGCTGGAAACAGTGTTTGCTCCTGCGGCGCACGCCGGTGCGACGCCACCAAGTTGGGAACCCGCAACGACAGTGTGCGCTGCCGATCGGCGGCGCGGGACGGCTCCCAATTCTGCGAGCGTCACCGTTATCTTGATCGCTATCGCAACAAGCAGCGTGCGTCTGTCCCCGACCTTCCCAGCGCCGCTTAACAGCTAAAAGCAGCTTAATTCCAGCTATTCCGCAGGAATGCTCACCTACGCCCTCCCGGCGGGCCGGCCTATAGCACTCACAAATAGCCTGATTTCGCGCAACCCGGCGAGGCCTTTCGGGGTTTCAGTACATACACCAGAGTTTTGTCCCCCGCCGAGGTTGTGGGGTCGAGCAGGATCGGCGGGCCTTAAGACGCCCATGTCTTAGAAAATTCAGCAACCGGCGTTATGGCACAAACGTCTAACATAGTAAGGATTTCCCGAAGGATCTGGCCGGCAGCGCCGCTGGTTGCAGGAGTCTCCCAATGAGGTTCACCCGCATTTCTAACCTATTTTTCGTTTTGCTGCTCTGCGCGGCGGGCGCCAGCGCCGCCGACCACACCGCCGAACCGAAGGCGTACCACGATGGAAGCATCAAGGACGTATCCGCAATCGGCAACCGCAACGTGGGCTGCTCCAAGGGTGTAGGCAACTGGTACAGCGTCGAGAAGCAGATCGCGATGGGCAAGGCCTATTCCCAGCAGGTGGAGTCGTCGGTGAAGCTGGTTAAGGATCCGGTGATCACCGAGTACGTAAACCGCATCGGCCAGAACATTGTCCGCAACTCGGACTCCAAGGTGCCGTTCATTATCAAAGTGGTCGATGCCGACACAGTGAACGCCTTCGCGCTGCCCGGCGGCTTCTTCTACGTCAATTCGGGTGCCATCCTCAACGCGGACAACGAGGCCGAGCTGGCGGGCGTGATGGCCCACGAGATCGCGCACGTGGCCGCCTGCCACGTCGCCCGGGAGCAGACGCGCGGCCAACTGGTAAACCTGGCCTCCATCCCGCTGATTTTTGTAGGGGGCGGGATTGGCTATGCCATCCAGAACGCGGCCGGACTAGCCGTGCCGCTGGGGTTCCTGAAGTTCTCGCGCGGCTTCGAGGCCGAGGCCGATTACCTGGGCACGCAGTACATGTACAAGTCGGGCTATGATCCGCTGGCGCTGATCTCATTCTTCGAGAAAGTGCAGGCGATGGAGAAGAAGAAGCCCGGCTTCCTGGACAAAACTTTCGATACGCACCCGATGACGGCAGACCGCGCGGAAAAAACGCAGGAAGAAATCAACACCATCCTGCCGCCTCGCCCGCAATACGTGCTGGATACGTCGGAGTTCGACGCGGTCAAAGCCCGGCTGGCAGCCATTGAAAACAGGCACAAGGTAGACACGCAGAAAGACAACAATCGCCCGACCCTGCGGCGCACTCGCACCAGCGAACAACCGGGCGACAGCGGGGGAGATAAGAGCACTCCCGACGACCAGCGTCCGACGCTGAAGCGCCGTCCGGACAGCAGCAGCGCGCCCAACAGCAGCACCGGCAGCTAGCTCATGCGCTGCCGGGCCATTGCCTGATCCGCTTCACTCCGGTTGCGAATTAGCGCTGGCCTCACCCGCCTGCCCCGGCGAGACCAGGGTTACACGCTCGCCGTCGGTCAGCGAGTCCGGCGGATTCACGATCACCTGCTCGTTGCCCCGCAGCCCGGAGACCACCTCCACGGAGTTGCCGAAGTCATGTCCCAGCTTAATTTCGCGCAGCGTAACCTGCCCGCCCGGCCCCACGGCCGCTACCCGCAAACCCTCGGCGCGGAAAAGCAGCGTATTGACGGGAAGAATGTAGGAGTCGCTCGCCGCCGGGAGATTGAGGTGGACCTCGGTGTAAGCTCCGGGCTTCAGCGTGCCCGCGGAATTATCCACGTCCACTTCGCCAAGCAGGGTGCGCGTAGCGGGGTCAATGGCATCGGCGGTGCGCACCAGCTTCCCCTGGAACCGGCGCCCGGGAAACTCGGAGAGGGTGAGATCGGCCGCCATGCCCGGCCGCGCCGCCTGGGAGTACGCCTCGGGAACATTGATGTAAACCCGCAGCCGGCCGGGCTGCACGATGTGGAACAACTCGTTCTTGACGCCGCCGGCGCTGCCCGAGTCGATAAGCGCCCCGATGTCGGTGTTGCGGGCGGAAATGACGCCGTCGAAAGGCGCGTAGATTCGCTGCCACGATTTCACTTCTTCCAAACGCTTCACGTTGGCTTCGGCGGACCGCACCATGGCCTGCTTGGCGGCGTAATCACCCGCGGCATTGTCCGCCTCCTGCTTAGAAACCGAATCGGTCTTCAGCAATCCGGAGTACCGTTCCGCCGTGATCTGCGCCAGGCGCAGATTGGCCTGCGCGGTGCCCAGTTCGGCACGTGCCTGGCGTAACTGCTGGTCCACTTCCGGCGTGTCGATTTCGGCGAGCAGTTGTCCCGCTTTCACGTGCTGGCCCAGGTCCACATACCACCGCTTCAGGTAACCATTGGTGCGGGCGTAGATAGGCGCGTCCTTGAAGGCCTGCACGTTGCCGGGCAAAACCAGTTCCTGCGCCCGCGAGGAACGCCTGGGCTGGACGACGTTCACGGCAGGCACTGCCATCTCGGCGGTTTCGCGGCGCAGCGCGGTGCGCGCGCGCACCCGCGGCAGGATGCCCGCCACCACCACAGCCACGACCAAGGCCAGCGCGAGCAGCGCGAATAATCCGGGGCGGCGGCGGGAAGTGCCGCGCGCCGCCGGTTCCCGGCGCGTTTCCGCGCGCGTTTCCATGTTTTGTTGCTCTTCCACCCGCATAGTTATCTCACCAATTCCGATGCGCCGGAGTAGCTGGGCGCTTCCCTGGCCGCGGCGCGCTGCCGACGCCCGTGCAGCAGGCTGAAGAACACAGGGACGAAAAATAGCGTAGCCACGGTTGCCAGCATGAGGCCGCCGATTACGGCGCGGCCCAAGGGAGCATTCTGCTCGCCGCCCTCGCCCATGCCCAGCGCCATGGGCATCATGCCTATAATCATCGCCAGGGCGGTCATGATGACTGGCCGGAAACGCGTGAACCCGGCTTCCAGCGCGGCCTGGAGCGCCTGCTTCCCTTCCGCAATCTGTTCCTTGGCGAAGCTCACCACCAGAATGCTGTTGGCCGTGGCCACGCCCATGCACATGATCGAGCCGGTCAGGGCCGGAACGCTGATGGTGGTACCGGTCACGAACAGGAACCATACGACGCCGGCAAGCGCCGCCGGCAGCGCGGAGATGATGATGAAGGGATCCAGCCACGATTGGAAGTTCACCACGATCAGCAGATACACCAAGACAATGGCGAACAGCAGCCCGGCGATCAGGCCCTTATAGGAAGTGCGCATGGTTTCGATCTGGCCGCGCACCAGCACTTCGGAACCACGCGGAACCTGGCCGGCTGTCTCCTGCAGCACTTTCTCGATGTCACCAGCCACCCCGCCGAGGTCGCGCCCCTGCACCGAGCCAAAAATATCCAACACCGGCCGGATATCCTGGTGGGAAACCACTCCCATCCCCGTCCCGCGGCTGATGGTCGCCACATCGCTCAAGATGGCCGGGTGACTGGCAGCCGCCGCACCCGTGACCGGGATGTTCTCCAAGTCCTGCAGGCGCTCCAGGCGATATTGGGGCGTCTGCGTGGCAATGGAATAGCTCACCCCGTTCTTAGGATCGAGCCAGTAGGTTGGGCTGGTCTGAAAACTGCCGCTCAGCGAGATGAGCAGGTTGGTGGCAACATCGCGCTGCGTGAATCCCACCTGCTGGGCCTTGGTGCGGTCCACGTCAATGTGCAAGTAGGGCTGATCGAAGGGCTGCTGGATGCGCAGGTCCTGCGTGCCGGGAACATACTTCAGGCGCTGCAGCAACTGGGTGGCGAACTGGCGATTGGCCGCCAGATTGTTGCCGGCCACCTGAATGTCAATAGGAGAAGGCAAGCCGAAGTTCAGGATCTGGCTGATCATGTCCGCGGCCTGGAAGGAGAACGTCACGCCGGGGAAGGCGCGCGCCAGCTTCCGGCGCAGTTCGTGCACGTACTGGTCGGTGGGGGCGTGGTGGGGAGCAAGCGTGACCAGGATGTCGGCGTCCCCGGGACCGACGGGCGCGGAGTTGCTGTAGGACAAATTGATGCTGCTGTAGGGCAGCCCGATGTTGTCGATAACGCTATCCACCTGGCCGGCCGGAATCTGCTCGCGGATGAAGGCTTCAACCAGGTCGCAAAGCCGCGCCGTTTCCTCGATGCGGGTGCCGGTGCGCGCGCGCAAGTGCAACTTGAACTGGCCGCTGTCCACGGCGGGAAAGAAGTCGCGGCCCAGCCATGGGGCCAGCCCCACCACCGACAGCACGCACACCGCGAAGAAGCCGGCCAGGAACGCGCGCTGACGGTGCAGGCAGGCTTCCAGCAGCCGGCGATAACGCACCCGCAGATCTTCGAAGGCCTCTTCAAAACGCACCTGCAGGCGTACCAGGGGATTGCGGCTGCCGCGCGCCAGGTGACCGGATTCCTGCTCGTGCCCCCGCAACAGGTACTTCGCCATGGTGGGCACCAGGGTCCGGGAAAGCAGGTACGAGGCCAGCATGGCAAACACCACGGCCTCGGCCAACGGCACGAAGAGGAACCGGGCCACGCCGGTCAGGAAGAACATGGGCACGAACACGATGCAGATTGCCAGGGTGGAAACGAAGGCCGGCACAGCCACCTGTTGCGCGCCGTCGAGAATGGCGCGCTCGATTTCTTTGCCCATGGCGGCATTGCGGTTGATGTTCTCGATCTCGACGGTGGCATCGTCTACCAGGATGCCGACCGCCAGCGCCAGTCCCCCCAGGGTCATGATGTTGATCGTCTCGCCCAGCGTGCTGAGCACAATGACCGACGTCAGGATGGAGAGCGGGATGGAGACCGCGATGATCAGGGTGCTGCGCCAGCTTCCCAGGAATACCAGGATCATCAGCCCGGTGAGGCAAGCGGCAATCACCCCTTCGCGCAGCACCCCATTGATGGAGGCGCGCACAAACACGGACTGGTCGGCCAGCGGCTTGACGTGCAGCTCAGGGGGCAGGCCGGACTCGATTTTCGGCAGCAGGCTCTTGATGCCCGAGATGATGTCGAGCGTGGAGGCGTCTCCCGTCTTCAGGACGACCAGCAGGGACGCGCGTTTGCCGTTCACCCGGACGATGTTGGTTTGCGGGGGGAAGCCGTCGCGCACGTAGGCCACGTCCCTGAGGTAGATGGTAGCGCCGCCCACGGTTTTCACCGGCAGATCGTTCAGGTCCGCCACCTGCTTGGGGCTGCCGTTCATGTCCACGTTGTATTCGAGGGAACCGATCTTGGAGGTGCCCGACGGCAAAATCAGGTTCTGCGCGTTGATGGCGTTCACCACGTCCATGGGCGCCAAGCCCTTGGCCTGCAGCGCCGTCGTATCCAGGTCCACCTGCACCTGCCGCTGTTTCCCGCCGTAGGGCCAGGGGATGGCGCATCCCGGGATGGTCACCAGGCGAGTGCGGATGAAATTCACGCCGTAATCGAACAGTTGCTGCTCGGAAAGCTTATCCCCGGAAAGCGCGAGCTGGAGGATGGGCACGCTGGAGGCGCTGTAGGTGATGACCAGCGGGGGCGTGGTCCCCGGCGGCAATTGCCGGAGTTGCGTCTGCGAGATCGCGGTGATCTGGGCAATGGCCTTCTCGATATTCGCGTGCGGCTGAAAGAACACCTTCACCACGGCGATCCCGTTCAGGGATTGGGACTCGCTGTGCTGGATGTTGTCCACGGTCGTGGTGAGCGCGCGCTCGGTTTGCGAGACGATGCGGTCGCTCATCTCCTGCGGGCTCAGGCCGGCGTAGTTCCACAGCACGCTGACCACCGGGATGTTGATGTTGGGGAAGACATCCGTCGGCGTGCGCAGGATGACCAGCGGGCCCAGGATGAGCAGCAGGAGAGCCAGCACCACGAAGGTATAGGGCCGACGCAGGGCTAGACGAACAATCCACATGAATCAAAACCTCAACCTCAAGGCGGGAACGCCCTTGCGGTTTCGCAAAAACCGGACAAAGACTGCAGGTAGACGACGCGCGGGAGCCGCGCGCCGGAGTTTCCCCGAGCAACCCCAATTGGATGATGGAGACCCGCAGCGGGTCTCCAAAAGTCGCGGTACGGCGGCCTTCTTTACACAGCTTTACAGAGCGGGAAAGCGCTTCCTGCGACGGGCGCTTTGGCCCCAGCCGCCCTGGCGGGCAGCGCGCCTAATTGGAGTAGGCTTCCGCCAGGCAGCCCCGCAGCTTCTGCGTGGCGCGGAATAGAGTATTGCGAACCGCGCCTTCGCTGGTCTTCAGAATGTCGGCAATGGTGCGAAGCCGGAGTCCGTGGGCGTGCTTCAGGTCGAAAACCACGCGCTCACGCGGCGAGAGCGTGCCCAGGGCGCGTTTGATCCGCAGGCGCAGTTCGCCACTGATCAGTTGCCGTTCGGGATCGTGGTCGGGGGCGGAATCGGGCACCAGGTCGAGCGCCTCCCGCTCCTCGCCCTCCGGCGACACCAGCACGGAGAAATGCTTCTGCAGGCGGTGCCGGCGCCGCAAATAGTCCAGGCAGAGATTAGAAGTGATGCGATATAGCCAGGTATAGAACGAGCACTCGAAGCGGAAGCGCGGCAGGCTCTGGAAGGCGCGCAGAAAGACTTCCTGGTAAATGTCCTGCGCGTCCTGCTCCGAGCCGGTAATGTGCAGGGCCAGGCGCAGCACGGCGCGATCGTAGGCGCGGACCAATTGTTCGAAGGCGAACGCATCCCCAGCCTGGGCCTGGCGAATGAGCACCGAGTTGTCCAGCGGCGCGGAATCGCGGGGCGCCGATGCCGGGGCCGGCCCCAGCACGGGGGCGAGTAGGGCGGCGTTCTTGTTGACGTCGGAAAGCAACGTGCTATTCCAGTCAGCTTGCGTGTTCGCGTGCACAGTGCACCACCAAAAGCGCAAGATCGTCTGCGCAGGGTTCTGAGGCGGCGAAGTCCTGGGCCGCGCCCAGTACAGAAAACAGGATGCTGTCGGCCGAACCGTGCGCCGGGTTGCGCACCGCGGCCGCCACTCGTTCAACGCCGAAGTCTTCACCGCGCGGATTGCGGCATTCCACCAGGCCGTCGGAATAACCCACCAGGGTGTCGGCTGCACCGATCGCGACCGTACTGCTCGCGTAAGTCACTCCTGGGACCGCGCCCATTACCGGGCCGCCCTGGGAGAGCCGCTCCACGCCTCCGTTGGCGCGCACCAGCACCGGGGCAGGATGGCCGGCGTTGCAATAGGCCAATGCGCCCGTACGCGCATCCAGTTCGCCGATGAACATGCTGGTGATAGGGGGCTCAGGCTGCAAGCCGGCTACGTGGCCGTTGATGGCCGCGGTCACTGCCGCCGGATCCCGTAAAGCGGGAGTGAAGATCCGCAGCAGCCCCACCAGATGCGTGAACCACATCCCGGCATGCAGGCCCTTGCCCAGGATGTCGCCGATGGCGAAAAAGATCTTCTCCTCAGCCTGGAAGGTGGTGACGAAATCCCCGCACACGGGCTCGATGGGAAAAACCTCGGCGGCCACTTCGAAAGGTCCCCGCCGCATCCGCCGCGGCGCAGCCAGTTTGCGCTGCACCTGCGCCGCCTCGTTCAACCAGCGGCGGTGGCGCCCGCGCTCCTCCTTGAGCGATGCGATCTGTTCTTCCAGCTCGCGATTGCGGGCGGCCAGCGCTTCGGCGGCAGCCAGGGCTTCGGCGTGCGATTCCCGCCGGGCCGCGTTGGGCCGGCATCCCGGGCGATTGCCGCTGTTTCGGTTTGTGGTCTGGTCCTGCATCTTCGTCCCGTTCCTGCGCCTAGCCCACGAACTTGTAACCGACGCCGTGCACCGTCAGAATGAAGCGCGGGTCTTCCGGGCTGGGCTCCAGCTTCTGGCGCAGCCGGACGATGTGCGCGTCCACCGTGCGCGTGGTGGGAAACCGGTCGTAGCCCCACACGTCTTCCAGCAGGCGGTCGCGGCTGAGCGCCTCGCCGCGATGCCCGATGAAGTACTTGAGCAACTCGAATTCCTTGGAGGAAAAATCCAGGGACCTGCCCGCGCGGGCCACCTGGCAGGCGCGCAGGTCCACTTCGATATCGCCGAAGGTGACGCGCTCCTGGCCGTTGCCGGTGGCGTGGGCGCGGCGCAGCACCGCCTTGATGCGCGCCAGCAGTTCGCGAATCGAAAACGGCTTGGTCACGTAATCGTCGGCGCCCAGCTCCAGGCCCACCACCTTGTCTACTTCCTGGCCGCGGGCGGTGAGCATGATGACGGGCAGGGCCGGCTTCTTCATCTTGAGCTGCTTGCAGACGTCAAGGCCGCTCATGCGCGGCATCATCACGTCCAGGACCACCAGGTCGGGGGAATCGTCCAGCGCCCGTTGCAGGCCTTCCACTCCATCGTGCGCGCTGATCACCTCGTAACCTTCGAATTCGAAGTTATCGCGCAGGCCGGCAACCATGTTGGGCTCGTCTTCCACGATCAGGATCCGGGTCATGCCACACCTCCATGCGCGGAAGCGACCGCTGGTGGAACGCCGTTGCCGGCCTTTTCGACCGGCAACGCGATGGTGAACTTGCTGCCGCGACCGGGCGCGCTCTCCACAAACACGTCGCCGCCGTGCGCCTGCACGATGTGCCGCACCAGCGACAGTCCCAGCCCGCTGCCTTTGGTGTTGTGCACCAGGGGATTTCCCACGCGGTAGAACTTTTCGAAAATCTTGGGCTGCTCGGAGGGCGGAATGCCCATGCCGTGGTCCACCACTTCCAGCTTCACCGAGCCGTTCTCGCGGTACAGGTTGACCCCCAGGAACTTGTCGTCGTGCGAGTACTTGAGAGCGTTGTTCACCAGGTTGAGCAGCGAGCGGGCGATGGCCTCCCGATCGACAGCCATGGGGGGAAGATCGGGCGCGATGCGTTCCTGGAAAGCAAAGCCGTTCTGCTCGATCTGGTAGCGGTAGGAATCGAGGGTGTTGCGCACCAGCTCGGCCAGGTCGGTCTGGCGAAAATCGTATTCTTTCCTGCCCGCCTCGATGCGCGAGAAATCGAGGATGTTGTTGATGAGGCCGGTGAGCCGCTCACTCTCCTTGCGGATGATGCAGAAGTACTCCTGCTGCTTTTCCGGGTTGCTGAGCCGGCCCATCTCCAGCGTTTCCGCGTACAAGCGGATGAGGGAAAGGGGAGTGCGCAACTCGTGCGACACGTTGGACACAAAATCCGACTTCAGCCGGGCCAGCGCCATTTCCCGGGCGACGTTGCGGTAGGTGAGCAGGATGCCGCCCGCCAGGAGCAGCGACAGGCCTCCCAGGATCAGGAAACTGGTGCGCACGAAGCGCTGTCCCAGGGCGGCCAAGGTGGTGCCGCGCAGCTTCATGCCCAGCACCAGCCCGGGGAAGGCGCCCTCCATGCTGCGCTCGACCTCGGGATGCCCGCCCTCCCACTCTGCCGAAGCCGCCAGCGGCTCCGATTCGCTGTGCATTCGGACCATCATCGCGGCATGCGCGTAGCCGCTCTTGTCCGCGGAGGCGTCGGCGGTGCTGTGGTGCAATTCCGCGTTCAACAGTTCGGGCAGGAAATGATCGCGCAGCTGCTCGGCGTCCAGCTGCATTCCACCAATGGTATCGGCTTCACCCTCCCGCTGCGGAAGCAGGAAGTAGGCCGTGATGCTGTAGAGATGCTTGTCGCCGCGCGGTACCATCTCGCTATCGAAGAAGACGGGCGGTTTGCCTTTCTTCTCCATGGACTTCATCTTCTTGACCGCTTCCTCGAACTCGGTGGGCAGCCAGGTGCGCACCATTTTCTGCAGCTGTTCGCTTTCCTTGCTGACGTCCGGCTCGTCGATGCGCGCCTGCCGTGAGCGAAAGACCAGGTTGCGCTGCGGGTTGTAAATGAAAAGGTGGGCGACATCGGTGTGCTGGTCCAGCATGTAATCCATGGAGTCGGTGCAGACCACCGAGGCGGCGGGGAATTCCTGTCGCAGGCTGTCCACCAGCGCATACATCTTTTCGTTGGCGTGCTTCTCGGTGATGGACATGACCTGATAAAAGTCGCGCTGGATGGCGGCTTCAACCGCGCGGTCGCGCTGGATGGATTTCAGGTGCAGCACGTTGAACAAAATGAGGGCGGCAGCGGGCAGCACCACCGCCAACTCCAGCAGCAGAACCGAGCGCGCGCGCTCGTTCCAGCGCGGTTTCTTCATGGCAACCTCTGCGCGGCCGTTACTGTTCACGGCCACGAACGATATCGAAATTGTTGCAGGCGAGTGTCAACGCCACGTAAAACGAAGTAAAAAGTTGTAAAAAGCCCTGGACTCCTGGGGTACCCCGCCGCGCACCGCCCGCTGTGCGCCGCCTCTCCGGAGCGGCGGCGCAAAGTCGGCCACGCACGAGCGCCAGCCGGCCCGCTTAACCCAGCCCCTTTTCTCGCCGCGGCTTGCATCCCTATGCATATAATGCTTCCGCTGCTCCGAACCCTATGCGCGTGGATCCCGCCGGCTCCCTTCAATCAGCCCCAGCCAAGGTGTCGTTCCTTCGGGGATGTATTCTCCTGGCCGCGGCCCTGGTGCTGCTTGTGCCGGGGCTCGCCAGCGCGCAGGAGGTGGACCGCTTCGAGATGTCGGCCGGCTACTCCTACCTCCGGCTGGACACCCGCGCCCTCGGGCTAACCGAGTACACAAATTCCCATGGCGGCGTTTTCGGCATGGGCGTGCACCTGAACCCGTGGCTGGCCATCGTGGCTGACCTGAGCGGCAACTACGGGTCCAATGGCGGTAACAAGTTTCGCACTTTTTATGCGTTGGCGGGCCCGCAGGCAGCCTATCGCAGGGGGCGCTCCAGTTTTCTGGCACGGGGACTGGTGGGCGGGGCGCGCAACGCCGTCTCCGGCCTGCAAGCCACCGACAGCGGTCTGGCCTGGGGCGCTGGGGGCGGGTATGAGTATCGCCTAACCCCCTATTGGGTGCTGCGCCCGGTGCAGGCTGACTACATTCGTTCCAACACATTTTCCACGACGCAGAAGAGCCTGCGCATCTCGGCGGCTATCGTGCTTACCTTCGGCAAGAACCTGAACCCTCCCAGCCCATGAGATTACGATTCCCTCAATCCGGCGCAATCGCGATGCGGCCCGGTGCCGTCGCGGCCAGGACCCTGGCTTTGGCGGCCTGCATGGTATTCCCGATCGCCGCCCAACTGGGCTGCTCCAGCAATTCACGGCATGTGGCCTACGTCACCCTATCGGCGAGCAATGCCGTTGCCGGCTACCTGGTGGACAATTCGTCGGGAAAGCTGCAACAACTGATCAACTCGCCGTTCATCACGGGGCGATCGCCGAACGCCATCCAGATTCATCCCTCGCGAAAGTTTGCTTACGTGAGCAATGCCGGCGAGAACAATATCTCGCTCTACACCATCGATCCCGTGTCCGATGCCTTGCGCGAGGTTTTGCCGCGGGTGCCGGACGGCGGACTCAATCCAGGCGCGCTGGCCATTGATTCCGGCGGCAATTTCCTCTTCGTCGCCAACGCCGGCTCGAACGACGTCTCCGTGTTCGCGATCGATGCGGGGACGGGCGCTCTATCCGCCGTGCCCGGTTCCCCTTTCCCCACGGGACTCGATCCCAGCGCGCTCGCGGTCTCGCCCTCGGGCGCGACCCTGTACGTTGCGGCAGCCAATTCAGCCTCGGTTTCCATTTACAGCATCACCGCCAATTCGGGCGTGCTGGTGCAAATCGCGTCTTCGCCGGTCGCAGTCCCCACAAATCCCACCTCGATTGCGGTGCACCCCTCGGGGGACTTCCTCTACGTCGCCAGCCTGCTCGGAAACCGCTTGTCCGGGTTCCGCATTGTCGCCGGGGGTGGCTTAAGCCCGATTGCCGGATCACCCTTTCTGGCCGGGGCCAATCCCAACTCGGTGGCGGTGGATCCGGCGGGCAAGTTTCTCTACGTCTCGAATTTCACGCCCAGCACGATCTCGGTATTTTCGCTGGACACGGCGAGCGGCGTCCCTACCAATGTTTCCGGCTCGCCCTTTGGAGGAGCGCAGTCTCCCGCCTTTGTTGCGGTGGATCCTTCGGGCAAATTTCTTTTCGTCGGCAACGAGGTGTCGCCCGGCCTCTCGGAACTGGTCATCAATTCTTCGAGCGGCGCCCTGACACCGGTGAACGGTTCGCCTTTCTCAACCTTGTCCGTTCCCACCTCTATCTCAATTCCGAAGTAAAGAGGTCAGCATTCAGGCCTCCCGTCGGGGCGAATGGCCTTCGCGGACAGATGCTTTCAGGCTGCGGCGCTCTCGAAGCTGGGCTCGGCGGAGCTAACGTGCGCTACCGGCTTCTCGTGCAGCAATAATTCAGTGGCCATCACGCGTGGGTCGGAGTGGAACCATTCCTGCACTACGCCGTCGTGCAGAAAATTGGCAACCGCCAGCAGGCTCATGCCTTGATGATGGGCCATCCAGCAGCGCACCAATTGATAACGGCGCAGCCAATTCCGGCGTGCCCGGCTGAAGTCCGCCGATTCATAGAAGCCATAGACGCTCATCCATCCGAGCGCTGACATGCGCCGGAGGTTATGCAGCGCGGCGGCGGGATTGACCGGCAACGCCAGGAAGGTGGAATAGGGCGAGATTACCAGCGCGTCCTGCGCGCCTTTGCGCAAGGCCAGTTTGGGCAATCCGGAGGCAAAGTACTGGTAGTTGCCGGCTTCATCGGTTTCGTAGAGGGCCGATTCGGAGATGCCCCAGGGCGCTCTCTTGCCTTGTGTGTAATCCTGCTGCGCCTGGACCGCCACCGCGCGCGAGCGGTCGAGCAGAGTGTTGGGATGGGTGCGCATCCAGAGGGCCGGCATCAGGTACTCGAACATCGTCCCCGTCCAGGAGAGCAGCACCGGCTGCCCTTCGTGCAGGGTGTGCGCCCGCCCCAGCAAGAACCAGCTCTCTTGGGGGATGTCCTCTTTTGCAATGGCCACAAAGACGGCGGTGCGCGACTCGGAAGCCAGCAGGTCATAGCAAGCGGTGTGCAGCTTCTGGGCGTCCGCGTCGTAGCCCGCTGAAAGCAGCTTGCGGCGCCGATTGAGCAAGAAGCGAAAATCCATCGTGTCGGCCAGCGCGCCGGCGTCCTCGGCACAGGCGCGCAGATCGCAGGTCAGCTTCACCGCTTGCGCGCGCGCCTCCGGCAACATTGTCTGCAACCGCTCGTAGAGCTCTTTCTGGGCGGCGGTAGGGGTGGAGTGCAAAAGCGCCAACTGCAGGCGCACGGACAAAGCATCAATGAACTCCGGTAGCCGGCCCAGCGCCAGCCCCTCAAACGACGATTTCAGGTTCATCGCCGGATCCTTGCGCACCGGCGCAAATTCCGGCAGCAGCCAGGGCGCATGCAGCCGCACCGCCTGCTTGACGGCGCGAACCCGTGCCTCCGCCTCCTCTAGGAACCACCGCGCCTCGCGCACGCGCAGGGGGGAGGCCGCCACCCGGGGCGGCAAATCCCCTAATGCGCCGTCCGGAAAACTGAGCAGGTGTTGCAGCCAGCCCGCCTGTTTCATCTGCTGCTGAATGCGCCGGAAGCGGCGGCGGGGAAAGGCGCGAAAGTTCACCAGCGTGCGCAGGTGGTCGAGCAGGCCCTCGGCGGCCGCGTGTGCCACGAGCGGCTGGGTCAAGGCCCGCAGCAGGCCGCGCTGCAGCGTCCACAGGCCGGCGGCCAGATTGCCGCTATCGACCGAAGAGACAAAGCGCGGGGGCAAGGGCTCCAGGGTGCGCGTGTCGTACCAGTTGTAGAGGTGGCCGCGGTGCTTGCTGAGCCGGCCGGTAGTCGCCAGCGTGCGGCGGGTCAGTTCGGCAAGCTCGGCAACGCTCAAGTATCCCATCTCGCACGCCACCTGCCGCGCGTTCAGAAGGAAGGCCAGGTTGGTGGGCGAGATCCGCGCCGCCACCGCCGGCGGCTCTTCCTGCACATTGTCCGGCACCAGCCAGTTGTGCTCCTCCGTGCACAGCTCAGCGAAGTACCGCCAGGTGCGCAAAGCGGCGCGCCGCAGGAACAGCTCGTCCTTGTGCGAGACCTCGTGACGCAGCGGACGAGGCGGACGGTTCAGCCACAGGGAGATAGGCTTGCTTCCCGCCCACAACAGCAGGATGGGCAGCGCCGGCCAGAACCCGGAGGGGCGCAGGTACCAGAGCACCACGCCCACGCCGGCGGCGAGCAGCGGCATTAGGTCGAGGTAGGTATCGATGGGGGTACGGCGGCGCGCGCCCGATTCGGCCTCGGCGGCGGTCTCCCACTCGAGCAGGCGCCGCCGGGTCACGGTCCGACGCACAACCGCGCGCACCACCGCGTCCACCGAGAGCAGGGTCTGGTGGGCCAGGAAGGTGAGCGTCAAGAGCACGCTGACATTAGCGTCGAATAATCCGTCGAGCGCGTCGCGCGCGATCTGCCGGTTCCAGTCGAAGGCGGCGCGCAACAAGGTGAACAGGAACTGCAACCACGCCGGCAGGAAGAGCAGCAGCAGGGTGGCGAGGGTCCAGTAGCGTGGGCGCCCCGGCAGCATGAGCCAGCCGAGCAGCAGGAGTAAGAAGGTGGCCGGCTCGACCAGGCTGCGCCGCAGATTGTCGAATATCTTCCACCGAGAAACGATGGAGATGGGATTGGGCGCGGGTCGTCCGGATTCGTCGTACACCCACGCCCGCAACCAGCCCGCAATCTGCCAGTCGCCGCGTAGCCAGCGATGTTTGCGCCGGTTGTAGGCGCTGTAATGCGAAGGATAGTCCTCGATCACTTCGATGTCGCTGGCCAATCCGGCGCGCGCGTAGGCGCCCTCAATCAGGTCGTGACTCAACAAGGCATTACGCGGGAAGCGCCGGTCGAGCACGCCGTGCACCGTGTCCACCTCGTAAATTCCCTTCCCGGCAAAGATGCCTTCGCCATACAGGTCCTGGTAGACATTGGAGACCGCGCGCGTGTAGATGTCGAAGCCGGTCTGGCCGGAATAGATTTGCGCCAGACGGGAGCTGGCCGCGCTCTGCACGCTTACACCCACCCGTGGCTGCAGGATGCCGTAGCCGGCGACGACGACATTGCGTTCCGGATCGATAATGGCCTGGTTCAAGGGGTGGGCCAGGGCGCCCACCATCCGGTGCGCCGTTCCGCGCGGCAGCTCCGTGTCCGCGTCCAGCGTGATGACAAAGCGGATGCGCTCCAGCACCGAGGTGTCGCCCACCTTCACGGGAAAGCTGTCGTACTGGTTGCGCAGCAGCTTGTTCAGGTCCAGCAGCTTGCCGCGTTTCCGCTCCCAGCCCATCCAAACCCGCTCGCGCGGGTTGTAGATGCGATGGCGGTGCAGCAGCAGGAACGAGCCCATCGCGCGGCCGGCGTACTTTTCGTTGAGTTCCCCGATCAAGCGGGCGCACAGGTCCACCAGCGGATCGTCTTCCTTGGGAGGCTCGCTCGAATCCGGCAGGTCTGAAAGCAAAGCGAAGTGCAGGTTGCGGTCATGATTGCCCAGAAAACGCACTTCCAGGTCTTCCACCAGGCGGCGCACCTGCTTCTCGTTTAACAGCAGGCTGGGAACCGCCACCAGGGTAAGGCAATCCTCCGGCATGCCCTGCGACAGATCGAGCTTGGGCAGGATCCTGGGTGCGAGCACATTGGTGGCGAGGTAGTTCATCAATTCCACCGCAGCCTGGGAACAGGGCACCAGCAGCACCAGAATCGAAAACAGGATCAGCGGCACCGAGCTGTACACCACCACGACGGGCAGCAAGAGGCCGAGCAGGATGACGAGCGTCAGGATTTCAATGCCCGGAACATAAAACGAGTCGGGATAGCGGCGCAGGAACATCTGCACGCGCTGGGCGAAAGGCGGCCGGTAATTGGTTTTCTGGTGCAGCAGCGGTGCGCCCTCCGCCACCAGGTAGTAGCCGACATGCGAGCGGCGCTGGGCCACTCGTCCGCTGGCGTGTTTCTGCTGGGCCGCCGCGCGCGCCAGGGCGATCGCCTCGGACGCGACTTCCACCTCGCCGCAATCGGATTGCTCGGCAATGGCGACCACCTGGTTGCGGTACAACTCGCGGCTTTCGTAATCCATGCGAGAGTAGGCCCCGGCAGGGTCGCCGCGCAGGATCTTGTCGGATGCGATCAGCGGCTCGAGCACGTCTTTCCACGATGTCTGGCCGATCTCCTGCAAGCTGCGCACGCATGCTCCAACCCCGTTGCTGGCCTGAGGGTCCTGGAGAATGGCGGGGCCGCGCTCCGCCACTTGCTCGAGCAGCACCAGCTTGAGCGCCGGAGCCAGCGCCCACAGCTCGGCCGTCTTGAGCACCATAATTTGCTGGTAGGCCTCCACGTAGGCGCCCAGGGCCTGTTCGTTGAACTGATATCCGCAAAAAACCAGAAAGCCTTCCGCCAGCGCGAGCACGCGGGGCACGGTCAAACCGCCTTCGCGGCGCACGTGCGGGATCTTCCGCACCGGCTTTAACGTCTCACGAGCATTCTGCAATTCGGTGTATAGAAGCTTGCCGTGGTCGTGCAGCCAGCGGAAGTCGTCGGAAACGGTGCCCGCCGGACGCGGCGAGCGCAGCGGCTTCAGCACCGGTCGCAAGCCGCGGGCCAGCGCGCGCACGCGTTGCGCGAAGTGCTCGGATTCGTAAGCGCCGGGGACCCAGCGCGCCTCACGCGCCAGTTGCGCCGCATGCTCGCGCAAGGCCTGGAAGTCGAAGCGCTCGGCGCTGGGCGCGGCCTCTTCGGTGACGAGTTCCAAATGCGTGTTTTGCGGCATTGGCTTAACTGTCGGCGCTAGCGGTAACTGGCTGCCTGCAACTCAAACATTTCGGCGTAACGTCCGCCCATGCGGGACAACTGCTCGTGGCTGCCTTCCTCGGCGATCCGCCCGCCTTCCAGCACCACGATACGGTCGGCCATGCGCACGGTGGAAAACCGGTGAGAGATGAACAGGGCCATCTTCCCCGCCGTCAATTCAGCAAAGCGCTGGAAGACCTCGAACTCGCTGCGCGCGTCCAGCGCTGCCGTAGGCTCATCGAGGATCAGAAGCTGGGCGTCGCGCAGGTAGGCTCGCGCCAGCGCCACCTTCTGCCATTCGCCTCCGGAAAGGTCCAGGCCGCCCTCGAAGCGGCGCCCCAGCATCTGCTCGTAGGCGCGTGGCAGCTTGGCGATCACCTGGTCGGCCAGGCTCTTGCGCGCGGCCTCGTGGAGCCGCTCGGCGTGGTCCAGATCCTCGATACGGCCCACCGCGATGTTTTCCCGCGCCGTCATCTCGTAGCGCATGAAGTCCTGGAAAATCACGCCAATCTCGCGGTACAGGTCGTCGAGGTCGTATTCCCGCAGGTCTACGCCGTCGAGCAGAATCTCGCCCTCGCTGGGATCGTAGAGACGGGTGATCAGCTTCACGATGGTGGTCTTGCCCTGCCCGTTTTCACCGATCAGGGCCACCCGCTCGCCGGGACGGAGGCAGAAGTTCAGTCCCTCCAGGATGAGGCGGTCGCTGCCGGGATAGCGAAACGATACGTTGCGGAACTCGAAGCCGCGCGTGATGGGCTGTGGCGCGCGCAAGGCGTTGGGCTTGGAGCGGATGGTAGGCTGCATCTCGAAAAAGGCCAGCAGGTCGGTGAGGAACAGCGCCTGGTCGGCGATGCTCGAAAGCGTGGAGAAGATCTGCTGGATGTTGCTGCTGGCCTGCATGATGGCGCCCGCCAGGAAGGTCAGCGTGCCGATGCTGAGCGCGCCCACTACGGTCCGCCAGATCACGTACACATAGGCCGAGTAGTAGCCGATCGTGCCGATGAGCGAGAACAGGGAGCCCGCCCACAACCGCCGCCGCGCCAGCTCCACATTCTCCTGGTAAATCTCGTCGGAGAGGCGGGTGAAACGCTCGGTTAAAAAATCCTTCAGGCCGAAGAGCTTCAGTTCCTTGGCGGCTTCGCGGCTGCCGCCCAGCACACGCAGGTAGTCCAGTTGCCGGCGCACCGGCGTCTGGCGGAAATTTTTCGCATAGCCAAGAAACGCGAAGTGGCTCTCGCCCAGAAACGCGGGCACGACGCCCGCGATGAGCAGCAGCATGAGCCAGGGCGAGAACACCATAATGGAAACGGACAGCGTCAGCGTAGTGATGACGAGCTGCACCAGCCGCCCGATGGACTGGATCATTCCCAACCGGTCCGTGGCCTGCACGCGTGCCCGTTCCAGGCGGTCGTAGAAAACAGGGTCTTCGTAGGCGATCAGGTCGAGCGCCGCGGCGTGCTTCATCACCTGGATGCTGACGTGGCGCGTGTACTTGTCCGCCAGCAGAGCGTCGAGGTAGTCAATGACGCGGCTGAGGAAACTGGCGATTACGGCCAGGGTGAATTCGGCGACGATCAGCCACCAAAACCGCGAGGCGACGGGCTGGTGGTTGCTGACCGCGCGCACAATCGCGTCAATAATCAGCTTGGTGACGGCCAGCAATGCGACCGGCAGGAGCGCGGCAACAGCGCGGAAGAGCAGGCCCAGCGACACGACCCAGCGTCCCGATTCCCACACAATGCGCAACACGGGGGGGACATTGCAGAGGGCTGATAGACGCTCTTCCCATCCGCTCCAGAAGCCTTCTTGCTGGGTCATCGCCAAATCCGTGGTCCGGGTGCGCCGCGTTCCCTGGCCGGCGGAACGCAAACGCCGGAGCACAAACATGAGGGCAGGACTCGCTCTACCAGAGATGCGGTTCCCCCCGCTAAGTTTGCTTTTGCAACAGCTTACGAGCCAAGAGACTAGTCCGGAAAGGGCCCGCGCGCAATCCGGACTTAGAACTCCGTTCCATGGTACGCCGGGACGATCGGGGACCAAAACCTAAGCCGTCTGCAACCTGCTGATGGCTTCGGATGTCAACGGTTGTGGAGCGTTCCTCGGAGGTTACTCCAGTAATCGTCCCCGGGCACCGAAGATTGACTCACAATAGGCCGGTTCCTAGAGTGGATTGAGAGGGGATGGGCTTGCGAGCCAGCCGGCTACGGCCGGCACGTGCCCTGCAAGATACTATATCGTTGCGCCGCTTCAATGACCTGGACCCGACGTGAATTTGTGCGCACGCTTCTGGCCGGGGCCGCCGCTCTCCCTCTGGCCGGGAGCGCCGCCGCTTCCGACGCCCTGCTGCGCCGCAGCGTCGTTCCCCTCAGCCGGGAGGATATCGCGCTGCTCGACGAATTGGAGCGCGCCGGCTTCGAATTCTTTTGGAATGAAACAGATCCGAGTACCGGGCTGGTGCGGGACCGAGCCAATGCCGATGGGGGTGATACCCGCCCCCGGGGCAGCATTGCGGCTGCCGGTTTTGGACTGACCGCGCTCTGCATCGGACACCTGCGGCAATACCGTTCTCGTGACGAAATCGAGGCGCGGGTGCGCGATACCCTGAGCTTCCTGGCGCACGAAGCGCCGCACGTGCGCGGCTTCTTTTACCACTTCATCAACATCGAGTCGGGGGAGCGCTTTGGCGTCTCTGAGCTTTCGCCCATTGACATGGCAATTTTGCTCTGCGGCGTGCTCACCTGCCGGCAGTATTTTGCCGATCCTGGCATCCGCCGCGACGCCACCGAGATTTATCAGCGCGTGGACTGGCCCTGGGCCCTGAACGGCGGCAACACCTTCGCGCTGGACTGGGTGCCGGAACTGGGGTTCAGCGCCTTGCGCTGGGATTCCTACTGCGAGTCCATGATGCTCTACCTGCTGGCCATGGGTTCACCCACGCACCCCATCCCGGGGGAGTGCTGGCACGCCATCCGCCGTCCCTGGATAACGTATGGTGGCTACAAGTTCATTTCCACACCGGCGCCCCTGTTCATTCACCAGTTCTCCCATGCCTGGGTGGATTTCCGCAACAAGCGGGACGACTATACCGACTATTTCGTGAACTCGGTGCTGGCCTCGCAGGCGCACCGCAAATTCTGCGAGGAGTTGAGCGAAAAGTTCCCCTGCTACACCAAGGAGCTCTGGGGCATTACGGCCTCGGACTCAAGCAGTGGCTACGTGGTTTGGGGCGGACCACCGCAGCAAGGGCCCATTGACGGCACTATCGTGCCCGCGGCCGCCGCAGGATCGCTGGCCTTCATCTCGCGCGAAGCGCTGACCGTGCTGCGTACCCTGCGCGCCTACGACACCAAGCCTATCTGGAAACGTTACGGCTTCGTGGACGCCTTCAATCCGCTTACCGGGTGGGCCAGCCCCGACGTCTTAGGTATTGATGTTGGGATCAGCACGCTGATGGCGGAGAACCTGCGCAGCCAATTTGTGTGGAACACCTTCATGAACAATCGCGAGCTTCCCCTGGCCATGGCACGCGCGGGTTTCCGGCCGGCGCGGCGCGCCCGCACCTGAAGAGCTCGTTCCGCAATTTCCGAGCATCGTCGTGCAGGTCGAGAAGTTCGAGCTCAGGCCAGCCTTCGCGGTTTGTATAACTCGCCGGCCTGCCCGCCAATGCTCCCGAAGTTGATGCCGGAGTGGTTGCTATTACCCCTACTTGCGCACCTCGATCAGGGCCAACCCCTTGGGCGGCAGCGTGAGGCTTAGCTCCCCGCTACCGAGGTCGCGCACTTCGGGTGGGGAAAGCTCGGCGGCTGCCCGCAGCTTCATGATCTGCGCCTGCGTTGGGTAGCGCGGCGACCCCATGGCAGCGTAGGCAGCGTGCACATCGCCGTGATCGGCGTCCAGTCGCGTAATGTACCCACGTTGCCCAGGTTGCAAGTGCGTGAAGCGAAGCGTAAGAGCTTTCGACGCTCCAGCCATTTCCGCCGGGACCAGGTTCCACACCGCCAATACCATGGAGCCATCGGCGCGGCGAGTCAGCAAGGCGGAAGCCGAATCCAGCGGCACCCGCTCGCCGCCCAGCCGGTGCAGTAAGCGGAACGCGTTGAATGCGGGCTTGGGTATGCCTCCCGCTGCGATCAGCCCGTAGCCGCCATAAAACGGCTGCTTTACGACTCCCTGTTCCTCCAAAACGTCGGAGAAGGTCCAATAGGACATCTGGTCCACCAGGCCATCGCACTGGCGGATGGTATTGGCCAGCCACGGTCCCATGTACACCGAATCGGTGACCGCGGGCTCCGTCATGTAGCTGGCATTGAACTCGCTCCAGATCAGCGGCAGCCGGGGCAGGCTCGAAGCCTGGATCTGGTCGTGCACCTTCTTCACCGCGCGGCAGACCAATTGCTCGCGCGGGACGGTTTCGTCGGTGCCGAGCACCTCCTGGGAGCGATTGTTGCCGTAGACGTGGGTGGAAACGAAGTCGAGCGGCACGTGGTTCTCGACGCAGTGACGGATGAACTCGTCCACCCATAAGGCGCGGTCGGTGGCCGGCCCGCCCACCCGCAGTCGGGGGCTTACTCGCTTGAGGGCGCGCGCGGTGTGATCGTAGAGCTCGAAGTATGTAGGCTGCTTGGGCTCGCCCGCCCAGAAATCAATGTTGGGCTCGTTCCATACTTCGAAATACCACTGCGCCACCTCGTCGGGCCCATAACGCTCCAGCAGGTGCTGCGCCAGGGCAGTGATGAGGTCGTCCCACTTGCCCCAATCCTTGGGCGGCGCCACGTTCTGCTTGTACCAGAACGCGTGCAGGGCCTCGCGGGACGCCAGCTTCTTGGGCATGAAGCTGATTTCAACGAACGGACGAACGTGGTTCTGCAGCAGGCCGTCATACACCTGGTCTACATAGGAAAAATTGTAGAGTGGCCTCCCCTGCGCGTCTTCGTCGTACACGCCCATGTCGTCCAGCAGGATGGCGTGAAAACGCACGTAGGAAAAATCGGTAATGCGCTTCACTGCGCGGAGATCGCGGCGATAAGAGTCGCGCAGGCTGAGACTGGCGCGTCCGGAGCCAAACATGTTTTCCCAGAAGTGGGGAAAGGGGCGGCCGGGGGCGGTGGCGTCCACCCGGATGGTTTCCGGGGCCGCCTGCGCCGCAGCCATCGAGGAGAGAAGCAGGAGCGCAGCAAGCGTTGCCGTGAGCACGGGCAGTGCACGCGCCGGCAATGCAAGCAGGGGCATTCGATTCATCGCGGGGAGCACGCGTTCGATTCTAACTCCCGTGCAGCCAGTGTGCGTCCCGGGACTTTGTGCGCGCATCTTGTAAACTAAGAAGTTATGGCTCAGACGCGGTTGGAACTGGCGACCGGGGAAGTCTCGCAGGCTCCCGCCCACATCTGGAACGCATTCCGCCGCTGGGGCTACCTGCAAGCCGACCTCGACCCGCTGGGAGTTCTGGGGCCCCAGCCCCACCCCGAACTGGACCTCGATGCTCCTGCTGCCCACGCCGCCCGCCGTGTCTACTGCGGCACCATCGGGGCGGAATTCATGCACATTGCCGATCCCGAGCGCCGCCATTGGATCGAGCAACAGATGGAAGGCAAGCCCCAAGCGTTCGATCAGCAGCGCGTACTCGAGCGCCTCATACGCGCCGAGTTATTCGAACAGGTGATGCAAGCGCGCTATCTCGGCAGCAAGCGCTTCTCCCTGGAAGGCGTGACCGGGCTCATCCCGCTGCTCGATGAGGTTCTGGAGGCGGCGGCAGAGAACGGCGCCGGCCAGGCTATCGTGGGCATGAGCCACCGCGGCCGCCTCAACGTGATGGCGCAGATCGTGGGGCGCTCACCGGAAGAAATCTTTGCCGGCTTTGAAGACGTGGACCCCAAGAGCGTGCTGGGCGGCGGCGACGTGAAGTACCACATGGGGGCGACCGGGGAGTACCGCACGCGCAGCGGGCGCACCGTGAACATCCACCTGGTTTCGAATCCCAGCCACCTGGAAGCCGTGGACCCGGTGGTGCTTGGCCGGGCGCGAGCCAAGCAGGCGCGCATCGGGGAGGGAGGCGCCACCTTCAGTCTGCCCATCCTGCTGCACGGGGACGCGGCCTTTGCCGGGCAAGGCATCTGGGCGGAAACGATGAACTACGCCAGCCTGCGCGGCTTCAATGTGGGCGGCACGGTGCACGTGATCGTGAACAACCTGATCGGGTTCACCACCCTGCCCTCGGAGCTGCACTCGGCGCGCTTCGCCGCCGACCTCGCCCGCCGCCAGGACATTCCCATCTTCCACGTGAACGGCGAAGATGCCGACGCGGTGGTGCGCGTGGGACGCATGGCCGCGGAGTACCGCTACCAATTCGCCAGCGACGTGGTGGTGGACATCATCGGCTACCGCCGGCACGGGCACAGCGAGGTGGACGACCCGACCATTACCCAGCCGCTGCTCTATAAGGCGATCAAGCAGCATCCGCCGCTGTGGCAGGTGTACGCGGAGGATATTGGGGCCGATCCTGCCCCCGCGCTCGAGCGCATTCGGTCTGAATACGAGACGGCGCAGAAGAATGCCGGCGGCATGAAGCGGCCCACCATGCGCGACCTGCCCGCCTACTGGGGGGCCTATAAGGGCGGGCGCTACAAGCCGGAGTACGAGGTGGACACCGGAATCGGCGCCGCAGAAATCGAGGAGCTCGGCGCCAAGCTCACCGCCTGGCCGGCAGGATTCCACGTTCATCCCAAGA
>JAMXLI010000220.1 GCA_024281115.1 Terriglobales bacterium | reverse complement strand
GATGGCACGCTGGACCTGCAGTTTGAGGTGAATGCCGGCCCGCTCTACCACTACTCCCAGGTGGAGGCGACGGGGGCGAAAGTCTTCGCGCCGGCCGAACTGATAGCAACGCTGAAGCTCAAACCCGGCGAGCCGGTTGATACGGCGCGTATGCTCGAAGGCCTGTCGGCAATCCGGAGGAAATACTTCTGCCGAGGATACCTGCGAGTGGAAGCGGTACCCGTGGGCACCCTCAATGCAGGCGACCACACCGAGCGCCTGGTAGTTCTGATGCGCGAAGGTCCACGATTCCGGATCGCCAAACTGAGCGCGAGCTTGCATGGACCCGTGGCGGACGTACTCCTGGCTGAACCCTCGCTACAGCCGGGAGAGTTTTTTCAACCGTGCGAAATGACCCGAGCCGCGCGGCGTGACATCTCGCGCGAGCAGGCGGCGAGGACTCCATTTACCTTTTATTCTCAGATCAATCCCGGCGCTGACACGCTGGACGTGGTGATTGAGCCAGGCTTCGATTTTGGCTACGGGGAAGTTGGCTGGGAAGACAGGAGCGGTGGAGAGGTCAATTATCGGCGCTAGCGGGCACTTCCGCTTCATCCTTCCCAAACAAAAGCGTCGAAAATGCGCGTGGTGCCGAAGCCGAGGCGCTCGTAGAGCGCCACCGCGCGATCGTTGGCCTGGGTGACCGTGAGCGAGAGCAGGGTATAGTCGCGGCGGCGCAACGACCGGGCGCATTCCGCGAGCAAGGCCTCCCCCAGGGAGCGGCCGCGGTACTCCGGGATGACGCACACCTGGGTGACGTGCCCCACGTCGTGCTTCACCCGGGAGCAGAGAATCACGCCGATGATGGAATGCGTGGCGCGATGCACGGCCACGTACGAGGCTTCCGAATCGAAGGTGCCGCAGCCGGGGAAACGCACGATGTTGTTCAGAAAGCGCAACGAGCCGCTCAAGGTGCGGTACTGGTCGTTGATTTCGGAATCGATGTGGCCACGGTAGGAGGCGGTGATGACCGCGGCCGCGCCCTGATAGTCCTGCTCGGTCCAGGGCCGGATCTCGACGCCGTAGGGCAATTCGGGCGAGGACTGCAACCGGCCCAAGCGCAGCGGCAACACCATGAACAGGCGCGGAAAGCGGCGAAACCCCTGGTCCAGGAAGGGGCGCGCAACCGAGCCGGTTTCGTGCACTAGCAGTTGCGCCTCCACGCGGTGGATGCCGGGTGAGCGCTGCAGGGTTTCGATCACGTGGGTAAGCAGGCGGAGTTCAACCGCACGCTCGGGATCGGGACCGGCGCCGTTGAAGTTCCCCACGTAGAGGTCGCCAATCACGCCCTTGCTGCCTTCGTACACGAAAAACGAGTAGCCGAAAATGCGGCCGCGATCCAGGGCGGCATAGCCGGGCAGGATCTTGGCATCGACGTAGCGCAGGATCATCTCAGCCGAGCCGCGGTAGTCCCAGGAGAGCAGGCGCGACCATACCTGCGCCTCGTGATCGAGGAGCGGGCGCAGGTCCGCCGACGAGAAGTGCCTGAGATCGAGAATCTCCACTCCGGCATCCGGGCGGCCGGGATGTGCCAGGGCCGCAGTCATGGCGTTTGGGCCGCGGGCCGGGGAGGCTGCAAGTCCGGCGGGAGCGGCCACGAACGCCGAGTGTAGTTCCTGTCCGGCCGGCAGGCAATGTTTGGGAACACGGAAGAACAATAGAACGGTCAGGGATGGTGATGGAGAGGGCCGCCGGGCGCGGGCACGTTGGAATGCGCCGCTTCCGCCGCTTGCACCCAGAAGTATTCCAACTGCTGCGCATCGAGCGCGCCCAGGCGGGAAAGACGCCGCGGAGCCAGAAGAGCGTTCAATTCAGCGGAAGAGCCGGCGGGCGCGACCAGCAGGTGCTCGCCGCGCGGCACCTGGGCGCGTTCATAGCGTTCGACCCGCTGATTGCGATAGAAGGCCAGCCCGTACTCGGTTTCGCGCGAGGCGTGAAACACGGCGATGGGAAGCTGGTGGGAATCAAAACTGGCCAGGTCGCGCGCCACGGTACGCGCTGACAGGGCCTGGTCCAAGGTTGGTCCGGCGAGCCGTAGCAGGACGGCGACCGCCAGGATCACGGGCACCAGCGTGACGAAACGCAGCACCGCCAAGCCGCGCTTCAGCAGGGTGAGTGCCATGCCGGCGAACAGGAAGGCGGCGAAGAACACGGCTGTCCAGACCACTGCCGGAGCGGCGCCGGCACGCAGGATCAGCGCAGGAGCCAGCAGCGCCGGGACCAGGAGCCCGGCGGCAACGGCCGAGTGCAGAAGGAGCAGCGCTGGATGGAGGCGGCTGCGGCCGCGCATCTGCTCGACCGCCAGCATGGCCCAGGCGGGCACGGCGGGAAGAATGTAGCCGGGCAACTTGGACTGGGAGAGCGAGAAAAACACCACCGGCACGACACCCCAAATCAGAAGAAAACGGCTGAAGCTTGCGTGGGATGTGGCGGCGCGCGTTTCCGGAAGGCCGGGGCGGACGGCAGCGATGGCGGCAAAGATGGCGATCACCGTCCAGGGCACCAGGCTCAGCAGGAGCACGGGCGCGTAGTACCAGAACGGCTGATGGTGGCGGTAGAGATTGGTGGCGAAGCGCGCGAGATTGTGCTCCAGCAGGAAGACGCGCGCAAACTCGGGGTTCCGAAGTTGCACGAGCACGTACCAGGGCAGCGCCACCAGGCAGAACAGCAGCATGCCAGGAAGCCAGAGCGAGCGGCGCGCGGGCAGCAGATCCCGGCCGGAGAGCGCAAAGGCGAGGATGACGATAGCGGCGAGGGTGATCGCGACCGGACCCTTGGCGAGCGCCGCCAGCGCCAGAAAAAAGTAAAAAAGCGCGAGGTGGAGTCGGCGGCCTGCTTCGAACCAGGCAAACCAGGCGAGCAGCGCGATGGTAAGCATGGCGGCCAGCGGCATGTCGGTCGCAGCGGCCCGCGCGAAACCGATGACAGCAGCCGAGGAGGCGGTCACCAGGGCCGCATCAAGCTGCGACCCGGGACGAAAGCGGCGGAAGAACAGGAACACGGCGGCCAGCATGACGCTGGCATCCAGCGCGGAGGGAATGCGCGCCGCCCAGTCGCGCACGCCGAAGAGGGCGTAGGCCGCCATGGCCTGCCAGTAATAGAGCACGGGCTTTTCCAGCCACGCCTGGCCGCCGAGCACGGGCGTGACCCAGTCACGGCGGCCGAGCATTTCCCGCGCCACCTGCGCGTACCGAGGTTCGTCGGCGCCCACCAGGCCGAAGGCGTTCAAGCCGAAGAAAAACAGGAAGGCGCAGAAGAGAGCGACCGTAAGGAGTTCGCTGGCAACCGTGCTTCGCTGGGGCGGATGCATGCTGGGCGGGAGCGGATGATTGTCGTCGCTCCGCCGCCGCCGGTCAATGGCGCAGGAAGCGATTGGCTACAGGAACTCGACGTAGCTGTCGGATACCTCGGCCCCGGCGTTATTGGCAATACGGGTGGAAGCGCGTTCCACGTGGTTCATCAGTCCGTCCAGATAATCGCGGGAATCGGAAACGCTGACCACACCAATGGTGGCGCGCTGCCACAGGCTGCTGGACTCGAGTTCGGCCACGGCGACGTTAAACTGCGCGCGCAGGCGGTCCTTGAGGCTGCGGACCACCTGGCGCTTGTCCTTGAGAGAATGCGCGCCTTCAATGCGCAGTTCGAGGGTGAGAAAGGCGATCAAGACAGTGGCACGCCGAACGCGGCGGGCGCAAGCGCCGGCACCGGCCGAGAGCTGCGCACGACTCGCTCCCCCGCGCCGCGACCTAGGCCATCATCTCGGCAGCGATGCGCTCGGTTACAAACGCCTCGATGACATCGCCGACCTTGACATCGCCGTAGTTCTGGATGGAGATGCCGCACTCCATCCCGTTGCGCACCTCGTTGACGTCGTCCTTGAAGCGGCGGAGCGAGGCGATCTTGCCCTTGAATACGACGACGTTATCGCGCAGCAGGCGCACTTCGGAATCGCGCTTGATGTTGCCGTCGAGCACGTAGCAGCCGGCCACGGTGCCCACCTTGGGGATGCGGAAGGTCTCGCGCACCTCGGCGCGCCCATGATAGGTCTCGCGAATGGTGGGCTCGAGCAAGCCGCTCATGGCCTTCTTGATCTCGTCCTGCAGCTCGTAAATGATGGAGTGCAGGCGGATGTCCACCTTCTCCTGCTCGGCGACTTCCTGCGCCTTGCGTTCCGGACGCACGTTGAAGCCGATGATGATGGCGTTGGAGGCGGAGGCCAGCAGCACGTCGCTCTCGGTAATGGCGCCCACCCCGGTGCGCAACACCTTGATGCGTACCTTGTCGTTCGACATCTTGGAGAGCAGGTCGGCCAGAACTTCCACCGAGCCCTGCACGTCGCCCTTGAGGATGATGGCAAGCTCCTTGGTGCCGGCGGTCTTCATCTGCTCCGCCAGGCCCTCCAGGGAGACGCGGGTGCTCTTCGCCAGTTGCGCTTCGCGCGACTTCTGCTCGCGGTACTCGGAAATGGAACGCGCTTTCTCGCGGTCGGCTACGACCACGAACTGATCGCCGGCCTGGGGCAGCGCATCCATGCCCAGGATCTCCACCGGGGTGGAGGGGGGCGCCTCGTCGAGCGCGCCGCCGCGATCGTCGAACATCGCGCGCACCTTGCCGAAGACGTTGCCCACGACAAAATTGTCGCCGGTCTTGAGCGTGCCGTTCTGCACCAGCACCGTGGCCACCGGGCCGCGGCCGCGGTCCAGCTTGGCTTCCAGGACCACGCCGGTCGCCGGGCGCTCAGGATTAGCTTTCAGCTCCTGCAGATCAGCAACCAGGCAGATCATTTCCAGCAGCAGGTTGAGGTTGGTCTTCTGCTTGGCCGAGACATCCACAAACACGGTGCTGCCGCCCCAATCCTCGGGGACAAGGCCGCGGTCTCCCAGCTGTTTCTTGACGCGGTCCGGCAAGGCATCGGGCTTGTCGATCTTGTTCACGGCGACAATGATGGGGACCTCGGCGGCGTGGGCGTGATCAATGGCCTCCATGGTCTGCGGCATCACGCCGTCGTCGGCAGCCACCACCAGCACGACGATGTCGGTTGCCTTGGCCCCGCGCGAGCGCATGCGGGTGAAGGCTTCGTGGCCGGGAGTATCGAGAAACACGATCTGGCGGCCATAGGCGGGCGAATTCGGGTCCAGCATGGAGACTTTATAAGCGCCGATGTGCTGGGTGATCCCACCGGCTTCGCCGCCGGCGACGTTGGTTTCACGGATGGAGTCGAGCAGCGTGGTCTTGCCATGGTCCACGTGGCCCATGATGGTGACCACGGGAGGACGCGGCACCAGGCCCACGGACTCGTCGGTGGCTGTGCCGGCCTCGGCCATGTCCTTGGTGGCCTGCTCTTCGAAGGTGATGACGTTGGTTTCAGCGCCGAAGTGGCGCGCCATCTCGCTCGCCAGTTCCGAGTCGAGGGTCTGATTAATGGTGGCGAAGACGCCGCGCGCCAGCAGGCGGGCGATGAGGTCCTTGGCGCGGATGCCGAGCTTTTCGGCCAGGTCCTTGACGCTGATGCCTTCCGTGATAGTGATGGTGCGCGTGATGGGCAGCGGCTCGCCCGAGAGCGACAGGCGCGGCGGGGGCACGAAGCCCTTCATCGGGCCTTCCTTCACCCCGCGGGGAACATAGCGCTGTCCGGGACGGCGCGAGGGCGCCGGACGTCCCGGGCGGGGAGGACCGGCGGGCGGCGCGCCTGGACCGACGCCCAGAGGACGGCTTCCGGTGGGCGCCTGGCGCGTGGGATGCATGGGGCGGCGTTCTCCCGGACGAAGCGGAGGACGCACGCCCGGCGCTTGCGGACGCGGGCGCTGGAAAATTGGCTGGCCCGGCACAGGCCGGCCGGGCATCGGACGCGGCTGCGCGCTGCCTTGCACGGCGCCTTGCGCGCCCGGCGCCGGCGGACGCACCGGCGGCGTGTGCGCCTGATAAACCGGACGCGGCCCGGTCTGGGGAACGATCATGCGACGCGGCGGAGCCGAAGGTGCTGCCGGGGGCGTGGCGGGACGCGGAGCCACAGGCTGGCCTTGCACCGGCGCCGG
>JAMXLI010000219.1 GCA_024281115.1 Terriglobales bacterium | reverse complement strand
TACTTCCAGGGACACGCTTCGCCGGGTGTCTACGCCCGCGCTTTTCTGGAAGGACGGATCACGCAACAACACCTGGAAAACTTCCGCCATGAGCTGCGCGAGGCTCCCGGGCTTTCCTCGTATCCGCATCCCTGGCTGATGCCCAACTTCTGGCGTTTTCCCACCGTCTCCATGGGGATTGGCCCCATCAATGCGATCTACCAGGCCCGTTTTATGCGCTACCTGGAGAATCGCAACATCCTGCCCCGCACCGACCGCAAAGTGTGGGCCTTCGTGGGCGACGGCGAGACCGACGAACCGGAGTCGATGGGTTCGCTCACCCTGGCTGCGCGCGAGAAGCTCGACAATCTCATCTTCGTCATCAATTGCAACCTGCAGCGCCTCGACGGCCCCGTACGCGGCAACGGCAAAATCATCAATGAACTGGAAGCGGCCTTCCGGGGCGCCGGCTGGAACGTGATCAAAGTGCTCTGGGGCTCCGGCTGGGACGATCTGTTGGCGCGCGACCGCACTGGCCTGCTGCGCAAGCGGATGGAAGAGTGCGTGGATGGCGAATATCAGAGCTTCAAAGCCAAGGGAGGCGCCTACGTCCGCAAGGAGTTCTTTGGCAAATATCCCGAACTTCTGGAACTGGTCAAGGGCATGACCGACGACCAGATTTTCCGCTTGCAGCGCGGCGGCTTGGATCCGCAGAAGGTTTACAACGCCTACAAGCGCGCGGTGGAGCACGTGGGCGCACCCAACGTGATCCTGGCCAAGACGGTGAAGGGTTATGGCCTGGGGTCGGCGGAAGCTCGCAATGCCACCCACCAGGAAAAGAAGCTGAGTGACGTTGCCCTGGGCGCATTTCGCACACGCTTCGAGATTCCCATTCCCGAGCAGGCGGCCAAAGACGGCTCGCCGTATCGCCCTCCGGACAATAGTCCGGAAATCCAGTACCTGCAGGAGCGCCGGCGCCAGCTGGGCGGGTACTTGCCCATGCGAGAAGTTCGGCGCTCCAGCTTCAAGGCCCCGGAGGTCGAGTATTTTGCGGAATATCTGGCTGGTTCCAAGGGCCGCGCCGTGTCTACCACCATGGCGTTCGTCAGCATGTTGCGGCACCTGCTCAAGCATCCCGATCTGGGCAGGCTGATCGTGCCCATCATCCCGGATGAGGCCCGCACATTCGGCATGGAGTCCATCATCCGCCAGGTGGGGATCTACGCCAGCGAGGGCCAGCTCTACAATCCTCACGACCAGGATATGGTCCTGTATTACCGGGAAGAGAAAGACGGCCAGATGCTGGAGGAGGGCATCACCGAGGCCGGTTCAATGGCGTCTTTCACCGCCGCAGGCACTGCGTATTCCAATTACCGCGTGCCCATGATTCCGTTCTTCACCTACTACTCGATGTTTGGCTTTCAGCGCATCGGCGACCTGATCTGGGCCTTTGCGGACGCGCGCGGCAAGGGCTTCCTGATGGGCGGAACGGCGGGCAGGACCACGCTCGCCGGCGAAGGCCTGCAGCACCAGGACGGCCATAGCCTGGTTCTGTCCAGCACCGTTCCCACCTGCGCGACCTACGATCCGGCGTACGGGTACGAGATCGCCGTCATTATTCAGGAAGGCTTACGCCGCATGTACCAGGAAGGCGAAGACCTCTTCTACTACATCACCCTGTACAACGAAGACTACCCCATGCCGGCCATGCCCGAAGGCTCGCGCGAAGGCATTCTCCGCGGCATCTACACGTACAAGAAAACCGGCGGCACACAAGCCGCGGTGCAACTCTTCGGCAGCGGCCCAATCCTGAACGAGGCGCTGCGCGCGCAGGAGATCCTGGAGAGCAAATATGGGATCGCGGCGCAGGTCTGGAGCGTGACCAGTTACAACCAGCTGCGACGCGATGCTCTGGCTGCGGAACGCTGGAACCTTCTGCATCCCGACCAGTCGCCGCGCCGGCCTTATATTCTGGAAGCTCTCCAGGGTGCGGCAGGGCCGATCATCGCGGCCACGGATTACATGAAGGCGGTGCCCGACCAGTTGGCGCCCTGGCTGGGCGGCCGGCTGGTGTCGCTGGGGACTGACGGCTTCGGGCGCAGCGACAATCGCGAGCACCTGCGGCGTCACTTCGAGGTAAACGCAGAGAGCATCGCGGGCGCGGCGCTGTCGCAACAGGCTCGCGCGGGCAAGTTCGATGCGCGACGTGCTGTCGCAGCCTTCAAAGAGCTGGGGGTAAATACCGAAAAGATGGATCCCAGCCACGCCTGAGTCAGCGCGCCGGGGAGTACAACATGATACGGAAATTGCCTTCCGGGAAGTATCGGCTGTACTCGCGCAAAAAGGATCCTAAGACCGGCCGGCGCCGCAACCTGGGCACCTTCAATACCCGTAAGGCGGCGGAAGCTCACGAGTCGGCCATTCAGTATTTCAAGCGTCGCTGAGCGTTCCCGTGAAGAACGGCCCGCCTGACACCTATCGGCGATGACACACCCCCGGCGGGGGTGTTCCTGCTCACATCCGCAATGTACGCCAGTCACATCGGAGACCCGCTGTTTGCTGTCACCATGAAGAGTCCAACTGCGCACCTTGCAAGGGCAGATGGGGTGACGTTATGGCCTTCCGTTATTTAATGATCGGGGCGGGGCGGCAGGGAATTGCCGCCGCCTATGACCTGGCGAAATTCGGCGATGGCAGCCGAGTCACGCTGGCCGACCTGGACTTCGCACTGGCGCAACAGTCGTCGCGCCGCGTGAACGAGTTGTTGGGCCGTCCTGCCACCGACGCTCTGCGCCTGGATGTGCGCGACGAGGCGGAGGTGCGGCGCGCGTTGGATGGCTTCGACGTGGCGCTCAGCGCCGTGCCCTATTTCTATAACCTGATGCTGACGCGGGCCGCGATTAACGCGCGGGTTTCGTTTTGCGATCTGGGCGGCAACACCGATGTCGTCCGGCAGCAGCATGCCCTCGATGCCGAGGCGCAGCGCGCCGGGGTACGCGTGGTCCCGGACTGCGGGATGGGTCCGGGCATGGGCAATACCCTTGCCGTGTACGCCATGGGGCTGCTGGACCATGCCGAGCATGTCTATATTTACGACGGCGGCCTTCCGCAGCATCCGCT
>JAMXLI010000218.1 GCA_024281115.1 Terriglobales bacterium | reverse complement strand
TCCCGCCGGAGGACCGCGGCAAAGCCATGGCGTTCTGGGGACTGGGCATCGTGGTAGCTCCCATGCTCGGCCCGGTGCTCGGCGGCTGGATCACCGACAGCTACAGTTGGCGATGGATTTTCTATATCAACCTGCCGGTGGGGATTGCCGCGCTCACCATGTGCAAGATCTTCATTTTCGATCCTGCTTATATCCAGCGGCGTTCCCGGCGGGTGGACTGGTGGGGCATCGGCTTACTCGCGGTGGGCATCGGCGCGCTGCAGGTGCTGCTGGATAAGGGCCAGGAAGAAGACTGGTTCGCGTCGCATTTCATCCTGGTGCTCGCTCTGCTGGCGGGCGCCGGACTGGTCGGCTTTGTCATTCACGAGTTGCTGGACTGGCTGCCCGTGGTCAACCTCCGGGTTTTCCGCAATCGCACCTATTCAGCGGGCGTCTTCATGATGACCATCCTGGGTTTTGGCCTGTACGGCAGCCTGGTGCTGATCCCTATTTTCCTGCAGGAGTTGCTGGGGTATTCCTCGACCGACGCGGGCATCGCCATGCTGCCGCGCGGACTGGGATCGTTCCTGGCCATGCCGCTGGTGGGCATGCTGATGTCGAAGATCGAGCCCCGCAAGATGCTGGCGGGCGGTTTTCTCGGCGCGGCCGTCAGCATGTACATGTTGTCGCTGCTGAACCTGAACGCGGGTTATTGGGACGTATTCTGGCCGCAGTTCATTCAGGGCGTCTCCATGGGCTTTCTCTTCGTGCCGCTGACTACCGTGACGCACGACCCCATCCGCAACGAAGAAATGGGCAACGCGACCAGCGTCTTCAACCTGATGCGCAACATTGGCGGGAGCATCGGGATCGCCGCCGTGACCACCATCACCGCGCGCTCCGCGCAACGCAATGTGAACGTGCTCGGCGCCCACGTCACACCCTATGACATGGCAACCCGCCAGATGGTGCAGGGCGCAGCGGGCAGCTTCATGTCCAGGGGCATGGATGCGGTAACCGCGAACCGGCAGGCTCTGGGAGCGGTGTGGGGCGCGGTCCAGGCGCAGGCTTCCATGATCTCCTTCAACCATGCCTTTTTGTTGCTGGGCTTGCTGTTCCTCGGAGTGATTCCCTTCATCCTGCTGATGCGCCGCCCGCAGAAGCGTGGCGGTCCCATCGCCGCTCATTGATCAATCCCGGCGGGCGGGGGCGGCGGAATACAATGGCCGGCGTCCATGATCGCTTTCTCTGCCGACGTTCTTTTCACCCCGGATGAGCGCATCGAGCAGGCGCGCGTGCTGGTGGAGGACGGCGTCATTGCACGAATGGGTTCGGCGGAAGCGGTTGCCCTTCCCGCTGGCTGCGAGGAGGCCCATTTCCCCGGAGCGGTCCTGGCGCCCGGATTTCTGGACCTGCACATTCACGGCGGCGCCGGGCACGATGTAATGGAGGCGGAGCCGGCCGCGCTGCCGGCCGTTGAAGCGCTGCTGTGCCGACACGGTGTCGCCGCGTACCTGCCCACAACGGTGACCGCGCCCATGGACGCCACCCTGGCGGCGCTCGATCGCTTGGCGCAGGCCATCGAAACGCGCCTTGCCGGGGACACAGGCGCGATGCGCGCGCGGCCCTTGGGCATTCACCTCGAGGGGCCCTTCATCAGCCACGCCAAGCGCGGCGTGCATCCTCCGGAATGCATTTTGCGCCCTAGTCTTGCGACATTTGATCGCCTGTGGCAAGCGGCTCGCGGGCACATTCGCGTGCTGACCATCGCGCCGGAGGTTGAAGGCGCGATGGAGGTGGTACGCGCGGCCGCGCAGCGCGGCGTCTGCGTCAGCCTGGGCCACTCCGACGCTTCGCTGGAAGACGCGCGCCAGGCCATTGCGGCCGGTGCCCGCCACGCCACGCACACCTTCAATGCCATGCGCCCGCTCGACCATCGCGATCCCGGCATCCTCGGGGCAGTGCTGACCAACGACGGCGTGAGCGCCGACATCATTGCCGATGGCATTCACCTCGCGCCTGCAACCGTTGACCTGTTTTTGCGCGTCAAGGGCGAGCAGCGCGCCGTCCTGATCTCCGATGCCATCAGTGCTGCCGGAATGCCCGACGGCGCCTATCGCTTGGGCGCAATGGAAGTCGAGGTACGGGCAGGGAAGTGTAGCTACCACGGCAAACTCGCCGGCAGTGTGCTCACCCTGGACCGTGCCGTCCGCAACGTGATGAATTTTGCGAATTACAGCTTGCAGCAGGCCGTGCGCCTGGTTACTGCCAACCCGGCGCGTGCCCTTGGCATCCCGGCCGGGCGGCTGCAACCCGGGGCCCGCGCCGACCTGGCCGTGCTCTCACCCGCGGGGGAGGTGATTCGCACCGTGGTCGGCGGCCAGTAGCCTTCGCTGCCGCGGAATCTGCTCTCTGCGCTGCAAGAAAAACGCCGCAGGAGAGATCCCTCCGGCACTCTTTCACGGCTTCCTTGCCGTCAATCGCCGGAAACGGGAACTGCCATCGGCTCCACCACCGGCGCTTCAGCCACCGTGCTGGCGGGAGGGGATGCCGGTTGCGGTTGCATGAGCGTTGCCAGGCTGGGCGCCTTCACATCCCACGCCAGTCCCAGCATGCGCAATGCCGCGATGCCATACCAGTTCATATCGATCTCGTACCAGGCCAGGCCGTGCCGCGCCAACTGCGGGTGCGCGTGGTGATTATTGTGCCAGCCTTCTCCGAAGGTCAGCAGGGCGACCCAAAAGCTGTTGCGCGATGTGTCGGTGGTGAGAAATCGACGCCTGCCCCACATGTGCGTGGCAGAGTTCACCAACCAGGTGGCGTGCAGCCCGACCACCGTGCGCAGAAAAATCCCCCACAGAACATATTGCACGCCGCCTACAGCCAACAGAATGGCAGCCAGCACCACGATCGGCACCCAGTGCCACTGGCTGATCCAGGTATGGAACTTGTCCTTGCGCAGATCGGGAACGTAGGGCAGCAGGTCCTCCGACCCGTTGTGCATGGCCCGGCCGGTGATGATCCAGCCCATATGGGCCCAGAAGCCGCCGTCCCGCGGGGAGTGCGGATCGCCATCTTTATCGGAGTTCTGGTGATGCACGCGGTGCGTCGCTACCCAGAAGAACGGTCCGCCTTCCAGGGTCAGCGTGGCGCAGATGGTGAGGAAATATTCCACCCATTTATAGGTCTTGTACCCGCGATGGGTGAGCAAGCGGTGGTACGACATGCCAATGCCCAGGCTGCCGGTCACCCACCACAGAATGACGGCCAGGGCCAGGGCCTTCCAACTGAACATAAACAATGCCGCGACCGCCCCGAGGTGAAAAGCCACCATGAAGAACGTGGTCAGCGGACTGATCGTCTGGGTGAACGTCTTGTCACGATCGAAGAAGCTCATGGACCTTGCAAGTCTCCTGGCTGGATAGGAATGCTCTACGACCGTATCAGCCCGCGCGGGGCCGCGTCTGTAATAGTTCTGTAATTCGCGATTCCGGAAAGGCCCGAAAGCGGCGGGCTTTGATTTTACCCAGGGTTTACAGACTGTTTACGGCGGCCGGCCTGGCCTTGTGTTTCCTTACAAGTGTTTCCGTGGAGCAGACGCGCCGTGGAGGCACTCCCGTGGGCCGCCGGCCCTCTTAATATTCTTAGACTCATCCGTGGGCCGGCGCTTCACGGCCAATCCCAAGAAACGCGGTGCCGGACCTTGCGCCGGCGCCTGCGAGCCTGCATTTTCCGCCCGTGAGTAGTACTCTGAAACCGATGAAGTTGCCCTCCCGAGAGCGCATTGGGCTCACCGCGGTGGTGTTGGCCCTGGCCGCCGTGCTGATCGCGCTCGCCATGCTGCAATACCGCTGGAGCCGAGAGGTAAGCGCTGCCGCCAGCGCCCGCATGCAGGCCAACCTGCAGCTTTCCATGGTGGCTTTTCGCCAGGACCTGTACCGCGAGCTGGCGGCGGTCTGCGGGGTCTTCCAGACTACCTCGGAGATGGGTTCTGCCAAGTCCGCGGAGCGCTTCGAGGAGTGGAGCCGCACCGCCACTCACCCCCAACTGGTGTCCAACGTCTTTATCTGGGAAGCGGCCGCCACCGAACGAGCGCAGCTGCTGCACCTCGATCCCGCCCGGCATCGCCTGGAAGCGGCCAGCTGGCCGGACCGTTTTCTGCCGCTCCGCGACCGGTTACAGTCCATCTCCTCGGACCTGGCGCTTACCTCCACCGAAGCGCGTACCCGCCGGCGGCTGTTCGGACCCGGGCCCGCAGACCTGTTTCCGCTCGGGCGTCCGCCCATTTTCGCCTGGAGTGTGGACCAGACCATTCCCGCCTTGTTCCACCCGGTGTTTCATCATTCCGGCGAGGGCGACGCGGCCAAACCTCCGGCCGTGGACTGGATTGTCATCGAGCTGAGCAGCAACGTCCTGCGCCACACCATCTTTCCGGAGTTGGCGCAGCGGCACTTCGGCACCGGACAAAGTCCAAGCTATGAGGTCGCGGTGGTCGGCGGCGCCGGCGACATCCTTTACTCCTCCAGCGCCGCCTTTGGCCACGACGATACCCTGGACGCTACCCTCAACATCTTCGGTCCGCCCATAGGACGCATCCCGGAATTGCTGCCGCGCAAGCCGGAACGGAGGGGCGGGCCCGACCAGCGCTGGGGCTTTCCCGCGCCCGCCGGATTTAGTGGGCCGCTGCGCTTCGAAGCCATTCACTACAGCAGCGAGGACCCGGATTGGCAGCTCATCGTGCGCCATCCCAAGGGATCGCTGGAGGCTGCCGTTGCCGGCCTGCACCGGCGCAATCTCATGATCAGCTTTGGCGTGCTGCTGGTCCTGGCCGCGACCATGGCCATGATTATCGTGGTCAGCCAGCGCGCGCACCGCCTGGCCCGCCTGCAGATGGATTTCGTCGCCACCGTCTCGCACGAGCTGCGCACGCCCCTCGCGGTCATTTCCTCGGCGGCAGACAACATCGCCGATGGGGTGGTGGACAACAAACAGCAGGTGGTGCGCTATGGCGGCGTGATTCGCAACCAGGCGCGGCAGCTCATTCAACTGGTGGAGCAGATCCTGCTGTTCGCCGCCGCCCGCGAGAACCGGCAGCAGTTCAGCGCCCGCCTCCTGCAGGTTCCGGAACTGCTGGACGCCGCCCTGGGCAATACCGCGGAGCTCATCCAGGCCGCCGGTTTCAAGCTGGAAAAGCGCGTGGATGAGAACTTGCCTCCCGTCCTTGGCGATCTGCCTGCTTTATCGCAATGCCTGCAGAACCTGATCACCAATGCGGTCAAGTATGGCGGCGAGGAGCGCTGGATCGGTCTTCGAGCCACCCGCGCCCAGGGCCCCCGCGGCGAGGAGATCCAGATCAGCGTGGACGATCGCGGTCTGGGCATCGAGCGCTCCGAACTGGAGCATGTCTTTGAAACTTTTTACCGCAGTCCCTCGGTGGCCACCGCGCAGATCCACGGCACCGGGCTGGGGTTGGCGCTGGCCAAGAGCATCGCCGAGGCCATGGGCGGACGCCTGACCGCGGAGAGCGAGCCCGGCCGGGGTAGTTCGTTTACCCTGCATCTGCCCTGCGCGGAGCCGCCCTCGCCGGCCGCCGGCGAGCCAGAGGCCTCGCAGGTGAGCGTTCATAGCGGTCCGGCATGAACGAAAAGATCCTGCTGATCGAGGACGAAGAAGCGCTGCTGATGACGCTCAGCGATCGCCTGGAAAGCGAGGGTTATGTCGTGGAGTGCGCGCGGGATGGCCTGACCGGCTACGAGAGGGCCACCGCAGACCCCACCGACCTGATTATTCTCGACCTCATGCTGCCCAAGAAAAACGGCTTCGACGTTTGCCGTGAGATCCGCCAGGCCGGCCTCATCACCCCGATTTTGATGCTGACGGCGCGCGGCCAGGTGGTGGACAAGGTGGTGGGTCTCAAGATCGGCGCCGACGATTACGTGACCAAGCCTTTCGACATGATGGAACTGATGGCGCGCATCGAGGCGCTGCTGCGGCGCGCCCCCAGCCGCCCGGGCAATGACGGCATGTTCGAGTTCGGCAGCATCCGCGTGGATCTTCGCGGCACCGAAGTTTTCCGCAACGGCAAACCCGTCCCCCTCTCCGCCCGCGAGTTCCAGTTGCTGCGCTACTTCATCGAGAACCGCGGGGTCACGCTCAGCCGCGAAGACATTCTGAAGGATGTCTGGGGCTACAGCGCGCACACCTTTACCCGCACCGTGGACGTGCACGTGGCCAGCTTGCGCCAGAAGCTCGAGAAGGACCCCAAGCAGCCTGCCTTGATCCTCACCGTGCAGGGGTTGGGGTACAAGTTCGCGGCCTGAATCGCGGCCGCGTCCCGTGCAGCGGTGCACATTGAAACGGTTAACAGCTTCAGACGGTAGGCGGCGAGCGCTTGCCCTGCTGGGCTCTGCGATATTTCTGGTCCTCGCCCCCGGCATCGTCGCAGGGTACGTGCCTTGGCGGATCTGCCACTGGCACGTCGGACCACCGCTGCTGCGAACCCCCTTTTTGCGGGTGATCGGAGCGCTGATGATCGCCGCAGGCCTTCCCGTGCTCCTTGACTCCTTTGCCCGCTTCGCGCTGCAAGGCCTGGGTACGCCGGCGCCCATCCTGCCCACGCGTCATCTAGTCGTCACGGGATTCTTTCGCCATGTGCGGAACCCGATGTATGTGGCGGTCGCATCGCTGATTCTTGGCCAGGCGCTCGTGTTCGGCAGCGTGCCCGTGCTGGAATACGGGATCGCGGTTGCGGTGGGCTTCAGCGTCTTTGTCCGCCTGTACGAGGAGCCTGCCTTGCGCCGCAGTTTCGGGGTTGAATACGAGGAATATTGCGCGAACGTTCCCAGGTGGATTCCGCGCCTGCGGCCCTGGCGCGGTCCTCTCCCCTAGTTAAGTCGCGCTGCCCGTCAGTACAATCGCTGCAGCGGAAGCGCATGGGGTCCGGTGATCCTCCCGGTCTTCAAAACCGGCGGGAGGCGGGTTGAACCCGTCTCCGGTGCGTTCGACTCGCACACGCTTCCGCCAATAAATTCAGTCCGGCCGAAAATTTTGAGGCGGGCACCGGGGTGGCCACATGGCACCTTCGTGCATAGCGGGCGCGCAGACCCACCGATTAGGATCGTGGGTGCAAGGGCACAAGCAATTTCTACCACTGTTCTGTTTCAGCCTGCCCCGGCACGTTCATTCGCTGGCCCGTCCTCGTTTCACCACCATTCATCGTCATGCCCCAACCGTCCCGTCCGCTGCACGTATTCGGCTTCTGAGCCGCGATTCGGCCCTCGGCCCCGCGCCAGAGCCCGTCCGCGTGTTCTGGCGCTGGCCGCAATTATGAGAAAGCAGCGGCGCGGTTAAGGCTGATAGACCCTGTAATTGCTTGTGAAGTTGT
>JAMXLI010000217.1 GCA_024281115.1 Terriglobales bacterium | reverse complement strand
CACTTCCGGCGCGCATGGCACCCGCCCGAAAGCGTGGGACATCGGTGCCTGGTGCGCGGGCTGAGCGATATCGCGGCCATGGGAGGCGAGCCGCTGGCCGTGTTTCTGTCGCTGGCTTTACCGGAAGTGCTGCCGCAGCGATGGGTGAATGGCTTTTTGCGCGGGCTGCTGCGGCTGGCTGGGCGCTACGGGATTACGCTCGCGGGCGGAGATACCGCGCAATCTCCCGGCGGGGTGCTGGCCGACATTCTCGTCGTGGGCGCAGTCCCAGCGGGCCGCGCAGTGCTTCGCTCCGGGGCCAGGCCAGGCGACGGCATCTACGTCACCGGCCGTGTGGGTGAATCGGCCCTGGTCGTGCGCCGTCTCTACGCGCACCCGAATGCCAAGCTGCCGGCGCGCCGCTATCCCGCGCACTTTTATCCCGAGCCTCGCCTTGCAATCGGGCGCCGATTGCGAGAGCGCAAAATCGCGACCTCTATGATCGACATCAGCGACGGACTTTCCACCGACCTCGCACATCTTTGCCAGGAAAGCGGAGTAGGAGCCCGCCTCTACTCCCAAGCCATTCCCCACCCGGCCGGTGCGCAAGGCCTGCAGCTCGCGTTGAATGGAGGCGACGATTACGAACTCCTGTTCACGGCCCGACCACGGCAGCGGGTTCCGCGAAGCATTGCCGGCGTTCCCGTATCGCGGATCGGCGAGATTACCCGCTCTGCTTCGGTGCTGCTGGTAGACGGCAAACGCGAGCGCCGGCTTCTGCCCGGCGGTTGGCAGCACTTCGCGAAACGATAGGGCGCAAATACCGTACGGACGCGACGCCCGGGCAACACATCCCAGCGCTAACATATGAGTATGACCGGCGCTCACGGGCCTTTGCCGCGCGTAGTAGTCAGCCGGCGCGGTCTCGCGCGCCTCAACGCAGGCCACGTATGGGTGTACCGGTCCGACCTGGTCAGCAGCGACGGCACTCCTGCGGGAGCTTTGGTCGAGGTGCTGGAAGAACGAGGGCGCTCGCTGGGCACGGCGCTCTACAGCAGCGCTTCCCAGATTGCTGTGCGGATGATTGCGCCCACGCTGGTGAGCGATCTTTCCGCTTTCATCCGTGCACGCATAGCCGCGGCGCTGGCGTATCGCGAGCGGGTGGTGCGCGACTCCGATGCCTGTCGGCTGGTTTTCAGCGAGGCCGATTCCCTGCCCGGCTTGATCGCGGACCGATATAACGACGTGATCGCCGTGCAACTGCTCACCCAGGCCATGGATGCGGAGCCGGCGCGGAACGCCATCCTGTCCTCCTTGCAGGAAAGCCTTCGGCCCGAGGCGATCGTGGAACGCGTGGACGCGCGCGTGCGCGAACTCGAGCAGCTGCCGGCGCGCGAGAGTGGACTTCTGGCGGGCGAAAAGCGCGAGACCGTCATCACCATGAACGGTGTGCGCTTTCACTACCGCGCGCTTGCCGGGCAAAAGACGGGCGCCTTCCTCGACCAGCGGGAAAACTATGCCGCCGCGGCGGCCGTGGCCCGCGGCGAGGCGCTGGACGCCTTCTGCTACCAGGGCGGCTTCGCGTTGCACTTGGCGGAACGCTGCTCCCAGGTGACCGGCATAGACAGCTCGCGGCCTGCCCTGGAAATAGCGGAAGAGAACGCCAGGCTCAATAGCCGGGAGATTGAGTGGCTGGAGGGAAACGCGTTTGACGTTCTGAAGGATTACGCTGCGGCGGGACGCCAATACGACACCATCGTTCTCGACCCTCCGCCCTTCGCCAAAACACGGCAGGCGCTTGCTACCGCGCTGCGCGGGTACAAGGAGCTCAATCTGCGCGCGCTCAAGATGCTGCGGCCGGGCGGGGTGCTGGTCACCTGCTCCTGCTCCTATCACGTCGGGGAAGCCGACTTCATCGCCACCGTTGCGGAGGCCGCCCAGGACGCACACCGCGGGGTCCGCCTGATGGAACGGAGATCCCAAGCCAAGGACCACCCGACATTGCCCGGTGTGCCGGAAACGAACTACCTGAAATGCCTACTATTACACGTAAACAATTGATTTGTATGGTCATTAAACTTATTGACAGTAAGTCACTCATATTTTATTATCCTCTTACGCTAATTGTGCATCCAAGGTAGTACAGGGGGAAATTCCCCACGAGACCAGCAACAATAAATGCCTGCATGGAGGAAAGAATCATGGCAATCACGCGTTGGGATCCATTCCGCGAGCTTTCGACCATCCAAGACCGTATGAACCGCCTGTTCCAGGAGTCCTACGCCGGGCAGGACCAGGAGCTGAGCACCAGCGCCTTCGCTCCGCCGGTGGATGTGTACGAGGACGAGCACAACATCATCCTGAAGGTCGAGGTCCCCGGGATCGATGAGAAGGACATCGACATTCGGCTGGAGAACCACACTCTGGTTGTGCGCGGCGAGCGCAAGTTCGAGAAGGAAGAAAAAGAAGAGAACTACCATCGGGTGGAGCGGCGCTACGGCACTTTTGTGCGCTCTTTCAGCCTCCCCAACACGGTGGACGCGGAGAACGTGCGCGCCGACTACGACAAAGGCGTGTTGAAGATCTCTTTGGCCAAGAAGGCGGAAGCCAAGCCGAAGCAGATCAAGGTGAACGTGGGCACGGGCAAGCAGATCGAAGGCAAGGGAGCCGGCAGGGCGGCCTGATCTGTCGAACGCTGCTTGGATGTCCAACATACACGGGAGGCGGAGAGCATTCCGTCTCCCGTTCTTATTTGATTGAGGAGAATTATGGCGATTCGATGGGACAAATTCACGGTGAAGGCGCAGGAGGCGGTGCAGCGCGCCAGCGAGCTGGCGTCCGAACACGGCAATCCGGAGCTGCTTCCGGTCCACCTGCTGGCGGCGCTCGTTGAGGACCGCGAAGGCATCGTGGTGCCCGTGCTGGAGAGGATTGGTGTGGCACCCCAGGCCTTGCGGGCGGACCTCGATCGCGAACTGGAGCGCCTGCCCAAGGTGTCGGGCGGCAGCGCCATGCAGCCGCAAATGTCGAACGCGCTCAGCGCGGTGTTCGACCGCGCCTTCCAGGAGGCCGGTAATTTCAAGGACGAATACGTCTCCACCGAACACCTGCTGTTGGCGATGGCCCGGGATGGTCGTGGCTCCGCCTCCGAGCGCGCCGCGACCGAAGTCCTGAAGAAGCACGGCGCTACCCACGATGCAATCCTGAAGGCCCTGACCTCCGTTCGGGGCTCGCAGAAAGTCACCGACCAGAACCCGGAAGCCAAGTATCAGGCACTGGAACGCTACGCCAAGGACCTGACGGAGCTGGCGCGCCGCGGCAAACTCGATCCGGTGATCGGGCGCGATGAGGAAATCCGCCGCGTAGTGCAGGTGCTCTCGCGCCGGACCAAGAACAACCCGGTGCTGATCGGAGAGCCCGGCGTGGGGAAGACCGCCATCGTGGAAGGACTCGCGCAGCGCATCGTTTCCGGCGACGTGCCCGAGGCGCTCAAGAACAAGCGCGTGGTGGCGCTCGACCTGGGCGCGATGCTGGCGGGAGCGAAATATCGCGGCGAATTCGAAGACCGGCTGAAAGCGGTGCTGAAGGAGATTGAGGACTCCCAGGGCAAAGTCATCCTGTTCATTGACGAGCTGCACACCCTGGTGGGCGCGGGAGCGGCCGAAGGCGCGATCGACGCCTCCAATATGCTCAAGCCGGCGCTGGCGCGCGGCGAGCTGCGCGCCATTGGCGCCACCACGCTCAACGAGTATCGCAAGTACATCGAGAAAGACGCGGCCCTGGAGCGCCGCTTCCAGATCGTCTACGTCGGCGAACCCAACACCGAAGACACCATCGCCATCCTGCGCGGCCTCAAGGAGCGCTACGAGGTGCATCACGGCGTGCGCATCAAGGATTCAGCCATCGTGGCGGCGGCCACCTTGTCGCACCGCTACATCAGCGACCGTTTCCTTCCCGACAAGGCCATTGACCTGGTGGATGAGGCCGCGGCGTCGCTGCGCATCCAGATTGATTCCCTGCCCACCGAGATTGACGAGATGGAGCGGCGGGCCACGCAGTTGCAGATCGAAAAGCAAGCCCTGAAAAAAGAAGACGATGCTAATTCCAGGGAGCGGCTGGCCGCGGTGGAACGCGAGCTGGCGCAGATCCGCGAGCAGTCCACCGGGCTCAAGGCCCGCTGGAAGCAGGAGAAGGAAGCGATCACCCGGGTGCGGGAGCTGAAGGAAAAGATCGAGCAGCTCAAGCTCGACGAGCAGGCAGCCATCCGCAAAGGGGACTACAACCGCGCCTCCGAGCTGCAGTATGGCGAGCTGCCGCGGGCCCAGGCCGAGCTCAACAAGCTGAACTCCACCCTCGACGGCAAAAGTTCCGGGGCGCGCATGCTGAAAGAAGAGGTGGACGAAGAGGACATTGCGCGCATTGTTTCCAAGTGGACGGGCATCCCGGTATCGAAAATGCTGGAGGGAGAAGTCAAAAAGCTGGTAAGCATGGAAGACCGCCTGCGCCAGCGCGTGGTCGGACAGGACCAGGCGCTGGAGCGCGTCGCCAATGCGGTGCGGCGGTCGCGGGCGGGCCTCAGCGATCCCAAGCGGCCCATCGGCTCGTTCATCTTCCT
>JAMXLI010000216.1 GCA_024281115.1 Terriglobales bacterium | reverse complement strand
TATTTCGGATTTGTCATTGGCGGCGCCTTGCCGGCATCGCTGGCAGCGAACTGGCTGGCCGGCGCCTGGGACCAGAACGCCGCGATGCAGGTGATGTCGGCCACCGCCGCCAGGATCGAAGAGATTGTGCTGGGCTGGTTCGCCGATCTTCTGGGATTGCCTGCCGGCTGCGGCGGCGGGTTTGTTACCGGCACAACCATGGCGAACTTCACCGCCTTGGCCGCAGCCCGGCACGCATTGTTGCAGCGCGCGGGATGGGACGTGGAAGCCGAGGGCCTATTCGGCGCGCCTGCGCTTCGCGTGGTGGTGGGCGGCGAGGTCCACGTCTCCCTGCTGAAAGCGCTGTCTATGCTGGGCCTGGGCCGTGCGCGCGTAATCACGGTGCCGGTGGATGAACAAGGCCGCATGCGTGCCAACGCGCTGCCTCAACTCGATGAGCGCACTATCGTTTGCCTCCAGGCGGGCAACGTTAATTCCGGCGCCTTCGATCCTGCGCAGGAGATTTGCGCACGTGCCCGGGCGCATGGGGCCTGGGTGCACGTGGATGGCGCGTTCGGCCTGTGGGCGGCGGTCTCACCACGCTACTCCCACCTGACCGCGGGATACGGCGAGGCCGATTCCTGGGCGGTGGACTGTCACAAATGGCTGAATGTTCCCTACGATTCGGGAGCGGCCCTGGTCCGCGACCCGCGTCAGTTGCAGGATGCGCTGGCGCTGAGCGCGGCCTACCTGCAGACCAGCGCGGTGCGCGAGCCATGCCACTTCACGCCGGACGCCTCGCGCCGGGCGCGTGGGGTGGAGTTGTGGGCAGCGTTGCGGTCGCTTGGCCGCAGCGGCCTGCGCCACTTGATCGAGCGCAACTGCCGACAGGCGGCGATGTTCGCGCAAGGTTTTCGCCAAGCCGGTTTTGACGTTTTGAACGATGTGGTGCTGAACCAGGTGCTCGTCTCGTTTGGCCCGGCGGACAAGACGCGCCGGGTCATCGCAGCCGTGCAGCGCGAAGGCACCTGCTGGTGCGGAGGAACCGAGTGGCAGGGGCACACGGCCATGCGCGTCAGCGTTTCCAGTTGGGCCACCAGCGACGACGACGTGGCGCGCAGCCTGGCCGCAATCGTAAAGATTGCCCGCGAGGTCTGAGAACTTCGCAGTACGTCAGCATGGGCGGGAGTTTCAGGCTGATTTTCTGGCCAACACGTCCAATGCCGCGCCCAATCGTTCCAGCCCCGTACGCAGCGTTTCGGTAGCCCCACCCAGCCCAAGGCGGAAATGCTGCGGCGCTTCAAAGAACTCACCCGGCACGACGCTGGTTTCAAAGCGGGTGCGCAGCACCTCGAACAGGTCGCTTACGCGTCCCGCGCGCAGCCGCGGAAAAACGGTCGTGCCCTGCACACTCGGCTCGCAGTCCAGGTCCTTACGGCGGGCCAGAAAGTCATTCACCAGCACCCGGTTGGTGGCGAGCAGAGCGCGCGCGCGCGTGCGCAGCCGGTCCAACTGGTCCAGGGCCGCGACCGCGATCTGCTCGGCGGGATGGGCGGCGATGCCGTAGGTGATGTCCACCAGCTGCCACATTCGTTGTGCCAGTTCGGGCGGCGCCAGTACCCAGCCACAACGAATGCCGCTGAGTCCGTAGGCTTTGGTGAGGCTGCTGGTGACCACGAAGTTGTTGCCCAGGTGGAAGGCGGAGCGCCAGGGCTGGTCGAACATCGCTTCCAGGTAGACCTCGTCCACCAGCACACGCGCGCCCACGGCGGCCGCCATCTCCCCTATGCGGCGCACCGTGCTCTCGTCGGCGAGGGCGCTGCTGGGGTTATGCAGGTTACAGAGGGCGATCAGCTTGGTCTGCGGGGTGATGCGCCGCTCCAGTTCGCCCAGCCCGAGGCGAAACCCCTTCTCGAATCTGCGCTCGAAGCGGCTGACGCGGGCGCCCAGATGATGCAGGATGGCGAGCAGCGGGTCGTAGGTCGGCTTCTCCACCAGCACCTCGTCGCCGCGCTCCACCAGCGCCGACAGAGCCAGGTAGTTCGCCATCGAAGTGCCGAGCGTGTACACCAGGCATTCTTGCGGAGCTTGCGTCTTGGCGGCCAGCCGCTCGAGCAACGGAGCGTAGCCGTAAGGGCAGGAGTCGCTGATCTCAAGCTTCGCCGGGTCCACCCCCAGCTCCGAGAGGGAACAGTCAAGAACCCCGCTGCCTGCGAGGTTGTAGCGCGCCGAGGAACTCAGCTTGGCCCACTCCATGTAGGGGGAAACATCCTGGCGAAGTCGGTCCATGGCGGTCCTCGTGCGCGGTCAGGACGCCGGGATCGCCCGGCGTCGGCCGCTCCACAAGAAATATACCGGAATGCCTGCCAGCAGCAGGCCAAAGCCGACCAGGCTGTTCCCGGGATAGCGCAGGGTGGTACTGAGCACGACCAGCACGCAGGCGGCAATAAAGAGGGAGGTGGTGAGCGGGTGCCCCGGGACCGCATACTCCGAGCGCCCCCCGGCCCGGCGCCGAAACACGAACAGCGTGGATGCGGTCAGCCCAAAGAACAGGAAATCCATCGCGACCACGTAATTCAGGATTTGCTCGTAACGCCCGGAGACGGCGATCACGACCGTCCAGACGCTTTGCAGGATGATGGCCGGCACCGGTACCCGCGTGCGGGGGTGCAGCCATGCCGCTGCGCGAAAAAAGAGCCCGTCCCTTGCCATGGCAAAGTACACGCGCGGCGCGGTGAGGATCGTTTGGCTCAGGAAACCCAGGGTCGAGACAGCAATAGCCACGGCGATAAACCTGGCTCCCTTTTGTCCCAGCGCGACCCGCATTACCTGCGAGGCCGGAGTAGTAGTCTGCGCCAGCCCGGCGGGCCCCAGCGCGCGTACACAAACCCAGTTCACGGCGGTGTACAACACAATCACCCCCGCGACACCTGCGAAGAGGGCGCGAGGCAGGTTTTTGCGAGGCTCGCGGATCTCGCCGGCGATGAAGTTCGCGGTCTGCCATCCCCCATAAGCAAAGAGCACCGGCACCATCGCGGCCAGGAAGGAAGTAAGCGATCCTCCCGAGAATGCGGGCGGAGATTGCAGCGCAACCCCGCGGCGGGCAAGTGCCGCCCACAAACCCGCCGTCACCAGTGCGGCGATCGCGACGATGCGCAGCACCATCAGCAGGCTCTGCGTTCGCCCGCCAGTTTTCACGCCCAGGCAGTTAATCGCGGTCAGAATGCCCAGCGCGCTGGTCGCGGTGATCCACTCGGGCACTTGCCAAGGCATGATCTCAAGGAAATAGCGCGCAAAGGTGATGGAAACCGCGGCCATGCCGCCGGTCTGAATCACCAGCAGCAGCACCCAGCCGTACAAGAAGGCCAGCGCCGGGTGGTAGGCTTCGCGCAAGTAGGCGTATTGCCCGCCAACCTCGGGCAGGGTAGCCGCAAGCTCCGCCCAAATGAAGGCGCCGGCCAGCGCGACCGCGCCGCCCACGATCCACGCTCCAAGAATCAGGAATGGAGTGTGAACCTGGCGGGCGACAACATACGGATTTATGAAAATGCCGGAGCCGACAATGCCGCCCATCACCACCATGGTGGCGTCGAACAATCCCAGTTGGGGAGTGAGTCGCGAGCCTACCGGCGCCTTACCAGAGGCCGACTGAATTCCCGGCGACGCGCTTCGACCGCGGGACCTTCGATCCGGCACGGCGCTGAGACTACCACGCGGGCACCCTCCCGCCCGGGGCTAAACCCGCCGCGCATCGCCAATGAGCAACGCGGCGCTGAAGCGCCGCTCTTCCCCTTGTTCGATACGTTGGCGGCATGGGGATGCTCGCTGGCTAAGCCGCAGAAGAGCGGGCCTTCAGGCCCGCGTGCCCGCGCGAAAAAGAATGGGCCTTCAGGCCCAGCAGCGAAGATCGCCGCGGACCACGCCGATTACCTTCGTTCCGCGCGTGCGGCACAAGCGGCAAGAACTCTGGTATACTCTTAGCTGACGCTATTCCACGGTTTGCTCGTGATGCGGGTGGTCCCCGGTGGGACCAGGTTCACCTTCCGCTTTTCTTGCCCGCCGTTCTGTTCAGCGCCTAAATCCAATGCGAGTGGCGTGAGCTCACGATATCTATATCCATCTGACGCAGGCCCCTCAAGAAAGACAATCGAAGAAATGCAGACTTTTGCGGAACTGCCGCTGTCCCCTGCCTTACGGCAGAGGCTGGTAGCGGCCCAATTCACAACCCCAACTCCCATCCAGGCGGGGGCTATTCCGCCCGTCCTGGAAGGCAAAGATGTGCTTGCCACGGCCCAAACCGGCACCGGCAAGACCCTGGCTTTCCTCATCCCCATCGTCGAAATGCTGGCGCAAGAAGCGTCCCGGCAGGTGAGCGCGCTGGTGCTGTTGCCCACGCGCGAGCTTGCCATGCAGGTCAACGAGGAATTTGAGAAGCTGCGTGCCTCAAAAATGCGCAAAGCCGCGCTGGTCATCGGAGGCGTGCCGGAGCACTCGCAGATCCAATCCCTGCGCGGCGGGGCCAGCCTGGTGATCGCCACGCCCGGACGGTTGCAGGACTTCCTCGACCGAGGCCTGGTCAACCTTCGCGGGCTGCGGCTGCTGGTGCTCGACGAAGCCGACCGCATGCTCGACATGGGCTTTTTGCCTGCCATCCGCCGCATCCTGGAAGTGGTGCCCGACGACCGGCAGACGCTCTGTTTCTCGGCCACGCTGGAGCAGTCCGTGGCCGGGCTGGTGCACCAGTACATGCGGGACCCGGTGCGCGTGGCCCTCGGTTCGGTGTTGAAGCCGGTGGAAAGCGTGCGCCTGCGGGCCTACGAAGTTCGCCCCTCGGAAAAGCTGGATGCCATGCGCCACCTGCTGTACGAAACCAGCGGCCAGACCCTGGTTTTCACCCGTACGAAGCGGGGCGCGGAGCGGCTGGCCAAGCAGCTGGCGCGCGACGGTTTTGCGGCCGCCATGATCCACGGAGACCGCAGCCAGTCGCAGCGCAATAGCGCCCTGAACGGATTTCAGCAGGGCCGCCACCAGGTGCTGGTGGCCACCGACATCGCCGCCCGCGGCCTGCACATCGACGACGTGGCGCACGTGGTGAACTACGATCTGCCTACCCTGGCGGAAGACTTTATTCACCGCGTGGGGCGCACCGGGCGGGCGGGAGCGCGCGGATTGGCGACCACGCTGGTTGCGAGCACCGATCTGCTTGCCTTGCGGGACATCGAGCGCGCGCTTAAATTGAACATCGAGCGCATCGCCTTCGATCTCTCCAGCAGTCAGCAGCCGGCGCGGGTGGTCAAGAACACACTACCCACGCGTAGCCTGATCGCATTGCCGGGCGAGGTCTTCGTCTAGGATCAAACCAGGGAAGCGCAAATTGTGAATGCCGAGGCCGCGTGCCGCGGCGTTCAGCGCGCGTCCTTGTACACCTGGCCGCCCTTCATCACGAAACGGACATTCTGCAGCGTGCTTACGTCCTCGACTGGGTTGCCGTTCACCGCGATGATGTCCGCCCATTTACCGGGCGCGATGGCGCCCACGCGGTCGGTCCAGCCCAGCAGGTCAGCGGCATTGAGGGTGCTGGTCTGGATGGCCTGCAGCGGCGTCATGCCGATGCGGACGTAGACCGCCAGTTCTCTCGCGTTCAGGCCATGGGGATACACCGCCGCATCCGTGCCCAGCGCGATCTTCACGCCGCTGGAAAACGCGTGGGCGATGTTGCGGTGCACGATGGGAGCGATCTGGCGCATTTTGCGGGCGTACATCTCGGGCAGGCCGATTTTCTGCAGGTTCTCCGCCATCCAGTCCTCGAGGTAGAGCGTGGGCACCAGGTAGGTGCCGTTCTTCTTCATCGCGGCGATTGCCGCGTCGTCGATGTAGGAGCCGTGCTCGATCGAGTCCACGCCGGCCTGCGTAGCCCACAAGATGCCTTGCGCGCCATGCGCGTGCGCCGCCACCTTTCGTCCGAGACGATGAGCTTCGGCCACAATCACCTTCATCTCCTCCAGCGTGTACTGCGAGGCCCGGGGATCGTCGCCCTTGGAGAGCACGCCACCGGTGGCGCAAATCTTGATTACGTCGGCGCCGTACTTGATGACTTCCCGGACCTTGTGCTGTACAGCCTCAATGCCATCCGCCACCCCGTCCTCGGTGGCGTGGTAGTCATAGGGCAGCAAGTTGTTGTCGCAATGGCCCCCGGTAATGCCGAGCGCGGGGCCACTGGCGATGATGCGTGGTCCCGGCACGTCGCCGGCCTCGATGGCGTCGCGCAGGGCGATGTCGCTGTAGCCGCGCGCCCCCACGTTGCGCACGGTGGTGAACCCGGCCTCGAGCGTAAGGCGCGCATTCTTGGCGCCGATCAGGGCTTCGCGGGGCACCGATATGCCCAATTGCTCGTAGCCGAACTTGGGATTGAAGGTGAGGTGCGTGTGTACGTCAATCAATCCGGGCAATACCGTTGCGCCGGAAAGATCGACCACCCGCGCCCCGGCCGGCGGCGTGACCTGGGTTGCCGGTCCCACGCTCGCAATCTTGTCGTTTTGCACCACGATGACCTGGTCGGCGAGCAGGTTCCCAGTCCGCACATCGAGCAGATGGCCGGCTCGAATGACAGTGGGGGGCGGCGGCGCAGTTGCAGGAACGGGCGCGATCGTCTGCCCGAGACATGCGGATAGCCAACCAAGAACGATTAGCAAACGGGCGCGGATTCTCACGTTTCCCTCCCCTGGAAGCGACGAAGCGGCGCATTCTGCACCGCAGGCCGGCGGTTGTCAATGAATGGGGCCTGCCCGCTGCAGCGGCGTGAGCGGCTTTGCGCCCTGCGCGGCCGCGGTGGCCCCGGCGCGCCGACGTATAATCGTGGCTTCCGCCATGGCCGCCAATCTCGACACTCTTCTCAGCGCCACGCGCAAGCGGGTGGCGGCGGTGCGCCGGAATGCTGACTCCCGCGAACTGGAGCGCCGCGCCGCCGGGCACACGCCCCGAGGATTCCGGCGAGCTCTGCAGGCGGCTGCATCCGGGCCGGCCATCATCGCGGAACTGAAGAAGGCTTCGCCCTCCAAGGGCTTGATCCGCGCCCAGCTGGATGTTCCCCAGTTGGCGCGGGAACTCGAGGCGGCTGGCGCGCGCGCGCTTTCCGTGCTGACGGAGGAAGAGTTTTTTCAGGGCTCGCTGGAGAACCTGCAGGCGGCCTCGGCGGCGGCCACGCTGCCGTGCTTGCGCAAGGATTTCATTATTGACGAGTTCCAGATGGTCGAGGCACGCGCGCATGGCGCCGACGCCGTGCTGCTGATTGCGGCCGCGCTGGAAGAGCGCGAGCTGCGCGCTTTGCACGCCGCTGCCCACGCCCTGGAGTTGGATGTGTTGGCGGAGGTGCACAACGAAGAGGAGCTGGAGCGCGTGCTCGCCGCCGGTTGCGACCTGGTGGGCGTGAACAGCCGCGACCTGCGCACCTTCCAGGTGGACCTGCACACGCCGTTGCGGATGGCCGCACTCCTGCCGTCGCGGGTGGTAAAAATCGCGGAAAGCGGAATTCAGTCCGCGCGCGAGATCCGGGAGCTCCGTGAGGCCGGCTACGACGCCTTTCTCGTAGGGGAGTCGCTCATGAAGGCCGAGTCTCCTGCCGCCGCTTTGCGCGACTTGCTGGCCGCCGTGGACAAGGCAGGCTTGCACCAGCCGGCCGCGGCGCGACAGGCGCAGTGAATTCGTTTCGGCGAAGCCCCCTATGACGTGGGTCAAGATCTGCGGCACCACCACTTTTGAGGACGCGCAGATGGCGCTGCAGGCGGGAGCGAACGCGGTGGGCTTCGTGTTTGCCCCGAGCCGGCGGCGGGTCACGCCCGAGCAGGTCCGGGAGATCGTCGCCCAGCTGCCGGCGCGGCTGGAGCGCGTGGGTGTTTTCGTGAATGAAAGCGAAGATCGCATCGCGGAGATTGTCGGCGCCTGCGGGCTCACGGCAGTGCAACTGCACGGAGACGAAACTCCGGAGTTTGGCTGCAAGCTGCGCGTGTTGCTGCCGGGCACCAAGATCTTTCGGGCGCTGCCTTTTGCGGCGCTGGCCGAGGCGGCCGCCAACCGGGGTATGCGCGACTTCTTCGATGCGGCAGGGTACGATGCCTGGCTGCTGGATGGCGCGCCCGTAGCGGTGCGGGGCGGCGCAGGCATCAGCTTCGACTGGCTGAAAGCCCGGGAGGCACTAGCCGCGCTTGCCTTCCGCGGCAACCTGATCGTGGCCGGGGGCCTGGATTCCGAAAATGTTGCCGGGCCGCTCGAGGCGCTCCATCCCTGGGGTGTGGACGTGGTCTCGGGAGTCGAAGCCGAGCCCGGCCGCAAGGATGCGCGCAAGGTCCGAAGCTTTGTCCAAGCGGTGCGGCAATGGGAGAGCCAGCGGAATCATGGGAACGGCTAAAACGAAAGCGCGCGGGAAGACGCGGCGGTCCATCCCCGTGAGCGGGCGCTTTGGCGCCTATGGCGGGCGCTACGTTCCCGAAACTCTGATGGCCGCGCTCGAGGAGTTGGAGTGCACCTACGCCGAGGCGCGTCGCGACCCGAAATTCCTGCGACGTCTGGACGACCTGCTGCGCAATTATGCCGGCCGGCCGACGCCC
>JAMXLI010000215.1 GCA_024281115.1 Terriglobales bacterium | reverse complement strand
AGACCCGGCCGGGGCTGAAGCCCTCCATCATGCGGGCGAGGCGACGCGGCGCTAAAGCGCCGCTCTTCTTCCAAAAACCTTTTTCCCAAAAAATGTCGATTTTCTAGCTCCGTACTACCTCAAAACGTCGCTCTTCCACCTTGTTTCAAACGCGTTCGCGGAATACAGAGGGCTCAACTGCGATGGGGGAAGAGCGGGCCTTCAGGCCCGCGTTAGCGACGCTCCTGAATCCGGGCCTTCAGGCCCGGAGCCCGCGATGACAAATCCTGCCTGAGTGATAAACTACGTGCTTTGTTATGGTTGATGCAGGACAGCCTCCGCCTCCCGGCGCCCCCGGCAGCCCTACCGGCCCGCAACCTGAGGCCGCCCCGGCGGGAACGCCCGTGCCGCCGCCAGCCGCTCAATTCGCGGGCGCGCCCCCACCCTGGCCGCCGCCAGCCTACTCGCCTTATGCCTCGCCGCCGTTTCCTCCCGTTCCCCCGGCGCGACGTTCGCGGGTGTGGTTGTGGGTGCTGCTGGGAAGTGCCGCTTTCTTCGTATTCGTGCTGGCGACGTTTGCCTTCGTCTATCTGACGATGGGCTCGGAAGGCGGGACGACCACCGCTTTCTCCGGCTTTGGCGACCGCATCGGCGTGGTGGACCTCGACGGCGTCATCATCACCCCCAGCCTGGTGGTGCGCGATCTGAAGCGGTTTGCCGAAGACGATTCCGTCAAGGCCATCGTTTTGCACATCAACACGCCCGGCGGCGGCGTGGCCGCCACCGAAGAGATCTACCGCGAGGTGCGGCGCATCCAGGCGGAAAAGAAGAAAAAAGTCGTGGCCTCGGTGGAGACGGTCGGCGCCAGCGGCGGCTACTACGTGGCCTCCGGCTGCAGCAAGATCTTCGCCAACAACGGCAGCATCGTAGGCTCGATCGGGGTCATCGCCGAATGGGTGAATTACGGCGATCTGCTGCGCTGGGCCAAGCTGAAGGCAGTCACCATGAAGGCGGGCGCGCTCAAGGACGCAGGCTCGCCCACGCGCGATCTCACGCCCGAGGAGCGCGTTTATTTCCAGGGCCTGCTCGACGATATGCACGGCCAGTTCATTCGCGCCGTGGCCGAGGGACGGCGCCTCAATCCCGACGACATCAAGAAGCTGGCCGACGGCCGGGTGTGGACAGGCGAGCAGGCGCTTCCGCTGCACCTGGTGGACCAGGTGGGCGATTTCCAGGCCGCGGTGTACGATACCGCACGCTCCGTGGGCATTCGCGGGGAGCCTACCCTGGTGCGACCGCCACGCGAGCGCCGGGGGCTGCTGGATTTGGCGTTTGGCGACTCATCCGAGTGGCTGCCGGACGGAGCTAAGCTGTTGGAATCGCACGTGGGTTTCTATTACCTTTGGAAATGAGCGGCGCCCGCAGCCGCCCCGGCGCAGGTGATTTTCGCGGAGTGGGAAGGCATCTATGACGAAAGCCGACTTGATTGACGAAGTATCGCGACTGGCGGAGTTGACCCGCAAAGACAGCGAAGTCATCGTCGAGACCATCTTCGACAGCATCGTGCGCTCCCTGCGGGTAGGCGACAAGATCGAGATCCGCGGCTTCGGCAGTTTTCGCACCCGGCAGAGAAAGCCGCGCGTCGGCCGCAATCCCAAGACCGGCGACCGGGTGGAGGTCCCGGCCAAGAAGATCCCCTTTTTCAAGCCCAGCAAGGAATTGAAGGATTTAGTCAACGGCGGCGAAGGTGAGCAGGCGCCGCCGGCGACCGCGGCCCCGGCTGCGCCTGGCGCTTGACCCATTCACACGACGCGCTGCTCGCGCGAGGAGGAACAATGCCCAAGTTCGTAATCGAACGCGATATTCCCAAGGCCGGCTCCCTGTCGCCGCAGGAGTTGCAGGGAGTGGCCCAGAAGTCCTGCTCGGTGCTGCGCAACATGGGTCCCAGCATTCAATGGGTGCACAGCTACGTGACCGGCGACAAGGTGTACTGCATCTACATCGCCCCGGACGAGAAGGCCATCCGGGAGCACGCCCAACAAGGCGGATTCCCGGCCAACCGCATTTCCGAGATCAAGGGCGTGATTGATCCGACCACCGCGGAAGCCCACTAGTCCGCTGCTACCGGTCGGCAAGCCCGGCGCGACAGCGGGATGATTCTGGTTCTCGACAATTACGACTCCTTCACCTTTAACCTGGTGCAATACCTGGGAGAACTGGGCGAGGAAGTCTCCGTGCGGCGCAACGACGAGTTGACGGTCGGCGAAATTGCGGCCATGGCGCCGGAGCGGATCGTGATTTCGCCGGGACCGTGCACGCCCCAGGATGCGGGCATCAGCATGGACGTGGTCCGCCGCTTTGCCGGCCAGGTGCCGGTGCTGGGCGTCTGCCTGGGCCATCAGGCCATCGCCGCGGCGTTCGGCGGCAAGGTTGTCCGGGCGCGCAACCTCATGCACGGCAAGACCAGTGCGGTTGAACACGACGGCAAAACCATCTTTCGCGGCCTGGAGTCGCCGCTCACGGCGACGCGCTATCACTCGCTGGTAGTGGCCGACGATGGCTTGCCGGAGCAGTTGGAAGTCAGCGCGCGCTCGCGGGAATCCGACGGCAGCAGCGTCATCATGGGCCTGCGGCACCGGCACTATCCCGTCGAAGGCGTGCAGTTTCACCCGGAAAGCGTGCTCACCCCGCAGGGCAAGCACCTTCTGGCCAACTTCGTGCGGCTGGGCCGCAGCGCCTAGCAAGAGACGTAAGGAGTGACGAACTTTGGCCCGTCACCTTTCTCCTCGATGGGGTTGTCTCGCATTTCTTGCCTTGCTGTTTGTGACGGGATTTCTTGGTTTCTACCTTCGCCATTCGCTTGTATTCCTAGTCGTGGGGCCCGCTCTTCTAATAATCCTGATGTTGATAGTTGCGGCGCTTCCAATCAAACGGAAGATCACCCCGCAACAATGGGCAGATGATCTAGAGAAGCATTTGCTTGGCACGGATGGGGCCTATGGTTGGGATGATGCGACATCCGTTACACTCGCCGATGAACGCCTAGAGAACCTGCGCTTACGCCTGGCAGAGTTTACTGTGCTCAACACGCCCGCAAAGAGGGCAGAATTTCGGCGGATCATCGAGGCCCTACGACGCGGGGAAATTACTTGAAGCAGGGTTTGTCAAAAGCATAATTGCGATTATCCGCCTTGACACTGCGCCCGGGGCGCGGCCATGCTAGGCGTTTGGGGGGAGCATGAACCAGCGGGACGACAAACGTGCGACGCGCCGTTTTGCGCTGAAACTCCCCATTGCTGTCAAGTACGAGAACGGCGAGGCCCGCGAGAAGCCCGCGGTGACGCGCGATGTGAGCGCGCGCGGCGTCTGCTTCAGCGTCGATAGTCCCATCCAGGAAGGCACCGAGATCGAGTTCACCCTCACCTTGCCCCCGGAAATCACCATGACCGAGAGCATCCACGTACGCTGCAAGGGCC
>JAMXLI010000214.1 GCA_024281115.1 Terriglobales bacterium | reverse complement strand
ACGAAATCCGCGAAACCCGCACCGAGCTTGGCGGCAGCATGGATCCGCATGCCGCTTTCCTGCTGCTGCGCGGGCTGAAAACGTTGGCCGTGCGGGTGCAGCGCCAGAACGAGAACGCGTTGCGGGTAGCCGAATTCCTGGAGAAACATTCCGCCGTGCAGCGCGTGCATTATCCTTTCCTGCCCAGCCACCCGCAGCACACCCTGGCGCAGCGGCAGATGAGCGGCGGCGGCGGCTTGCTCAGTTTTGAGATTGACGGCACCGGCGAAGACGCGCGCAAGTTTGCGGAGGCTTTGCGCCTGTTTGCGCTCGCGCCCAGCCTGGGGGGCGTGGACTCTCTGGTGACGGTGCCCGTGATCACTTCGCACGCCATGGTGCGCCCGGAAGAGCGCAAGAATATGGGGATTACGGAGCAGCTCATCCGGCTGGCAATCGGCATTGAGAATGTCGAGGACTTGATTGCCGACCTCGAACAGGCGTTTGCCGCGATCACCCCGGCGCGCCAGCACGCGCACGTCGGTTGACGTCGCTTAGCCCGCAAGCGTCGTCGGACGGCCGGGGGAATGCCTGCTGGAGAGCCCGGGGCCGGCGGGGCGTGCCCCGCACTTGCGTCCGGGATAAGGTCAGTCCAGGAGTCACGCTCCTGCACCCATGCAAGCGCATTCGTTACTGGCGGGCCCTCTCAGGTTTTATTCCGTTGGCGTCGATGCCCAGCACCGAATCCAGGCGCGATCGGTATCCGCGGCTTAAAGACAGTCCCTTGCCGTTGCGCAGATGCACGATGTACTCCCCGTTCCCGCATGGCTCCAGCTCACGGATTCTTTCCACGTTCACGATGATGGAGCGGTGAATGCGCACGAAGCGCTTGCCGTCCACCTTGGCCTCCATCGAATTCATGGTTTCGCGCACCAGATGGGTCTGCTCGTGGCAATGAATCCGGACGTAGTTACCCGCGGCCTCGATCCAGTCAATTTCCGCGGAGCGCAGGAACACGACTCGTCCTCCAGAGCGTATGACCAGGCGATCCATCGCGGTCTCGACATCGCTGACAAGCGGGCGCGTCGCCGTGAACTCAGGCTTGCCGTTTGACATCTGCGCGCGCGCCCGTTCCATGGCCCGGCGGAATCGTGTCTGGTCGAAAGGCTTCAGCAGGTAATCCACAGCGCGGATATCGAAGGCTTTTACCGCGTAGTGGTGGTACGCGGTGGTGAAGATCACCACGGGATTGGCGTCCGTCCCCAGGGACTCCAGCAGACCGAAGCCGTCCATGCCGGGCATCTCGACATCCAGAAACAGGAGGTCGGGCTTGAGCTGGCGCACCAGGGTTGCCGCTTCTTCCCCGTCGCGGCACTCGCCAATCACCTCGACTCCATTTTCCTGCGAGAGCAGGCTCCGCATTCGCTCCCGCGCGATGGCTTCGTCTTCCGCGATCATTGCCCGGATCATGAATGGTCTCCCTGGGACATCTCTCCAACTGCAACAGAACTACGAAGCGAACGCGTGCGCTGCCGGCTCGCGTTCCGGCGCTATCCGGAAAGGAAGCCGGACTCGCACCTCGGCGCCGCCGGCCGGCCGTGGTTGTAGGCGCAATTCCTGCGAAATCCCATACAGCCGGGTCAGGCGCGCCCGCGTATTGCTCAGCCCGATTCCCCTACCATCTTCGGTTTCACCCGTGCGGCGAGGAGGTCCGTCGTTGCGGATAGCCAGGCAAAGGTCGCCATTGCTCCTGCGCACTTCCACCTCGATGGTGGCCGGCAGCGAGGAGCGGGCCACCCCATGAAACACCGCGTTTTCCACCAGCGGCTGGAGGAGAAGATAGGGCACCCGGGCATCCAGGGCCTGCGGTTCCACTTCCAGGCGCACCCGCAAGCGGTCCTGGAAACGCGTCTGCTGAATATCCAGGTAACGCTGCAGGAATTCCAGCTCCCGCTTCACGGTGACTTCCTCGACCTCCACTCCCTCTAAGGTGAGGCGCAGCAGGTCACCCAATTGCGTGATCATCTGCTCCGCCCGGTCAGGGTCGGCATGCACCATGGCGCTGATGGTATGGAGTGTGTTGAACAGGAAATGGGGATGGAGCTGCATCTTCAGAAGCTGCAACTCGGTGCTGACCAGCTGGTTTTCCAGCCGCAGCGCCCTCTGCTCCCGCTCGCGATACCGCGAGTAATAAAGCACCCCGTGGCAAACCGCAGCCACGACCCAGTAATTCCAGATGTCCATCTCGGTGATGAACAGAAACTCGCTGGTGAAGGTGCGGGCAAAGCCGGAGTCGGCCTGGCGCAGCAGGACCCAGCCGCCCGTGCGCAGCAGCGCGTCCAGGGTGCCCACCGCGAATGCGGCCAGCAGGTGGATAGGAATCGCTCGCCTGAGCCCGCTCCGCCCCAGCGGCCAATGCTTGCAGATGGCGATGATGATGGGCGTCAGCACCAGCCCCCATACCGAATACGCGACCACGTTGATGAGAATAGCGGTTCGCCAGGTGATGGGCCGCCCCACGTAGCGTCGCTGATGGTAGTTGAACCACGTGCCCAATACGGCCAGGGCCGTCCACGCCGCGAGAAACAGAAGCCACAAAAACCAGCCCCGCTGCAACAGCGGCTGCTCGGCCTGCAAGTCGGTTTGTGCCTGCCTCATCAATTTTTCCCGCCTGGCCCGTTCCTGCCGCGTGTGGCCCCTGTTTCCGCACCACTAGCAACTATGGTTGGACGAACCATGGGCGAATTGGATTGGAGATTTTTTCATCACAGGCTCCTGCTGTTGAGTGTTCTGTCGGCTGGACGAGCAAAGAATCGGGGGCCGGTCTCCCGGCCCCCTGCTGCCTGCGTGCTCAAGCCAAGACCCGCTTGAACAGGGGACTTAGAAGGTAAGCTTCAGCGCAAACTGGATGAATCGCCGTTCGCCCAGCGAGCCTGCAAATCCCTGGGGTGATCCTTTCTTACCCTGGATCTGGTAGGTCAGTGGGTGTCCGGAAGCATCCAGGAACTCAAAGCCGCCGTTGTTGGCCAGAAGGTTGCCCTGCGAGTCCAGATTGGCGACATTGGGATTGGTAAAGAGCACCTGTTCCACGTCCGACGGAATGCCGCTGATGTTGTTCAACGCTCCCGTCTGCACGTAGTAGTTGGAGTGATTGAGCAGATTGTAGAACTCCGACCGGAACTGCAGCACCGCCCGTTCCGTCACCTTGAAGTTCTTGTAAAGTCCCAGGTTGCTGTTCCAGAACCCGGGCTGCCGGAAGGCGTTCCGGCTGCTCATGTTGGAGGGGAATGCGCACACCCCGCTGCTGCAGTCCGGCAGTCCGCTGTTTCCGGTAAGGGCCGGAATGTAGGCCAGGGGCGCCGCCAGGGTCTGGTAAGCGAACACGTTGGGTCCCAGCACATTTCCCGCCGAGATGCTGGTGCTCCCGCTACGGGCGTTGGGGCCGCTGGGGATGTACCGCGGGCAATTGAATGTAACGGCAAAGGTGCAATCGTAGATGGTGTAGGGATAGCCGGTGCGCGCGTTGAAGATAGGCGCCACCTGCCAGCCGTCCAGGATCTGGTTCAGCACCCCGTGGGTCCCGCGGGCGAAAGGCACGCTCCAGAGCGCGCTGGCTACGATGCGGTGCCGCACGTCGTAGTCCGCATCGCCCCGGTCGAGAGCGGGATTCAGTGGATTCAGGAAACCGAGCGTGTTGCCGCCCAGTTCGTCCGATCCTCCGAAGGTTGCGCTCAAGTCGTCGATGGTATGGGCAAAGGTGTAGTTGGCGGTCAGCGTCAAACCGCGGTTGAACAAGTTGCTGCTCTGCAGCCGCGCATTCAAGGCGTGGTGATAGCTGTCCGATCCGTTGGTGCGATAGTTGATGCCGCCGTATTGGAGATTGACGCGCTGGCCGGGGTTGGGGAAGCCCAGGTAGTTCGCTCCCATCCCGATGTCGTTGAAGTTGCTGATGCTGTAGCCGTGCAGGCCGCGCGAGCCGGAATATTCCAGCGCCGCAACGGTGTTGCGGGCCACCTCCCGCTCCAACGACAGGTTCCACATGTGCGAGTACGCGGTCTTAATGTTGCGGTCCACCGCGCGCAGCGTGGGACTGCGGAAGGCAAACGTTCCCGGTTGGCCCGAAGGCCCGAAATTGTTGGAAGTGAGGGCGATCGAACCCGCCGGCACGTCCACCCCGTTGGTGACGTTCAAAACCGCGTAGTTGGGCGGATTTTGAATCACATTGAAAGTAACGTTGCCGAAATTGCGCTCATAGGCGATTCCGTAGCCGCCCCGCAGGCTGCTCTTGCCGTCACCCGTCAGGTCGTAGGCAAACCCGACGCGCGGAGCAAAGTTGGTATAGCGAGGGTTCCACAGCCGCCCGTCCGGCAGGTTGTTACCGTTGGCCACAAAACCGGTGTTGATCTGCTGCAGGATGTACGAGCCGGGCCCGAGCACTAGGTTGGCGTCGTTGGCGGGATGTTTATCGTGCTGCACCCCGTAATACTCCCAGCGTAGCCCCAGGTTCAAGGTCAGCCGGTTGGTTGTTTTCCAGGTGTCCTGGAAGTAGGCCGCGCTGTCGCGGTAGCGGTTGCTGCGGCTGAAATCGGGCGATCCCGTCGGTCCTGCCAGGGTACATGCCGGCGTCACAATCGGCTGGTTGCTGGCCGGATCGCGGAAGCAGGGGAACTTGCCCTGCGGGTTGATGGCGACCGAAAAGCGATACAGCCCGGCGCCGCTGACCAGCGCGTCGAAAGAGTTGGCCGTGTTCCCTTTCGACAGGAACTCCGCTCCTTCTTCATACGCTCCGAAGATGCGGTTATCGCGGGTGTAGACGTATTGCCCCCCGAACTTGAACTGGTGCGCTCCCTTGGTCCAGGTCATGTCCTCGGCGATCTGGGCCACGTTCTGGGGCCCGCCAAAGGGCAGCGAATTGGCGGTGGAAGTTGGCAAGTACCCCGGCAGGGTGGTGGTCTGGCTGTTGATCGTCACCTGGCCGCCCAAGGTGTAGTAGAGGTTCGGGATCAGCTGATTGATGGGCTGCAACTCGGTCAGCCGGTTGAACGACAACTTCGTCGAGGAAAGCAGGTTGGTGCTGAAAATGTGAGTGATGCTGAACAGCGCATTCTGATTGAGATCGTGCTGTCCGGTGTCGAAGCCGGCATAGGCGTTGCTCGAGACGGTGCCGGGGAACAGGTTGTCGTGGAATACAGCGTAGCGCCCGAACATCTGCGTCCGGTCGGTCAGGTTGTAATCCACCCGGACCACGCTGTTCCAGGTGTTCTGCGGAATGCCTCCGCCCACGTCGGTGGGCACGCCGTACTGCACCAGGTCGAGGACGGACAGCGAGTTGGGGAGGGCATCAAAAGCGCCGCCTGTGCCTCCCGCTATGCCCAGGTTCACCAGGTCGGCCTTGCTCAACACGGCCCGTTGCACCACCCCAGGCTTCAACTGTCCGAAGGCGTTGAAGTAAGCCTGGGTGTTGGCGTTGGTTTGTGCCACGAAAGCGGGATCGAGCACGTACGCTAGCTGGTTAGCGGTGCTTCGTACTCTCGTCCATTCCGTGCTGTTGAAGAAGAACAGCTTGTTTTTCACGATGGGACCGCCCAGTGAGTAGCCGAACTGGTTGCGCGTAAATGGCGACTTGGCCACCCCGTTGGCGTTGTTATCGAAGGTGTTCGACGCCAGCGCCGAAAGCCGGTTGAACTCATAGGCCGAGCCGTGCAGCGTATTGCTGCCCGCCTTGGTGGCCACGTTCACCACGCCTCCGCTGGCCCGGCCATACTCGGCCGCAAAGCTGCTGGTGGTCACGCGGAATTCCTGGACCGAATCAAGCGGCACCTGTTGTCCTACCGAAGCGGTGTACAGGTTCACGTTCTCCGCCCCGTCCAGCAGGATGTCTGTGCTGGCGGAACGCTGCCCGTTGATGGTCAAGCCGTTTGCGCCGCGGGGAGGGACCAGGTTGGGATTTTGTGAATCTTCCGCCACGTTCCCGGAAAGCGCGGCGAAGTCGTAGGGATTGCGAGTAAGCGAAGGCAACTGCGCCACCTGTTGCGAGTTCACCACCTGCGACAACTCCGAGCTCTGCGTTTCTACCTGCGTGCCGCCGCCCCCCGCCACCACTTCCACGGTGGTGCTTGTTGAGGCCAGGTTTACCTGCAGTGACGCCTCGTTGCGCGAGCCAACGCTGACGTTGATGCGCCGGCTGGAGGGCGCAAAGTTGGCCGCGTTGACCGAGAGGTCGTACTGGCCGGGAGGCAACGCGGAAAGCGTGTACAGACCGTTCGTATTGGCGGTGGTAGTGCGCTTCGCCTGGGTGGCGACGCTGGTTGCGGTGACCGTGGCATTCGGGACCACCGCTCCCGACGGATCGGTCACCGTACCGGTGATGACGCCCGTTTCAGCCTGTCCGAAGGCGAACGCCGCCAGCGCCAGGAGCACTCCTGCCAGGGCAAGCCCCCGGAATGCCCGGCATGGCTGCTTCCGGGACCCTTGAAAATTAGACATTGCACACCTGCCTTTCGTGAAGTTCGGGAGCAAAGAACGTCCCGGGGTCTTTAAGGCAAGCCGCGCGCCTTCCTGGCAGGCGATGAACGGGGCTGGAGGCGCGACGAGTGGTGAGCAGGGGGGCCGGTGGGGTGGCGTTAAGCCCGCGCCCGCTGCTCGTCGCACGAGACAGATGGTCCGGGCGCGGCACGGGAATCAGTTGCGGTTCTTACCGGAACCGCGGAGGGCCCGGCGCAGGCGCATCCGGTAATTACGGCTGAGGGGCAGGCGGGCGCCGTTATGCAGCACGGCGAACATATTGCCCTGCTCGGGCAATTGAAATTCTTTCACCCGGTCCAGGTTCACGATGGCGCTACGGTGCACGCGCAGGAACCGTTCCGGATCGAGCACCGACTCTACGCGCTCCATGGTGTCGCGGATTTCGTGGCAGGCCTGCCCGCTGTGCAAGCGCACATAGCTGCCGGCGGATTGGATCCAGTCAATGTCTTCGACCTTTAAAAAGAACAACCGCCCCGAGTCCTCGATGGTGAACCTGCGCACATGCACGGGCGCCGCCCGGCTGGCATCCAGATAATTGCGCATCAGGCGGAGCAGGTCCTCGGTCTTGGCGCGCTCGATGCGCAGCCGCGCCAGCATCAGCGCCCGCTCGAATTGCTGCGCGTTGATGGGTTTCATCACACCTTCCACCGACTCGGAGGCGAAATTCTTCAGCGCGCCACTGGCGTAGGCGGTGGCAATCGAAACCGGGCGGGACTCCAACCCCAGCGCGTCCAGCGTGCCGGCATCGCGCACCTCCGGCATCTCGACATCCAATACGAGCAGATCGGGCATTTGTGCCTGCGCATCCGGCAGCATGCTCGCCAATTCCTGGTAAGTTCCCACCACTTCGACTTCCGGATCGGCCTCGAGCAACTGGCGTATGCGCGCCCTCAGCTCCGGGTCCGGTTCCAAAACCATCGCCTGGATATGTTTGTTGTTCCGGACCATGCTCATTGAGGAATCGCTACCGGCGACCACGGGATTGATGCTGGACATGTTTGTCTCCCACGGGTTCACGGCAAGAGTCTGCAAATGTTTTTGCGGCTCGGCCGCCGCGATGATGTGCAGTTGAGACACCAGCGACGGCACAAACTGTTTACCGCAGGGTCAGTTGGTCGCGAGGGTGGGACAAAATCCGCGAATCAATGGATGAATGCCCGGCTGTCACGCATTGTTGGTTTGATGCGGAGCCGAGATTTCTCCCGGCGCGCTATGGAAATATGGAGAACACGGGGGACATGTCTACAACCCGTGGAAGCGGCGCCGGACGGGCGATCCCTCGCGCTGAGATTTCATTGCCCGGGCTACGTTGGACCATTGTTATTGTCAGCGTCGTCGAGAGTCTCCGAGTTGTTACGACCGTTCTGGCACAACAGAAAATTTCGCAACGCAAGATCCGGATGGATTGATTCCGGTCCGCTGCTCTAGGCTACCTGCATGAAGGCGCGCATTCCCCAACTGCCCTGGCCCGAAATTCTCAAAAACCTGAGGCAATTCGGCTTTGGCCGCATGGGCACAATCCTGGACCGGGGCGAATGCGAACACCTGCGCAATCTGTATTCCGATGGCACCCGGTTTCGCAGCCGCATTGACATGGCCCGTTTCCGCTTCGGCCGCGGCGAGTACCAGTACTTTGCTTATCCGCTGCCTCCCCTCATCGCGAATTTAAGGGACGAACTTTACGAGCAACTGGCGCCCACCGCGAACGCCTGGATGTCGGCACTCTCGCAGCCGGGAACGTTCCCAAGGCGCCTCAAGCAATTTCTCCAGACCTGCCATGCTCACGGCCAGACTCGCCCCACGCCCCTGCTCCTTCGCTATCGGGAGGGTGATTACAACTGTTTGCATCAGGATGTGTACGGCGAAATCGTCTTTCCATTCCAGGTAGTGGTCGGGTTGAGCCGCCCCCAGGCGGAATTTACCGGCGGAGAGTTACTGCTGGTGGAGCAGCGGCCGCGGGCGCAGTCCGTAGGACACGCCATTGGATTGCAGCAGGGCGAAGCTGTTGTTCTCACCACCCGCTATCGGCCCGCGCAGGGATCGCGCGGCTATTACCGCACCAACTTCAGGCATGGCGTGAGTCCCATCCTTTCCGGCGAGCGTTTCACCCTGGGTGTGGTGTTCCACGATGCGGCGTAGGGAGCGAGCGGCCTGGCTACGCAGTAGCCGCAGGATTGGCGGAGCGTGAAAACTCCGGCTTCACCCAAGCGGCGCTGGATTCGACATAGGAAGAATTCAGTTGTCCGACCGAGGAGCACCCCAGCAGCTTCAAGGTGCGCTCCACGTCCGCGCGTAGAATCTCGATCGCCCGCGCCACCCCCGCTTCGCCGGCGGCGGCCAACCCATAGGCGTAAGCCCTGCCCACCAGCACTGCGCGCGCACCCAGGCACATAGCCTTCACCACGTCGCTGCCGCGGCGCACGCCTCCGTCCATCAGGATCTCGGCCTGGCCCCGGACCGCCGCCACCACCTCGGGCAGGGCTGCCAGCGACGCGCGCACACAGTCCAGTTGCCGTCCCCCATGGTTCGAGACCACGAGGGCGGCAGCGCCTTCGTCAATGGGCCGGCGCGCGTCCTCACCGGTGAGTACGCCTTTGGCCACAATGGGGCCGTGCCACGCGCGACGCAGCCAGCGGAAATCTTCCCAGGCCACCGTGGATGCCGCCAAC
>JAMXLI010000213.1 GCA_024281115.1 Terriglobales bacterium | reverse complement strand
GCGGCGCGCACCGTAGCGCTTGAAGCTCATCCAAACCTTCAGGCTGCGGAACCGCCGCGATTGCTCAAAGCCGTGCACGTAATACTGGTAGCGTTCCTTCTCCACGTCGGATTCGTCGGTCAGATAGGCCGGACGCATGCCGAAAGAGGCCGTGAGGCGACGTTCGTCCTTGACCAGAATCGCCCCCGCATCCAAAGGAGCGTAAAACCACTTGTGAGGATCAATGGTGATGGAATCAGCGAGCTCCAGGCCGCGGTCGCGCATCGGGGTTTGCCCCGAGACCAGCATCCCTCCCCCATAGGCAGCATCGGCGTGCAGCCACATCCCTTCGCGGTCGGCGATGCCGCGCAGCGCGCGAATGTCGTCCACGCTGCCCGTGTTGGTGGTGCCGAAGATGCCCACCACGCATAACGGGCGAATTCCCTGCTTCTTATCCGCGGCTATGGCCTCTTCGAGCGCCTCCAGACGGAGGGAAAAGCATGGGTCGGTAGGCAGAGCGCGAAGCGCCTGCCGCCCCAGGCCGATGCAATCCACGGCTTTATCCACGGAAACATGCCGTTCTTCCGAGGCGTAAACGGACCAGCGCCCGTCGATGCCCTGGTGTTGCGCACGGTCGCCGCTGACCGCGTCCCGCGCCAGCTTCAGACCGATGAAGTTCGCCATCATGCCGCCGCTGGTCAGGTTCCCGCCGCTGCCCTTTCCATAACCTGCCAGCTCACAAAGCCATTGCACCGTCCTGCGCTCCATGGCGACCGCCGATGGGCCGATGGAGTAAGCCCCCACGTTCTGGTTCAGGGTGGAGCAGATGAAGTCTCCCAGGATCCCGACCAGATTCGGCGTGGGAGTAATCAGGCCGAAGTAGCCGGGATGCCCGACGTGGGTGCAGTAGGGAAAAAGCTTGTCTTCGAGCTCTTGCAGCAGTGCTTCCGCCGGCATCTCCTCCTGCGGAAGGTCCTCCGCGAACAACGCATTGATGTGCTTCGGGGGCGCATCCGGGAAAAGCGGCCGCTGTTCGATCTGCTCCAGGTAAGTGGCGAGGCGGTCCACAATGCGGTGTCCGAGGCTGCGAAATTCAAGCGGATCCATGCGATCTCCTGGATGGCGGTTGCTGATTGGAGTAACGGGAAGAGAGGTCCGATGCGAAATGCCCAGGTCCATCAGCCCGGCTTTCAAAGACGCGGAGTGCTTACCGGCGAGCGCCCTTTCGCGCAGCCGGGCGTCGCCCGAAGGTGTGCTCGTGCCGTTCCATGTTCACGCGCGATCCCAGGAACGACACTCCTTCTGCTTCCAGGCGCAAGCGTTGTTCCAGCCCGGATTCGCCCTTCAGCTTGATCTCGCCCTTGGCGCCCACCACGCGGTGCCAGGGCAGTCCACGCGAGCTATGCAACGCCCACACGACTTGCCGGGCAGCTCCCGGCAATCGGGCAGCGCGCGCCACGCCACCGTAGGAGCAGACCTTCCCTCGTGGGATTCGGCCCACGATGGCCAGAATGCGCTGGTGCACGGTTGTGCGACGTCTAGGCGACTGCACTCTTGCGGAACGCCTGCAGCGCCTTGTCCTCGGTATCGTAGACCTCGAAGACGGTCAGCAGCTTGGTTACCTGCAGCAGGTCGCCCACGCGCTGGGTAAGGTTACTGAGCTTGATATTGGCATTGGCGCCCCGGGCGCTGGTGTACAACGCCACCAGCGTTCCTAGCCCGCCGGAATCGATGTAATTCACGCCCCCAAGGTTCAAAACGATGTTCTTGTGTTCCGCGATCAACTGCTTCACCGTGTCCCGCAAGGCCGCCGATTCATCGCCAAACACGATGCGGCCGCTGCAATCCAGCACCGCGATACCGTCCACCACGCGTTTATTAGTCTTCAGTTGCATCAGTAGACCTCCCGCCCTGCTCGGCAAGCCACACAGGGTATATCGCCATAGACCGCCCCTGCAAGGTCAGGCGGAAAACCGCCCAACCCGAGAAGACCCGCGTGCACCGGTACCGTCCCGACGCTACTCAGGCTCACGTATAATCGAGACTTCCCGCTATGAGCTACCAGGTTCTGGCACGCAAGTACCGGCCCCAGCACTTTTCCGAGGTCATCGGCCAGGAACATGTCACCCGCACGCTCAAGAACGCCATCGAGCAGGGGCGAATCGCGCACGGCTACATTTTTAGCGGCCATCGTGGCATAGGCAAGACCACGGTCGCTCGTATCCTGGCCATGGCCCTGAACTGCCGGTCCGCGGATCACCCCGTTCCCGAGCCCTGTGGGCAATGCGACTCCTGTACCGAGATCCGAGCCGGCAACTCCGTGGACGTGATCGAAATCGATGCCGCCACCAACCGCGGCATTGACGAAATCCGGGAACTGCGCGACGCCGCCCGCTACCGCCCGGCGCGCGATCGCTACAAAATCTGGATCCTGGATGAGGCCCACCAGATCACCGATGCCGCTTTCAACGCGCTCCTGAAGACGCTGGAGGAGCCGCCCGGGCACGTGATCTTCATGCTGGCCACCACGCAGCCGGAGGACATCCCGCAGACTATCCGCTCCCGCTGCCAGCATTTCAGCTTTCACGCCGTACGCTTCGAACAGATTCTGGCGCAACTGAGAACTCTGGCGGAACGCGAAGGCATCGCTGGCGATGAGGATGCGCTGGCTCTTCTCGCGGAAGCTGGCGACGGCTCCATGCGCGATGCGCTTTCCCTGCTCGACCAGGCCATCGCTTCCTCGGATGGCCACATCAACAGCGCACAGGTGCGCCAATTAGCGGGTACAGCCCCCTCCGACGCGCTCGAACACATCATGGAGTCGGTGGACCGCAGCGCCAGCGACGAGCTGCTGCGGATGATCGACAAGCTCATCACCGAAGGACACAGTCCCACCCACTTCGCGCGGCAGCTCGTGCGATTCCTGCGCAATGCCGTGGTGGCGAAGGTGGCCGGCGCGGACTCGGCCCTGTTGCAGACCTCGCCCAGCGAACGCGAGCGCGTCGGCCGCGTGGCCGCGCGTTTCAGCGAAGAAGATCTGGCGCGATTCCTGCAAATCATGCTGCGTACCTACGGCGAACTCGGGTACCGTCAGGAGCAGCGCCTGCACCTCGAACTGGGGTTACTGAAGATGGCGCACGCACGCCGGCTGCTCTCCATTGAGCAAATCCTTACCGAAGCGAGCGGCCCCGAAAGCGGGCGTGCCAAGCCTTCAGCAGGTGCTCCGCGCCCCGACGCGGCGCGGGCCGCTGATCCTTCCGCCGAGCGTTCCTCGCTCCGCGTTTCCCCTTTTGCCGCCGACAGTGCTCGGAAGAACTCGCCTCGCATGGCAGCCTCCGAGCCGGCCGCGGATAGGCCTGCCTCATCGCCCACAGTCATGCTGGGTGCGGCGGCGCCGGCATTGGCGGCGGTGGCGGTGGAGGAAGGCGTCCCTGCCCCGGCGCCGGCGGCCACGCATGACATTGCGGCCCTGCGCAGCGCCGTCCTGGACGCGCTCGAATCGGCGGGACACCGCATGCTCAGCTCTATGCTCGAGTCCGGGGAGTGGGAACTGAATGGCGCCGAGCTCCTGGTCAAGGCGGCCGTCAGCAACAGCGTGGCGGAAATGTCTTTTGGCGCCGAACCCAGGCGCCTGGCAACGGCTGCTGCCAGCCAGGCAGCCGGGCGCGCACTCAAGCTGCGCGTCACCGGAGGGTCCACCGCCCAGCCGAAGCCCATGCCGAGGACCGGCAATGGATCGGCACGCAGCCGTGCCGCCGAGGACCCGATTGTTCGCCGCATGCAGGAGAAGTTCGGCGCGGAAATCCGTACCGTTATTGATCATCGCGAGAAACGATAGGCCTGCGGGCCCGGGAGCTCTGTAATGGGTGCATTTAACCTGCAAGAGATGATGTCCATGGCCAAGCGCCAGTACGAAGAAATCCAGAAGAAGATGCAGGCCACTGTGGTGGAAGCCACCGCCGGCGGGGGCACCGTGACGGTGAAGATGAACGGGCGCAAGCAGTTGCTTTCCATCACCCTCGATCCCGAAGCAGTCAAAGCCGGTGACCTCGAGATGCTGCAGGACCTGGTGACCGCCGCGGTAAACGAAGCCGGCCGCAAGGTGGACGACGCAATGCAATCCAGCGTGGGAGGAATGATGGGCGGAATGGGCCTGTAGGCGGTCGCCTCCTTCGCCCGCTCCGGGATTAGACCCGGCGCGCTACTCAACATCATGTCCCGCTTTGCCGAGCCCATGACGCGGCTCATTGACGAACTCAAGAAGTTGCCTGGGGTGGGCAGCAAGAGCGCCCAGCGCCTGGCTTTCCACATCCTGCGCTCCAGCACGGAGGACGCGGAAGCGCTCTCCAGCGCGGTGTTGGAAGTGAAGGCACGGCTGCGCTTGTGCTCGAACTGCAACAACATCACCGACGTGGATCCCTGCATCTACTGCAGCAGCGCCACCCGCAATCGCCGTCTGGTCTGCGTTGTGGAAGAGCCCACCAACATTGCGGTGATCGAAAAAAGCCGCCATTTCCAGGGCGTTTACCACGTGCTGCACGGGTCGCTCTCGCCTCTCCATGGCGTCGGACCGGAACAATTGCGGCTGAACAACCTGGTTCGGAGGGTCGAATCGGGCGAAGTGGATGAACTGATTCTCGCCACAAATCCCACCGTCGAGGGCGAAGCGACGGCCACCTA
>JAMXLI010000212.1 GCA_024281115.1 Terriglobales bacterium | reverse complement strand
CTGGGCTTTGCCCGGCCGCAACGTCCCTGGCGCTGGACGCTGCTGGTGTGCGCGTTTGTTCCCGTGGCGCGCCTGGCGGCGGCCTTTCTGCTGCGCCAGTACACGGAGCGGGCCGAAATTTGGGAGTCGCTGCTTGCATTTCTGCCCGGCGTGGTGGGCGCCTACTCCGGACACTTCCTGCGCAACCTGGCGCAACGCATTTTCCTGGATGAGGGCTGAGGCTGCCCCAGGCAGCGGGTCGCGTGCTGTCCCCGAACTCAGCCTTCAAACGCGCAACGAGCGACTGCCGCGGCCACTTGCGGGCGCCTAGGCGACTAATGTGGTCCCAGTTCTCCACACCAAAGGTCGGCGTTAACCCACAAGTTACTCCCTTGGCCTCGTGCTTACCGCTATGCTCGGCCCATGGCGGTGTCTTTGACGGTGCTGGCGAGCGGCAGCCGGGGCAACGCCACGCTGGTGGCCAGCAGCGCCACCCGCATCCTGGTGGACGCCGGCATCTCGGCGCGCGAGACGTTCAAGCGCATGCGCGCGGTGGGCGAAGATCCTTTCTGCCTGTCTGCCATCCTGGTCACGCACGAGCACAGCGATCACACCACCGGCCTGGTCACGCTGGCGAAAAAGCTGAACATTCCCGTGTACATGACGGCGCCCACGCGCGAGGCGTGCTCCCGCCAACTGGCCGACGGCGACGGTCAGCGCTGGCGGCCGCCTAAGGGAGAAACCTTCGTGGCGGGAAGCAGCTTTACCGTTGGCGATTTCGAGATTACGCCGTTCACCATCCCGCACGACGCGGTGGACCCGGTGGCATTCACCTTCCGCGCCGAAGGAATCAAGGTGGCGGTTGCCACCGACCTCGGGTACATGCCGGCCAGCGTTTGCCACCACTTACGCGGCTGCGACGCGCTCATCATCGAGTCGAACCACGACCTGGAGATGCTGCGCGTCGGACCCTATCCCTGGGCGGTAAAGCAGCGGGTAATGAGCCGGGTGGGCCACCTCTCCAACGAGGCCCTCGCGGAATTTTTCAGCAGCGACTATGATGGAAGTGCGGCTTTTGTTGTGCTGGCGCATCTATCGGAGCAGAACAACCACCCGGAGATTGCCCGGGAAGCCGCCGAGCGCGCCTTAGGACAGCGCCGGACGCTGCTGCACAACCGTGTGCTATTGGCCTCGCAGGCTGCGCCCCTGGAGCCGCTCCGGCTCTAGTAGTTCGAACAAGGTATGAGGCAACGCTGCGTTGACCCGATCGTAGGCAACATACTGGCCAGCTGGCGGTACGACATCTCCGGCGTCGCCCCGGAGATGCGCCCCGACTATGAGGAGCACTTCGCCGAGTGCGCCTATTGCCGGGGCAAGCAGCGCCTGCACCGCGGCATTGACATCGCGCTGATCGTGCTGGCCAGTGCGTCCGCCGTGGTGTTCCTGCTGGCGTTCGGGGTTATCCGGCACTTCGGGCCGCGGCACGCCTTCATCCTGGAGCTGGCCGCGCTGGCGGGATTCGCGCTTTCCGCCATTATCTGGCTGGCCGTGGCGGTGGCCACGCCCGCTCCGCTGGTGGTCGCCGACGCGGCCCGCCTGGGCGCCCGCCAGCTGCACGACCGGCTGCCCGAGGAGATCCGCGATCGCATTCCTGAACAAATCAAGCTGCGCATCTCCGGGCAGTAGCAAGGAAAATTCGAATCCCTCCGGCTCGCCGGCCTTCGAGAACAAGGCGGAAAAGCTCGCAGGCAACTTCTAATCACTCTTCATCGCGCCAATCAGGTCGGCGATTTTCTCCACGTTATGTTCCGCGCACCACTGCTCGAGCTCGCGCACGATGTTTTCCGTGGCGCGCGGGTCCCAGAAGTTTGCGGTGCCCACCTCGACCGCCACCGCGCCCGCGAGCATGAACTCGATGACGTCGGAGGCGGTACTGATGCCGCCCATGCCGATCACCGGCAGGTCCACGGCATGGGCCGCTTCATACACCATGCGCAGCGCGATGGGCTTGATGGCCGGACCGGAAAGGCCCGCGGTGACGTGCGCTATGCGCGGCCGGCGCGTCTCCGGGTCAATCGCCATGGCGACGAACGTGTTTACCAGGGAGAGCACATCGGCGCCGGCGGCCTCGGCTACGCGCGCCATCTCCGCGATGCTGGTCACGTTGGGCGAGAGCTTGACGATCAGCGGCCGCCGGGAAACGCGTTTGGCCGCCGCTACCACTTCGTCGAGCAGGCGCGGATCGCTTCCGAAAGTGATGCCGCCATGACGGGTGTTGGGGCAGGAAACGTTGAGCTCGTAGGCGGCTATGCCTTCCCCTTCGTTCAGCACCTGGATGGCAGCCTCGTAATCCTCGCGGGTGTAGCCGAAGACGTTGGCAATGACCACGATGTTGCGCATCTGGCGCAGCCGGGGCAGTTTCTCTTCCACAAATGCGCGCGCCCCGATGTTCTGCAGGCCGATGGAGTTGAGCATGCCGGCGGCTGTTTCCCACAGTCGCGGAGGAGGATTGCCGGCCATGGGCTCGCGCGATAGGCCTTTTACGATAAAGCCGCCAATACGGTCGAGCGCGACCACGTCCTCAAACTCGACGCCATAGCCGAAGGTGCCGCTGGCGGCCAGCACAGGGTTTTTGAGCGCGAGCCCGGCAAAGGCGACGCGCAGGTCGGTGACGGCCGCGCGCCCGGCATTGTTGCTCACTGCGCGCCCCCGCCCGTGTCCTCCGCCGGCGTGGAGGCGAGCGCCTCGGTGAGCACGCGCCCAATGGAACTGCTGGGCTGATTCACCCCGAGCAGGGATGCCAGCGTGGCCGCCAGGTCCACCGGCTCGCTGTGCCCGCGATAGGCTCCCGGCCGAAACGCAGCTCCGTAGAAGGCCAGGGGCACGTGCGTGTCGTAGGAATAGGGCGCGCCATGGCTGGTGCCGCGGGCGCCCGGGACGAAGAATGGCGGCGGCACCGCCATCACCCACCATCCGCCATAGGGGGAGGCGCTGTGCAGGTACTTCCGGCCGAGCGCGGTGGCAGGCGCGTTGCCCTGCGCCAGTTGCGACTTGGTAAAAAACCCGCGCATGCCTGCGGCTACCAGCGCCGCGCCCACGGCCTGCTCGGCCGCCGCTTCGGGGGTGTTGCCAAAGGCCTCAGGAGCGAGGAAAAACAGGCCAAAATCGGCGGAGCGCACGAACTCCCGCTTGCCCATGCGGCCCGCCAGCGCCTGGTTGACCTGCGCCCGCAGCTTGCCGTCGTCCAGCGCCGAGGCGGGAATGCGCAGCGCGCGCGCCTCGGCGGGAATGGGTGCGACGCCGTGGTCAGCCGAGAGCGCCATCCACACGTTGGCCAGGCCCAAGTGCCCGGCCAGAAACGAGGCGAACTCCGCGATCTGGCGGTCCAAGGCCAGGGCCATAGCGTGCATCTCGGGGGCATCGGGTCCGACGCGGTGCCCCAGGATGTCGTTGGCCGAAAGGCTGATAATCAGCAAGTCGGTAGCGGGACCGCTGCCCAGCTTCTCGTTGGTGATCAGTTCACGCGCGAACTCAAACTCATAATCGTTGGCCAGCGGTGTTCCGCCCACGATCTCGTAGAAGCCAACGCCAGGTTTACGCGCGGTGTTGCCCAGGACGCTGCCGGAGGCGTCCGTCCACTCCTGGTCCCAGTACTTGTCGGCGGCCTTGGAGTTGTTGAACTGCTGCACCCACTCCGGCAGCTGCGCGCCGTAGTAGGTGGAGGAAACCCAGGCGCCGGTTTTCTGGTCAATCCAGAAGGCGCCATCCCCCGACCAGCCCGCGGGGAGGATGGCGGCGCGGTCCTTCAACGCGATGCCAAAGACGCGCGCTTTGCCGTGCGTGGCCAGCTTCAGCTCGTCGCCCAGGGTGCTGGCCAGCAGGTTATGGGGCGAGGCGCCCAGGGCGCCCGCGGTCCCGCCCACCAGAGGGGTGGAGTCATCCTCCACCGAGGTGACCTGCCGCTTGCGCGCCGGGTCCCACCATTCGTTGGCGAAGATGCCGTGCCCGTCGCTGTAAGCCCCGGTCAGCAGGGTGGCATGACCGGGCGCGGTGTAGGTGTTCGCGTAATCGTAGTTACAGTCGGTGAAATAAGCGCCGCGGTCGGTGAACAGGCGGAAGCCGCTGGCGCCGAATTCATCGTGGTAACGCTCCAGGTAGTCGCCGCGGAACTGGTCAATGACGAGGATGACCACCAGCCTGGGATGGGCGTTGTAGGCAGACGCACGCGCCGCCGGCGGAACCACAATGCAGAAGAAAAGGAGCAGAACCAGCAACCGCTTCACGGTCCCTAGTGTACAAAACTGCTTGTGCGTGCGGCGACCTGGTTGCGGGCCAGCTCTCGAGTACGGCAGGGTGACACCACTCTGCCGTTTCGGTACAGTACATGCTTCCCATGCTCGACCTGAATTTTGTTCGCGACCACCTGCCGCTGATCGAGGAAAAGCTGCGCCAGCGGGGGCTGGATCCAGCCGAGACGTTGAAGGATTTTGCCCTGATTGATGCGCGCCGCCGGCAGGCGATCACGCAGCTAGAGACGCTGCAGGCGCGGCGCAATCGCGCTTCGGAAGAAATCGCCCGCCTCAAGAAGGACAAACAGGACGCGACGGCACAGATCGCGGAAACCAAGGAGCTGCGGGAAAAAATCCAGAAGCTGGAAGAGACGGTGCAGCAGGAAGACGCAGCGCTGCGCCAGAGGCTGGCCACCATTCCCAACCTGCCGCACGCGAGCGTCCCGGTGGGCGCAACCGCGGAAGCCAACGTTGAGGTGCGGCGCTGGGGACAGCCGCCGCAATTCGACTTTGCTCCCCTGCCGCACTGGGAGCTGGGCGAGCGGCTGGGCATCCTCGACCTGGAGCGCGCCAGCAAGCTTGCCGGCGCGCGCTTCGCCGTGTACTGGGAGCTGGGCGCGAAGCTGGAGCGGGCGCTGGCCAACTTCATGCTCGATCTACATACGCGCGAGCACGGCTACACCGAGGTGCTTCCGCCGTACCTGGTCAATTCCGACTCCATGTACGGCACCGGCCAGCTGCCGAAATTTGCGGGCGACTTGTTTCGCGTGCCGCACGGCGAGAAGGACCTGTGGCTGATTCCCACCGCCGAGGTGCCGGTTACCAATCTCTATCGGGATGAGGTGCTGGACGGGGCGCGCCTGCCCATTTCGCTGACCGCGTATACACCCTGTTTCCGCAGCGAGGCCGGTTCGTACGGCAAGGATGTGCGCGGCATCATACGCCAGCACCAGTTCCAGAAGGTGGAACTGGTCAAGTTCGCGCACCCGGACACCTCGTACGATGAACTCGAGAAGCTCACCCAGCATGCTGAAACGGTGCTGCAGAAGCTGGGATTGCACTACCGGGTGGTGGCGCTCTCCACCGGAGACCTGGGCTTCAGCTCGGCCAAGACTTATGACCTGGAAGTCTGGCTTCCCGGCCAGCAGCTGTTTCGCGAGATCTCTTCGTGCTCGAATTTCGAGGCATTCCAGGCGCGGCGGGCCAATATCCGCTTCCGCCCCGCAGGCAAAGGCAAGGCGGAGTTCGCGCATACCCTGAACGGCAGCGGCCTGGCCGTGGGACGCACCTGGCTGGCTATCCTGGAGAATTACCAGCAGAAGGACGGAACCGTCGCCCTGCCCCAGGCCTTGCAGCCCTACCTGGGCGCGGAGCGCATCACTCCGCGGCCACTGTGAAGCGCGCTCCGCACACGCCGCGTTGTGCGGCGGCCTGCGGCTGGGCTACTCGCCCAGCACCTGCACGGTGTACGTTCTCTACAGCGGACCGTCGTACTCCATGAAATAAATGGTCTGGCGCGAGCCTTTTACAATCTTGCCGTCCTCGATGGGGAAAGAACACTGCATGCCGCCCAGGACACTCTTCAGGTGAGCATCGGCGTTGAAGCCCAGGCGGCCGTCGTAGTCGAGGTAGCGGCGGTGGTGATAGTCCTGGTCTTCAGGAAACAGGCGCGCGAAGTGCGTCAGGATATCTTCTTCCAGGCAGGGAATACCCTCGGTGACCAGCAAGCCGGCCGAGGTGTGCATATTCATCACGTTCACCAGGCCGTTCCTGACCCCGCTGGCGCGCACAATTTCCTCCACCGTGGGCGTGATGTTGATGGCCTCCTCGGACTTGCGCGTCTGCACCTGCACCCGCTCCAGCTTGACGATCATCGTCCCGCCTTCCGCGCTGCGGTCGCGCCGTGGAAGCGCGCAAACAACCGTTCGGCGTTGGCGTAGTAAACCTTGCGCAGCACCTCGTCGGGCAGCTTCATGCCATAAATCTTCCAGCGGCCCTGGCCGGGATAGCCGGCATAGTCGAAGTACTCGTCGTCGGTTTCAAGCCAGCGGAAGTAGTTGCGATACATCTCCGCCTCGGGCTCGGAGTCGGTGCCGAACATGATGCGATCCTGGTAGCGCAGGAAAAACTCACGGGCCCTCCGCGGCTGCCGGCCCAGTTCGGCCTGGCGCGCTCCAAACTCGACCATCACGTTGGGCAGGCGATCGAGCATGGCGGAAACGGCGTCCAGGTTTTCCGGCCAGTTCGCCAGGTGCAGGGCGACAAACGTGGTCCGCGGGTGGCGCGCGAAAACGCGATCGCGGGCCGCCAGGATGGCCTCCTTGCTGGGAAAGTCGTGGTCGTAGAAGCTCCAGTCGGGGTGCTCGGTGAGCTCTTCGTAGCGCTCGTTATTGCCGTCAGTGGGATGAAAAAAAGCCTCCGGATCGGTTACGTGGATCGCCACCGGCACGCCCAAGCGCCCGCATTCCTCCCAGATGGGATCGAGGCGCGGATCGTCCACCGCGATTAATTTGCCGCTGCGGTCGCGCACGCCCAGTCCCAGGTCCTTCAGCACCTTCAGCCCGCGCGCGCCCCGCCGGACCGCATCGTCCAGTTGCGCCACCATCTGCTGGCTGAAGTCGGGATTGTCGATCTTCGACCAGTCAATCTGGGTGAACACCATGAAGCGCCCGGGATAAGGCTTGACCATCTCGTCCAGCACGCGTTGCAGCTTGTCGCTCCATTGTCCGGTGAGGATGACGACGGTGCGCACGTTGGCCGCATCCATTTCGCGGATGACCTGAGCGGGGGGCACGTGCTCGTCAATCCCCAGGGCATCGTTGATGTGGTTGTGCACGTCAATCACGAAAAACTTCGCGCGCGGCACATTGGTGACGCGCGCGTGCAGCATGGATTGCGGATGGAAGTCGCGCAGCAGCAGCGTCTTGCGCTGCTCCGCGTCGGGGGCGGACTTGTAGCCGATGGCCGGAGCCTGGCCCTGCTGCTGGGCCACGGCGCCGGCAGCCAGGACAAAGATTGCTGCTAAGACTGCGAGCATGTCTGGACTCCCCCGAGCCGGAGTTGTCTGGGGCCTGCGCTGCGGGGCGCCCAGGCGGGTTTCGAATGCTTTCTATTCTTCGTCGGCGCGGCCGGTTGGCGATACACGGCGCCCCGGCCGCAAGACGCAAGCGAGCCCTTCTTTGTACCGGAAAACCGCGACACCGTCCAGCGCCAGGGCGGCAAAGTTGTGCTTGACTTTGGCCCAGAACGAAACTAATAGTAAGTTTTCGCAACCTGGCAAAAGTGTCCCGTTTTTCGATCTGCGGATCGAGACCGCGTTCCCGGCAAGGGAAGGCGTAAGGAGTCGCACATGCTCCGCGCAGGCCGCTGGTTTGGTGTTGTTGTTGTGGGTTTGGTTGTCATCGTCCTCACCTGGCCGGCACTCGCCCAGAAAGATACAGGCAGCGTAGTGGGAACGGTGCAGGACCCCAGCGGCGCAGTAGTGACCGGTGCGCAGGTGGCGGTGCGCGACGTGGACCGCGGCGCTGTCTTCAATACGCGCACCAACGCCAACGGCGAATACGTGGCCAGCCCGCTTAAGCTGGGACGCTACACCGTCACGGTGGCGCACCCCGGCTTTAAGAAGGCGGTGTCGCAGCCCGTAACCATTGACGTCCAGCAGCGCGCCGTGGTCAACGTCACGCTGCAGATCGGCCAGGCCAGCGAGTCGGTCGAGGTTACCACCGCCGCGCCCGTGCTGGAGACGGAGACCTCGGAACTCGGCCAGGTGGTGAACACGCGGCAGGTTTCGAACCTGCCGTTGAACGGGCGCAACTTCGCCCAGCTGGCGCTGTTGAGCGCCGGGACCGCGCCCAGCGAGCCGGGCGCGCGCGACGAGCAGAACTTCGGCTTCAGCGCGGGCGGGGCGCGCTCGCTGCAGAACAACTTCCTGCTTGACGGAGTGGACAACAACTCGAACCTGCCCGACCTGCTCAACGAGACCAACTACGTCATTCAACCGCCGGTAGAGGCGCTGCAGGAATTCAAGGTACAGACCAACGCGTACAGCGCGGAGTTCGGCCGTGGCAATGGGGCCATCCTGAACGCGGTGCTGAAGTCGGGCACCAATGCGGTGCACGGGAGCGTGTGGGAGTTCCTGCGCAACGACAAGCTGGACGCGCGCAACTTCTTCGACGATCCCACGCGCCCCACCCCGCCCTACAAGCAGAACCAGGTTGGCGGCACGCTGGGCGGCCCCATCTACATTCCCGGCCTGTATGACGGCCGCAACCGCACCTTCTTTTTCGTGGACTACGAGGGTTTGCGGGTGCGCCAGGCCGACACCCAGGCGCTGCTGGTGCCAACGCTGGCGCAGCGCGGAGGCAATTTGTCGGACCTGCTGGACCTGAGCCAGCCGACCGGCACCGATTGCAACGGTAATCCCACCTTTGTGGGCGAACTGTTCAATACGCGGCTGACGCAAGCCGTGGGTGGAGGCTTCTGCGGGGTTCCGCTGGACGGCCACACCACCGGCCTGCCCACCAACGTCATTCCCGCGGGCCAGATCGATCCGCTGGCCGCCCGCCTGATCGCGCTTTTTCCCAATCCCAACGTGTTGGGCAACCCTGCGTTCAACTACGTTGCCAACCCGGTGGAAAGCACCACGCGCAACAACTTCGACATACGGGTGGACCACCGGTTTTCCGACCGGGACACTTCGTTTTATCGCTTCAGC
>JAMXLI010000211.1 GCA_024281115.1 Terriglobales bacterium | reverse complement strand
ATGGAACTGAGCGCAATACACTGAAGAAGTGGGTGATTGGCGAGAAATCGCCATAGCGTTCCTTAAGCCCCGACGCTTGCCCCCCAGACGTGGTAGGGGAAGCTACTTGTGAAGCAGTATGGCTAAGAACCCACTGAGCAGGGCAACCAGCAATACAATCCATAAGCGTAGAGGCATGTTCGCCAGCCGCACCCCCCGCAATGATGGATGTGCCTGAGCGGAACCCACGTGATTTTCAGTTCGATGTTTACCCACCGGCCAATTATCTACCAACGACACGCTGACGTGGAATGATTGGCGATAAATCGCCTTGTATCTTCTTCACGTTCATTGCCCTTAGCGCTTGCCCCAGAAATGGTGCAAATAGGATAATGTACGTGAAAGCCTTCCATGAGAAGGCCGGTCGGAGTCAAGTTGGTTCTTTTGTTTTTTCTTTAAACAAGGTTTTTCTCTACCGGGTCGCCACTGTCGCCATCCTTCCATCCGCACTCTAGGTGAGCGATGGTTTTCGCTCGGTGCAAGTTGGGCGTTCTCGTTGCAGCCGGTGCTGCCACCTGTTCGGCGACCTCTCTTCCATTCCGGGGAATGAAAGTTGGGCCAGGCTTTCGACGCAGTCACCGGAACCCGGCGTGTGAGCTTTTGGTTTTCCCTTCCCTGGAGCTTTTGGTTTTTGGTTTGGTCTGTTTTTTAGGCCACCGCGGGCACCACTAGGCACCTGCTGTTGTGCAACGGTTCGTACACTTCTCCGCTGACCCACAGACGATGCAGCAAGACCGCCAGCTTGCGTGCCGTGGCGATAATGGCCCGTTTCTTCCCGCTCTTACCGCCGCGCTCGGCCAGCGTCAGGCCCCAGCGGCGCAGGTCGCAGTCGGGGCCGAAGGGTCCCAGGATGTGCTGCGCCCCTTGCACCAGCAGGGTTCGCAGGTACGGGTCGCCTTCCTTGCTGATGTGCATCTGCGGCTCGCTCTGCCCCGAGTTTCGCCGCCCTGGCTGCAGCCCCAGGTAGCAGCCCACGTCGCGGCTCTTGGGAAGAAATGATGGCGCAATAGAGCCGACCGTGCATCTCTGCAACTCCCTGACCTTAAAACACGCCAGCATTTTATGCCAATTTGCAGCCATGCTCCACGATGGCGAGTGATAACAGATGGGATGAGAAGGCCGGTCTCCCGACGGGATGCTGTACGCTCCCAAGTTATCGACGTGCTTGAAGCACAAGAGATAAAGGAGACCGGCAATGAAGAAGGTTAGCACCTCCGTGGCGAGGCGAAGCAGCGATTTTTCTCAACCGCAGCTGACGATCGGTTTGGATCTGGGCGATCGCTCCAGTTGGTACTGCGTGCTGGATGGAAGGGGCGAGCTGCAAGGGGAACGCAAGGTGAGCACCACGGCGAAGGCGATAGGCGAGGCGTTCGGCGGAATGCCGCGCAGCCGGATCGCGCTGGAGACAGGGACACATTCTCCTTGGGTGAGCCGGCTGTTGAGCGGACTGGGGCATGAGGTGATCGTGGCCCATGCGCGCAACGTGCGGCTGATCGGGGAGAGTCGGCGCAAGGACGATCGCCTGGACGCACGCACTCTGGCGCGGCTGGCGAGGATCGACCCGCAACTGCTGTCGCCGGTGAAGCACCGCAGCGCGAAAGCGCAGGCGGATCTGACCCTGATCCGGGCACGAGCGGGGCTGGTGCGAGCGCGGACGGCGCTGGTCAACACGGTGCGCAGCCTGGCCAAGTCCTACGGGGAGCGCCTGCGCGGGTGCAATGTGCGCAACCTGGATCCCGAGAAGGCCGAGGGGCTGAGCCCCGAGCTGCAGGCCGCGCTGGTACCACTGCTGCGGACGATCGAGTCGCTGAGTCAAGGCATCCGCGAGTACAACCAACGGATCGAAGCCCTGGCCGAGCACAGCTATCCTCAGGTGGCGCTGCTGAAACAGGTCAAGGGAGTGGGCACACTGATCGCGCTGACCTTCCTGCTGACCTTGGAAGACCCGCATCGCTTCCGGGTGATTTTGCCAGTGTGGTTTGCTGTCGCACAGCAATCGCCCCAAACGGGTGGTCTCATGTCGGACCGCGATAAAGCTGGGCTACGAGGTCCGGTTAAATCGGTGCTCGTCGAGCGGAGTTTTGCGGATGCGGACGCTCGCCAGTTGCTCACGTCCACCAGAACAGAATACGCACCCGATGGGAGAACGCTGGAAGTGCGAAATGGCAATCCTGACGGTTCCCAATGGGTAACGCGTTACACCTACCAGCCAGATGGACGTCTAATCAAGTCCGCTACTGGCAAAATGGGCTCAGCTCCGACTTCTGAAACAATCTACTCGTATGATGCGTCAGGAAGACTCGTTGCGGTGAAAGCGGGTGACCGGGCTCAGTATCGCTACCAGTATGACGACGAAGGCCGCAAGTCCCTCATTGAAACCTACGATTCAAAGCCTCTGCCCCCGAACACAGCTTACGCGTCGCATTGGGAAGGAACTGACTTGGGGTTCGCTCCGTATCCCGGAGGCACTTTGACAACTTCATACAACGAGAAGGGGGTGGCGACAGGGGCACAGCTCCGAGATGCGAAGGGAAACCTCGTGGCTCACATTGTACGCAAGTTTGATGCAGAAGGCCGCAGTATCGCAGAGGAGCAGGTTGCCAATGCCCCCGAGTTGATGGTTCCTGAAGAGCTTAAGTCAACGCTCAATCCAGAACAGGCGAAATCACTGGGCGCGTTCTTGGCTGGCGGCCTGCAGAACAGAGCCATCTCCTACGTCTATGACGACAATGGTCGGGTGAAGGAGCGGCACAGGAGCGGTGGGATCTTTGGCGAGGAAGTGACTATCACGACCTATAACGACCAAGGTGATAAGGCCTCGGAGCGTACAACCAAGGTCATGAACCCTGAAGTGGGGAGGGAATACAGCCTCACAGAAGGCGGAACTATGATTCCATCTGGGCAGCCTCAACCGGCCCAGCCACCCTCCACCTACGAAACACAATATACCTATCTGTACGATAGCTATGGCAATTGGACTGAGCAAAACAGTGTCGCCCGCACTCGCCCAGACGCACCTTGGGAACCCGGGTCCACCATTCGTCGCAAGCTGACCTATTATTAAAACCAAACGTTCTACTCAGTGAGACAACGGTCGTCCGTGGTTGTTGATAAATCCCCCTCTCGTAAGTTACCGATTGCACTGCGCATGGCGCAAAATCGTAGTTCCCTCCCGGCCAAAAATCCTGGTAACTCCCGCACCGCAGAGCAAATCTAAGTTACGTGCCTTGGATGACACAACTTTAAGCAGCATCCGGGAGGTTTCGCTATGCCGATTTACCAATCAGGCGCCTACGAAGTGAAGCCGTCAGCAGTGGAAAAGGTCAAGCAGGCGATTCGAGAATTTGTGAATTACGTTCAGGCCCATGAACCCGGCACAGAGATGTATCTGGCCTGGCAGCAGAAAGAAAAACCCACGCGGTTTATACATCTGTTCCGGTTCAAAGATGCCAATGCCCAGGCGCTTCACGGGCAGTCGGAGGCCGTCAGGAAATTTGAAGCTGTTTATTCACCGGAGCTGGTGGGCGGAGATGTCGTCTTTACCGATTATGAGATGGTGGCTGGAAAGCTGCCGGGTAGCGTGGAGACAACGACTGGATCAGGGCGGCGTACGGCATGAAGCTTACTGAGCGCTGTGGCCACGATTCGGGATCTTGGGCTCGCCGAGAAAGTTCCCGGCATTAAGAGAAAGCGCTCCCTTTGCGGCGCGCCGTTGCGCGAGATGAATCACCAGCACCGATTACGGATTTTGTGGGGAATCCCCGGGAGCGGAGTGCAGCTGGAAATTCACCACAATGCGCGTCTCCGTTTCCACGGCACGCCCGTGCTCGGTGTGCGGGCGATAGCGCCAGCCCCGCACCGCGTCCAGCACTGAGTCGGCCAGCAGCGGATTGCCGCTGACTACGCGAATGTGCCGCAGGAACCCATGGGTGCCGATGGTGGCATCCAGTACCACCGGGCCCTGAATGCGGTTGGCCTGGGCCGCCGCCGGATAAACCGGATCCACCCGCCGCACCAGCTGCTCACCCGCGCGCGTCCCCCGCATCACCACCGCCGGCGGCGTCTCCCGCATGGCCGCGTCTCCGGGCTTGGGCAGTTCTTGCACCACCTCGAGAACAGAACTATCAGAGGGCGCCGTCGACTGATCGCTCGAAGAAGAGTTGGCCGGCTGGTTTGTGTTTTGCTGCGTGGAATTGCCCTCAGCCGCCTGTGATGTCGTTGGCGTGCTGGTGCCAAGCAGCCAGATCAGCATCATTAGCAGCAGCAGCGAGGCTCCCGCCGCTACTAACAGGCTGCGCTGCCGGCGTCGCTTGCGCGCGTTGATCGCCGCCGCTACCGGGCGCGTTGGCCTGAGCTTGCCTGGGCCGCTCTTCACCGGAATGCGGCTGCCCGCTTGCCCGGAGCGGGTTGCCGGAGCTGCTGCGGAACCATTCGCCGGGGCCGGTTTGGCGGACGTTACGCCCGCCGGAGCCGGCATCTGTGCGGTTAGGGGCCGGGGCGCATTCGCCCGCATTGGCGCCCCAGCTGGCGCGCTGGACCGGGGCGCAGCGGCGCCTGGAGGGGCGGGAGTCCTTCCCGTGGGTCGCTTCCAGCGTCTTGTCGCCTCCATCCCGAACAGGGCGCAGTCCGCGGCCAGCGCTTCCACATCCACTGAGCTTTTTGCCTTTTCGGCAGCCGGCGCTCTCGCTGTGCCGTTAGCGGGAGCCGCGCTTGGCGCGCCCGAAAGTGGTGCCGCGGTTGGCTGCCCCGACCCGTTCGCAGGCGCCTGCGGCTTATCCCTGACCTCGGCCGGCATGATGCGCAGCGCAAGATTGCCCACTTCCGTTTTCGCGACTTCCTCGGTCTTGGCCGCAACCGCCGGCAACGGCGTCGGGTCAGGCACCAGCACCGGTCCGGGCAAGGGAAGGGAAGCCGGCGCTTCCGGGTGCAAACCGTTATTGGCAGTCTCACCATGTACTTCTTCCGCGGGCGCAGCCACCGGGACGCCAGGAGCCTCCACCGCAGGCGAAGCTTGCGTGCGCGGCCCGTCGCCGTTTTCTGCCTTCGCTTCCGCTGCGGGTACAGCCTCCGGCGCCGATGTGGCGCTGGTTTCTGCGGTCTCTTCGGAGACAGGAATCGGCTTCGCCGGCTCCGCCGCTTGCGGGCGGGGTTTCACCGGCGCAGCAGGCGCCGCTGCCCGCTGGCTGGCTGCCTCCGCCGCCTCCTCCTGCTGCGTGCGCAAACCCTCGAAATCCAGATCGGCGGAAACCTCCGCCAGAATGTCGGCGCCGATGCTTCTCCGCTGCAGGGCGCACCCCAGCGACAGCGCGTTGAAGCAGAGATTGTTGATGGTGCGCGGAATGCCCTCGCTGCGCTGCGCGATCACCGCCCGCGCTTCGGGAGTGAACAAAGGGGCGCCCATATAGCCCGCCATCCGCAGCCGGTGGTCAATGTAACGGTTGACCTCGGCCGCGCTCAGCGGCTCCAGCCTCACCAGATGGGAAATCCGCTGCCGCAGCTGCAGCAATGCCGGGGAGGCCAGGCGGTC
>JAMXLI010000210.1 GCA_024281115.1 Terriglobales bacterium | reverse complement strand
CGGTCTGTCGTTCAAGGACAACTCCCACCTGATGCAGATTATTGATCGCATCGTCTCGCGGGTGGGCCGCCGGGTGGATGAATCCTCGCCCATGGTGGACGCGCGCCTGCCCGACGGCTCGCGCGTGAACGCCATCATTCCGCCGCTGGCCATCGACGGCCCTTCCCTCTCCATCCGGCGTTTCGGGCGCGATCCGCTGACTGCCCGCAACCTGATTGAGAACAAGAGCCTCACCGAGCCCATGCTGGAATTGCTGGCGGCCATGGTCAAGGGGCGCCTCAACCTGCTGATCTCCGGCGGGACCGGCGCCGGCAAGACGACGCTGCTGAACGTGCTTTCCGGCTACATTCCCAACTCCGAGCGCATCGTCACCATCGAGGACGCGGCCGAACTGCAGCTCAAGCAGGAACACGTGGTGCGGCTGGAAACGCGTCCGCCGAACATCGAAGGCAAGGGGGCGGTGCGGCAGCGGCAACTGGTGATCAACAGCCTGCGTATGCGGCCCGACCGCATCGTGGTGGGCGAGGTCCGCGGCGAGGAGGCCTTCGACATGTTGCAGGCCATGAATACCGGCCACGAAGGCTCGCTGACCACGGTGCACGCCAACACCCCGCGCGACGCGCTCTCGCGCGTGGAGAACATGGTCTCCATGGCCAACCTGAACATCCCCGAGCGGGCGGTGCGGCAGCAGATTGCGTCGGCCATCCACGCCATCGTGCAGATCGCCCGTTTGGCGGACGGCACCCGCAAGGTGACCTGCATCGCCGAGGTCACCGGCATGGAAGGCGACGTGGTCTCCATGCAGGACCTGTTCACCTTTGAGCGCAAAGGACTGGCGGAGGGCGGCAAAGTGCGCGGCCTGCTCAAGGCCACCGGGATCCGGCCCAAGTTCGCCGACCGGCTGCTGGCCGCCGGCTGCCGCCTGCGACCCGGGCTGTTTGAGACCCAGACGGAAGTCTGAGGGGGCTGCGCCGCCGGGCGGGAACGCCGTCCCGGCGGGTGAAGGAGTGAATCGATGCTGGCATTGATCGCGGTGGTGGTTTTCGTGCTGGTGGCAGCGGGCGTGTTCGCGCTGGCTTCGCTGTTCGACGAGCGCCGCTCGCATGCCCGCGTGCTGCGCGAGCGGCTGTCCACGGTGCAGCAGGCCTCGGAGCGGCATGCCAGCGAAGAACTGGCGCTGTTGCGCGACGAACTGCTCAGCGAGATTCCCACCCTCAACCGCATGCTGCAGCGGTCGCCCAGCATCTCGCGCCTGCAGCACTTCCTTAACCAGGCCGACGTCAAGATGCGCGCCGGCAAGTTCCTGCTGTTTACCCTGGGTTCGGGCGCTCTCCTGGGGCTGGCCGTCCTGTTCCTCACGGATACACCGCTGTTTGCCGCCGGCGGCCTGCTGCTGGGACTCTTTATCCCCTATTTTTATGTGTCGTTCCAGCGCACGCGCCGTTTTCAGAAGTTCGAAGAGCTGTTTCCTGAAGCCATTGACACGCTGGCCCGGGCGGTACGCGCCGGGCACGCTTTTACCACGGCGCTGGAGTTGATCGCCAACGAGATGGCGGAACCGGTCTCCACCGAGTTCCGCAAGCTGTTTGAGGAGCAGAAATTCGGTCTGCCCCTGCGCGACGCGCTGCTGAACCTGGCCGAGCGCATGCCCATCGTGGACGTGAAGTTCTTCGTGACCGCGGTCATGTTGCAGCGCGAAACCGGCGGTAACCTGGCCGAGATCCTCGACAACCTCTCCTATGTGATTCGCGAGCGCTTCAAAATCCTGCGCCAGGTGCGGGTGTACACCGCGCAGGGCCGCTTGACCATGATGCTGTTGATGGCGCTGCCGCCCATCGTGGTGGTGGTGATGATGGTCATGAACCCGGACTTCATCAAGCCGCTGTTTTACGACAAGATGGGCCACGCCATGATCGTGGTGGGGATCACGCTGCAAACCATTGGCTATCTGGTAATCCGTAAGATCATCCGCATCCAGGTGTGACTATGCTGCTGACACTGGCAATCGTGGTGTTCGTAACGTTCTTTGCCGCCGTCTTCGCCTTCGGGGCGGCGGCCATGGCGCCTTCCTCGGTGCTGGGCTCGCGGTTGCGCGCCCTGGGCGGCCTCGGCCGGGCCGAGGCGGATAAACCGGACATGGGCGAGCGCGTGGAACAGGTGCTGGACCCGCTGGCCAAGGCCCTGCCCAAGTCGCCCAGCGAGGTTTCCGCCACCCGCGTCCTGCTGATGCAGGCGGGATACCGCGAGGAGCGCCACCTGACGGTGTATTTCGGCATCCGGGCGTTGCTGGCTTTTGGCGCGCTGCTGTTCTCGCTGGGAACGGGAGTGGGCATCAGCTCGCCGTGGCTGATGGTGGCGCTCACCCTGGGCGGCTACATGCTGCCGCGCTTTATCCTGAAGCGCAGGGTCCGGGCCCGGCAGTTGCGCATTCGCCTGGCCTTGCCCGACGCGCTGGACCTGACCGTGATCTGCGTGGAAGCGGGCCTGGCCCTGGACCAGGCCATGCAGCGGGTGGGCGAGGACTTGAAGCATGCGCACCCGGAGTTGAGCGACGAATTTCGCCTGGTGAACCTGGAACTGCGCGCCGGCAAGCCGCGCGCTGAGGCCCTGCGCAACCTGGCGGCGCGCACCGGGGTCGATGACCTGCGCTCGCTGGTGGCAGTGTTGATCCAGACCGACCGCTTCGGGACCAGCATCGCGCAAGCCTTGCGGGTGCACTCCGACTCCCTGCGCACCGAACGCCGCCAGCGCGCCGAAGAACAGGCGGCGAAGACCACCATCAAGATGGTTCCCGTGCTGGTGCTGTTCGTCTTCCCCTCGATGTTCATCGTCAGCCTGGGTCCGGCAGCCATTCAGCTGATCCGCAACCTCATTCCCGAGATCTCGCGATGAGCCTCGCCATGGTCGCCATTCTGGTGCTGGTTCTGCTGCTCGGGCTGGTGGCGTACAACCGGCAGAAGGATCAGGTCTAAGGGAGAAGTCATGCCGGGGAATTCGCGTTCGGGATACGCGTTCAATCGCACACGGCAGGCTTTTCTGGCCACCGAGTTGTCGGTGGCGGACACCCACCTGAGCCGGCTGCGCGGCCTGATGGGCCGCCACCCCGAGCATTTCGGCGGCGGCAAAGGATTGTGGATCGTGCCCAGCCACGGCGTGCATACCATGGCCATGCGCTTCCCCATTGACGTGCTGTACCTGAACCCGGAAAAGACCGTGATTCACGTCGAAGAAAACATCAAGCCTTGGCGCATCGCGCCGGTGCGCATGGAAGCGGCCACGGTGCTGGAACTGCCCTGCTACACCATCTGGAACACGGGCACCGCGCTGGGCGATGTGATCGAAATCGCTTTCCCCGAGAACGGCAACCACTCGAATGGGCACAAGGAGAGACCATGAGCGAGACGGCCACATCCTTGCAGCCGGCGGCGGCGATGGACTACGAACCGCGATTGCTGATCGAGTGGGAGTCGCCCTGGGAAGCCTTCCGCACCGCCGTGGGCCCCGCCCTGGCGCGCTCCGGGCCGCAGCTGGAAGGCGAGTGCCGCGCGGGCATGTTCCCGCTGCGCGGCATGCTGGCATCCTGGCTGGCGGAAGTCGCGGTGCTGGTGCTGGTGATCACGCTCCCGGCAACCCTGCTGCACATGCGGCGGTTCGAGCCTCCGCCGCGCCCCAAGTACGACGTGTTGTATTTCTCCGGCGACTATCTGCCGCAGACCAGCGATGCCGGGGGAGCGGAGACCGGGCACAGCGGCAAATCCGGCGGCCGTGAAGCTTTCAATCCGCGGCAGACGGTGAAGATTGCGCGCGGCGATTCCCTGGCCAGCAAGGTGGTGGACGCTCCCAAGCTCAAGCTGCCGCGCACCGACGAGAATGTGGCCAACCTGCTGGCCTTCGCGCCCGCGCAACCCGGACCACCGCCGACCCAGGGCTTGCCCGCGATATCCAAACCCAAGCTCATGCTTCCCGAGGATGCCATCGCGCCCGCCCCGGAGGTAACCCGCGACAAGCTGACGGCGGCCGCCGCGCTCAATGCCACGGCGGTGGCGCCGGCGCCGGAGGAAGTCAAGCGCGACCGGCTGACC
>JAMXLI010000209.1 GCA_024281115.1 Terriglobales bacterium | reverse complement strand
TCAGCCCCAGTCTGGCCACAGGGCCTGAAGGCCCTCATTTTTCCGCACCGACAACGCGGGCCTGAAGGCCCGCTCTTTCACCAGAATCGTTCCTAGCATTACCGCCTCGGCGTAATTGCCATCTGAGCGCCCGACCCGCTCCTTAAGAGCAGAGCGGTGCTTAGCGCGCGGCAGAAGGGTGCTTCCTTTTGGGGAAGAGCGGCGCTTTAGCGCCGCGTTCGACAGCGACAAGAACCGGGGCTTCAGCCCCAGTCGCGATGTGATTGAACGCGCGCCTTCCGCCGATATCAGGAGCGCCGCGCCTTGAGCTCCGCCAGCATGCGGTCAATCTCCTGCTCTTTCTCGAGCAGGGCAAATTTGTCGTCCACCGTGTCCGCCGCTAGCTCAGAGCTGGCCTGGCTGACGGCCTCGGCCCGCGCCACCTTCTGCTTCATGCGGTCGAATGTTTGGCCGCGTGCGTTCATGCGCAGCGCGGCAGAAGCGTCGCTGGCCTTGCTGGCGGCGCGCGAGCGGCGATGCTGCGCGATCAGCAGGTCGCTTTTGGCCTGCGCCTCCACCAGCTTCTGCTCCAGCTTAAGCAGCGCCGCCTTCAGGCTCTCGACCTGCAGCTTCTGGTCGGCAACCTGCTGGGCAAAGCTTTCGGCCATCTGCTTGTAGCTCATCGAGCGCTCCAGGGCGGCGCGCGCCAGGTCGTCGTGCTTCTTGTCCACGGCCAGCTCCGCCCGGCGCACCCAGTCGGCGGCGGCGGCCTCGTTTTCCTGCTGCTTCTTTTCCAACAAGTGCTGATCGGCCAATGCGATCGCCACCTGGGTTTTTACCTGCAAGAGCTGGTTCTGCATGTCGAGGATAACCTGCTTGATCAGCTTTTCGGGATCCTCGGCCTTGTCCACCAGGTCGTTGAGATTGGCGCGGATCAGAGTGGAAACGCGTTCTAGAAGTGCCATGATCATCTCCTCACTGCCAGCCCCCGAGGCAAGCGTTCCGCCCGCCCCGGGCCGGCTGAATCCTTCTTTCGGCGCTCCCGGCGTACCTCATTTCCGGGAGCGCGCGCTATGGCCTTGCTACTGTCCTGCTCCCTTGGCCTTGGCCGCGGGAGCGTCGCCGGGCAGCGTGGGCGGAGAATCGGGGTGGGGCGACTTATCCCCGATGATGCGCACCCGCGAGAGCAGGTCGCCGACGCTCATACCGGAGAGCGTCTCGAACAGCGCCGGTACCTGTGCCGCCATCTTGGCGATGTCGCCCGTGATCTTGCTCATGCCGGCACTGTCGCCGTTGCCGGTGGAGACAATGGTGATCTTGTCTACGTTGGCCAGCGGGCTGGCCAGCGCGCGCACCACCTCCGGCAGGCCGGTGAGCAGCTTGTCCACCACCGCTGCCTGGTTGTATTCCTGGTAGGCCTCCGCCTTCACGTTCATGGCCTTGGCCTCGGCTTCCCCCTTCTTGTAGATGATTTCGGCCTCCGCCTCGCCTTGCGCCCGGATGGAGGACGCATGCCCTTCGGCTTCGGCGACCAGGCGTTGCTTTTCGGCGGCCGCCAGGGTCTCGATGCGCTGGCGCTCGATTTCCGCCTGCTTCAGCACGGTGGCGATCAACTCCTTCTCGCGGCGCGCGATCTCGGCTTCCTGCACCTTGACCTGCTGTTCTTTCTCCACCTGCTGCACCTTCACCTGCTCGGCGATCACCTGCTGCTGCATCACGTTGGCCTGGATGTCGTAGGCCTTATCGGCCTGCGCCTGCTGCTTCTTCATGGATTCCTGGTACTGGGCCTTCTTGATTTCCAGGTCGCGCTGCGCTTCCGCCTGCTTGGCCATGGAAAGCGTCTCGGCCAGCACGCGCTCCTGGTCGGCCTGCGCCTTGGCAATAGCGGCTTCGCGTCCGGCGTTGGCGCGCTTGATGGCGGTGTCGCGCTCGGCTTCGGCATTGGCCACGTCGGCGTCGCGCTTGATGCGCGCCACATCAGGCCGGCCCATGTTGGTGATGTACTCGTTCTTATCGCGCACTTCCTTGATGGTGAACGAGATCACCTCCAGGCCCATTTTGTTCATGTCGTCGGCGCAAGTGGAGCGCATGCGGTCGGCTACCATTTCCGGCTGCTTGACGATCTCCTCCACCGTGAGTTGGCCGATGATGCCGCGCAAATGGCCCTCCATCACCAGGCGGATGAGTCCTTCGCGCTCCGGCGGCGCCTTGGTGAGGAACTGCTCGGAGGCAGTGAGGATGGATTCGGTGTCGGACTTGACCTTGATCTGCGCCACCGCTTCCACGGTCACGGCCACACCTTGCTTGGTGTAAAGGTCCTGTTGCGGCGCGACGTCGAACGACATCAGTTCCAGCGAGAGCCCGCGACAGTTCTCGAACATCGGCAAAATGATGGTGCCGTGCCCCTTGATGACGCGGGTGCCGCGAAATCCATACACCACCAGGGCTTCATGCGGCCCCGCCTTGCGGTAGAGCCTGGCCAGAAAACTCATGATGAAAAACACAGCCAGGATTCCCAGTCCGACCATGATCCACAACGGTTGAATCGCAGTCATACAGCCTCCTCACTTCAGGCGGTCACTTCGGGCATGACCGTCAAGAACTCTTCTTCGGCGCCAGGGGCGCGGTGTTGCCGCCCAAGTCGGGCGCCATTTCTGCCCAGGGGCGCACGTAGGCCAATCCGCGCTCATAACGCGTGACGACAACCTCTGCGTTGCGGGCGATGGCGCGGCCGTCCTCGGCGCGGGCGCCGCACACCCGGCGCGTCCCGGCCTGGGAATACGTCATCTCCCCGGTGCCGCCATCGCGGATAGAACTGGTAATGTGCCCCAAAACGCCCACCATTTCGAAGTCGGCGGGATCCAGCGGCTTCTCGCTGGCCATCAGCCGGGCCATGAACCAGAAAATAAGTGCAGCCGCCGCCAGACCGCTGAGCAGCGAAAAAAGCAGGGTCAGGGCGAACCACACGCCGGAGTAGCGGGTGAGCAGGTAGCCCGTACCGCCAAACCAGGCCAGAAACGCGGTCAAGGTCAGGAAGTTGAATGGCGAAACTCCAGCCGTGCCATGCGGCGCGCCAGCCCCACGCGCTGTGGGCAGGTGGGCGGGGCCATGAGGCACTCCGGCATGCGGCAGATGCACGCGCAGGGGAAGGTGAAGATGCAAGCCGCCGGAGAGGAACATCAGCATGCTGAACACGAATCCGACCACGAAGCAGACCAGGTAGAAAGTCGCCCAGTTCATCGCGAACTCCTTCCCTTGCCCGGCGTATGGAAATGGCCGTCGTACGCGCCACCCGCGCGAACGGGCACGGCCAGGTGGGGCTCTGGGCGGCGCGCGTCCGGCTTCAATACCTGCAGCAAACGGTCCGCCAACCCGGGAGTTTCCAGAATGGCGCCCAGCAACACCAGGCAACGTCGCGAATCCTGGTGACGCGCAACCTGCAGCAGCGCGTGGCTGAACTCCGGATCGCGGCGAAAGCGCTCGGCGGCGTTGATCAGCCACAAGTCCACTTTGTCTTCCAATGCGCCCAGGTCGGAAATCAGCTCGTTGTAGAAGCCCTCAGGATCGTCCACCAGGTATCCGGGATGAACTTTGAAGAACCGCGCCAGCAGCATGCGCGTGCTGTTGGTCAGGTGCGGCCGCGCGCCGCTTTCAATCTGCGAAAGGTAAGACTGGCTGATGGAGCGTCCCAGGTCCCGCTGCAGGAAACGGACGACTTCCTGTTGCGTCATCTCCCGGCCCAGGCCGCGGAGCGCGCCCTCCACTTCCCGCAGGTAGCGAATTTTTTCGCCGAGCCGCATATAGCAAAACGCGATTACTATATTGCAATCTGCTATGGAGCGCAAGCACGGAAATCGCCGCGCTGACATGGACTTACGAGGAATAGCTTTCCGGGGGTTGGGTGCGGCGACCTCAGGCCGGCGTTACGCTGCCCCCGGTACCAGGGCGCGCGCCAAGCGGCGCGTGGCTTCGCGCAGGGCGGGTCGGTTGTAGCCCGTATAGCCCAGCATCAATCCGCCGCGCGCCGGCCGGCTCACATAGAAGCTGGAGACCGGCGCGGCATCCACCCCCGCCGCGGCCGCGCGGCGCGAAGCTTCCCGATCGCTCGCACCCGGGGGCAGCCAGCCGATCACGTGCATGCCGGCTTCCGGCCGACGCAGCTCCACCACGCCGTCCAGCTCGCGTCCGAAAGCCTCCAGCAGCGTCTCCAGCCGTTCCAGGTACAGCGCGCGCATGCGGCGAATATGGCGGGTGAAGTGGCCTTCGCGGATGAACTCGGCGAGCACCGCCTGTTCTACCGTGGGCGAGTGCCGGTCGGTGACGGCCTTGGCGGCGGTGAAGCTCTCCACCAGGGCGGGCGGCACCACCATGTAGGCCAGGCGCAACGCCGGGAAAAGCACTTTGCTGAAGGTGCCGAAATAGATGACGCGCCCGCTGCGGTCCAGTCCCTGCAGCGCGGCGACGGGGCGGCTGGCATAGCGGTACTCGCTGTCGTAATCGTCCTC
>JAMXLI010000208.1 GCA_024281115.1 Terriglobales bacterium | reverse complement strand
GGACTCAGAGTACTTGTACCCAAGCTTGAAAATGTGCCCAATCTCGACGGCCTTGGCCACCTTGAGCGGGGTGCCGCAGTTGGGGCAGCCCTCGCCCGCCTCGACCGCGCGCAGGTCGGCCCACTCTTGCTCGGAGACGGTGAAGTCGCGGCCGGGAGTCACGTTGCGCAGGTGATAATCCTGCTTATTGGCGCCGGCGATCAGGTTCTTGCGCCCCTGCAGCGCGCGGTCCACAAATACCTTGGCTTTTACGCCGTGCAGGTGGCGGCCTTCGCCGCCCACGGGTCCGAGAAACCCTGCGGGCGCGCCGAAAAACTCCTGGATTTCCTCGGGCAGCATGGGGCGGAATTCACCGCTGCCCGCGGTGACCGACAACTTGGCCTCATTCAGCGTGTGATCGCCGCGCAGGTAGACGACCACCGGGATCCAGCGCGGCTCCCCCGGAGCCGCTCCCGGGTTTGACGCCATGAGCGCCATCGTCTTGATCTTGTTTTTGGGGGAAACGCCCAGAAATTTGGCGACTTCCTCGACGGTCTTAAGCCCGGGCGTATGGACCTCGGCAGGGGTTCCATCGCCCACGGGGGGGTAGTCTTCTACCGCGTCGAGCTGGGAGCTGGCCTTCTCCAGGTTGGCGGCATAGCCGCAGTGCGGGCAACTCACCACGAAGTCCTCGCCGGAATCGCTGTACACGGCGAACTCGTGCGATTGGGATCCGCCCATGGCGCCCGAGTGCGCCTCCACGGCGACGTAGTCCAGACCGCAGCGGTCAAAAATCCGCCGGTAGGTGTCGTAATGCTTCTGGTAGGAAACGTCCAGGCCGGCGGGATCGAGGTCAAAGGAGTAGGCGTCCTTCATGGTGAACTGGCGGACGCGCAGAAGCCCGGCCTTGGGACGGGGCTCGTCGCGGAACTTGGACTGGATCTGGTACCAGATCTGCGGCAGTTGCTTGTAGCTGCGCAATTCTTTGCGCGCGATCTCGGTCATGACTTCTTCCTCAGTCATGCCCAGACACAAATCGCGGCCGGAGCGGTCCTTCAGGCGGAACATGTTGTCGCCCATGGTGGCCCAACGGCCGCTGGCTTCCCAGATTTCGCGCGGATGCAGGGCAGGAAGATAGAACTCCTGCCCGATGCGGTCCATCTCCTGGCGCACGATGGCGGTGATCTTGAGCAAGGAGCGGTTGCCGAGGAACAGGAAATCGTAAAGGCCGGCGGCCAGTTGCCGGATATAGCCGGCGCGCACCAGGAACTTATGGCTGGCGACCTCCGCGTCGGCGGGAGCTTCGCGCAAGGTAGGGATAAACAGTTGCGACCATCGGTGCATAGTGAGTGTGATTGCCTGCAGGAGAATTGCTCATTGTAGCCGAAGCCGGGATCCGATCTCGAAGTTGGAACTCCTGCGGCGCAACATCGCTGCCTGTGCGCCGGGCTCACACCATCTCGGTTCCCCAGAGATCGTGCAGGTGAACGATGCCCAGCAGCCGGCGGTCCGCGTCCACCACCACGAGCGAGGTGATCTTTCTCTCCTCCATGATGCCCAGCGCGGTGGCGGCAAATTCGTCGGGGCGAATGGTCTTGGGATCGGGCGTCATGCACTCGCCGGCAGTGAGATCGAGGGCGTCTTTTCCGTACTTCTCCATCAGGCGGCGCAGGTCGCCGTCGCTGATGATGCCGACCAGCCGTTCATTTTCTACCACCGCGGTCACGCCCAGCTTTTTGCGCGACATCTCGTAGAGCACGTCGGGCATGCGCGTGCGCGGGCCCACGCGGGGAAGGGCATCGCCCGCGTGCATAAGGGTCTGGACTCGCGCCAGGCGCTTGCCCAGCTTGCCCCCGGGGTGCAGGTCAGCAAAATCTTCTTCCTTGAAGCCGCGCCGTTCGGCCAGCGACACGGCCAGCGCATCACCCAGGGCAATCATGGTGGTTGTGGAAGCGGTGGGAGCCAACCCCAGGGAACACGCCTCCTTGTCCACCGAGCAATCCAGGGCGACCTCGGAGGCCAGCGCAAGCGTGGAGCGCATGGCGCCCGTCATCGCGATCAGCGGCACGCGCAGACGCTTGAGGGTGGCGAGCAGTTGCAGGATTTCCTCCGTTTCGCCGCTCGAGGAGAGGGCCAGCACCAAATCGCCCGGCACCAGCATGCCCAGATCGCCGTGAGAGGCGTCGGCGGGGTGCAGGTAGACCGAAGGTGTGCCGGTGGAGCTGAGCGTGGCCGCGACCTTGCGGGCCACCAGGCCGCTTTTACCCATGCCCGTGACCACCACGCGGCCGCTGCAACCGAAAAGTAGTTCCACGGCTGCGCCAAAGGTTGCCGCCATGGGGCCGGCCAGCCGATCCGCCAGCTCGCGCAACGCTTCGGCTTCGATCCGCACCACGTTCTCGCCGGTGGAGGCCATCAAGTCAGGAGATGGTAACAAAGCGCGCCGCAGCGCGTCCGCAGATGCCCGCCATGTGCGCACGCAGCGCGGAAACGAGCCAGTTGCACGCCTTATGGTGCAATGGCGCCCCCGATGTCACAAGTTCCCGTGACGCGTGCTACAGAATCAGCCCGCAACTCAATGGTTTAGTAGGTATTGAAATTCTTTCTCCGGGCACACGGCGCGAGGTTCCTATGAACCTGCAGGCATGGTCCAAAACCGAGCTGGCGTATGGCCACAAGGTGCTTGAGCGCGGGCTGCAGGGAGCACGATCCGGCCGGGAAGAATTCCTGCGAGGAACCGCTCCTCGTCCCTTGCTGTGTGAATCGTTACGGCACGCTGTCAGACCCGCCGCGCTGGGGGCATGCCTGGGAATTGTAGGCGGCTATCCAGGAACCAGGCGCGGGCGGACCGGCCGAGTGATGCGTTTCGGGTTGCTGGCTGGCCTAATCGGCTTTGGCATGGGCATGTTTTGGGAAAGCCGCTGCTTAGCAGCGAGCGTGGCGCTGGGAGCCTGGCGCAGCATGGGCCGAGCGCGCGACGAGCATTGGCTGGAACAGCACCCCATTGACTACGCCTAGGCGCGGCCGCGGTCCGCCCGTCCGTTGCCGGCTAAGAACCGCGCGTTTCTGCTGTGCTGCGAAACCGTCCACCAACCCGCCCCAGGGGGCCAGGATGACCGCTCCAACCGCGATACAAGAAGCTCAGAAGACGCCATCCAACGGCGAGCCCAGCGAAGCGCGGCGGGCCACCCTGAATGCCATAGTCGCGCGGGCCAAGCTGGCCTCGGCAGTGTTCACCCAGTTCACGCAGGAGGATGTGGACCGGATTCTGAAACCCATGGTGCTGGCGGGGCTGGAGCAGGCCCAGCGGCTGGCGCAGCTCGCCGTGGAAGAGACCCGGCTGGGGGTCATGGAAGACAAGGTCATCAAGAACATGGTGGCCACCGAGTTTGTCTACGACTACGTGAAGGACAAGCGCACGGTGGGCGTCATCCGCGAGATCCCGGAGCGCAACCTGGTGGAAGTAGCAGAGCCTATCGGCGTCATCTTTTCGCTCCTGCCCATCACCAATCCCACCTCAACCGTCCTGTTCAAGTGCATCATGGCCATCAAAACGCGCAACGCCGTGATCTTCAGCCCGCACCCGCGGGCGTGGCGCTGCTGCGCGGAGGCGGTGCAGGTGATGTACGACGCCGCCCTGGCCGAGGGCGCGCCCGAGGGCGTTTTCACCTGCCTGGAATCGCACACCCTCGAAGACAACGCTTACCTGATGCGGCACCAGCAGGTGGGCCTGATTGACGCCACCGGGGGCCCGAGCGCGGTGAAGGCCGCCTACAGTTCGGGCAAGCCGGCGCTGGGCGTGGGCCCGGGCAACACCCCCGTATACCTGGAAAAATCCGCGGACCTGAGTACGGCGGTGGTGGACATCATCGTTTCCAAGACCTTCGACAACGGGACCATTTGCGCCTCCGAGCAGACGGTGGTCATTGATGACGAAATTTATGAGATCGCGCTGAAGAAGTTCGCCGAACTGGGTGCGCATATCTGCAGCGCCGACGAAACCAAGCTGCTGGAGCGCACGGTGATCGATCCGCAGACCGGGTTTATGCAGCCGATGGCGGTGGGCCAGAGCGCCGCCCAGATTGCCCGCTTCATCGGACTCAAGGTCCCGGCGGGCACCAAGCTGCTGATCGCTCCCATTCAAGGTGTGGGGCGACAGAACCCCTTGTCCGTGGAGAAGCTCTTCCCGTTGCTCGCGGTGTACCGCGCCCGCTCCATGGAGGAGGCGCTCAAGGTCTGCCTGGACGTGAATTACGCCGGGGGTTTGGGGCACACCGCCGTGATCTTCTCGCGTGACGACGAAGCCATCCGGAAGTTCGGGGATGTGATCAACGCCGGGCGCATCATCGTGAACTCCCCCGGCTCGATCGGCGCGCTGGGCGCGGTGTACAACGCCCTGGTCCCCACCTTCTCCTTCGGCTGCGGCACCGGCGGCGGCAACAGCACCACCGACAACGTAAACGTTTACCACTACCTGAATATCAAGCGCGTAGCCCGCAGAACGCAGGCGCACATGTGGTTCCGAGTTCCCAACCAGATCTACTTCAACCGGAATGCGGTGGAGAACGTGGGCACGTTTGCCTCGCACTCCACGGTGATCGTCACCAACCCCGCGCTGGAGCAGATGGGTCACGTGGACACGGTGCGCCGCTCCCTGCCCCGGAATACGCAAGTACACGTCGCGGTGATTCCGGACGCGGAGCCGGAGCTGAAGGTGGTAACCGAGGGCGCCGAAGCATTGCGCTTCTACCACGCTGACCAGGTGATCGCGCTGGGAGGCGGATCGGTGATCGATGCTGCCAAGATCATGAAGCTGCTGTACGAGTCGCCGGAGGCGGATCTGAAGGAACTGGCGGCGCCGTTCCTGGATCTGCGCAAGCGCGTGGCCCGGTATCCCACCAGCAAGGCAGAGCGGGCGCGGCTGGTGGCAATTCCGACCACCAGCGGGACGGGCAGCGAGGTGACCCCGTTCGCGGTGCTCACAGACAAGGGCAGCCGGCGCAAGGTGACGCTGGCGGATTACTCCCTCAGCCCCGACGTGGCCATCGTCGATCCGCAATTTGTGATGTCCATGCCGAAGGGACTGACCGCGGACACCGGCATTGATTGCCTGACGCATGCCCTGGAAGCCGCGGTTTCCAATTAC
>JAMXLI010000207.1 GCA_024281115.1 Terriglobales bacterium | reverse complement strand
TTTACGCAAGCAACTGAAGCAGTTTGTCATTATTACCACCGGCCTGAAGGTGCTGCTGGGCTTTATCGGTACGCTGACCCTGGGTATTGGCGGAATCGGGCTGATGAACATCATGCTGGTGGCGGTGGCGCAGCGTACGCGTGAGATCGGTATGGCCAAGGCGCTCGGGCTGCGCCGGCGCGACATCCTCTTCCAGTTCCTGAGCGAGGCGTTGCTCATCACCGCCGCCGGTGGTTTGCTGGGCATGATCCTCTCCTATGTGGCGGCCTACGGCATCGGCTCCCTGACCTTCTACAGCGCCATGGCCAAGTACGCCAGCGCCGGAGACATCCATCTGGCTGTATCACTGAATGTCTTGCTGATCGCCACGGTCATCCTGGGCGTAGTGGGGATTGTCAGCGGGCTTATTCCCGCCATCCGTGCCGCCAATCTCGATCCCATCGAGGCGCTGCGCTACGAATAGCCGCTGGCTCTTCGGCCCCTCGTGCCTCACTTCCCCAAACAGCCGCAAAGCGTTTATGCTGAGACGATGTGCGAGGCGCCGGGTCGGGGTAAGAGTAAGGTTGGGCGCAATCGGGCACAAGGAAACCACGCTATGAAAGCCAGCTTCATCTTCTTCCTGTTCCTGCTCCTGGTACTGGGAAGCATGCCGATCGCGGCCCAGGCACGCGGGCAAAGCGCCGCCCCACCGCCGCCCGTGCCCTATGCCACCGCCAACCAGGTAAACGCGCTGCTGTCGCAACTGGAGTCCGCTGCCACCTCCACTGCCGCAGACCTCAGCCGTCTGCGTATCAATAAATGGAAAGCGCCCAGCGGCGCCAAACAGCAGGCAGAGGCCAATCGCCAGTCCATCCTGCGCAACCTGGAAACCGCCCTGCCGGGCATGATCAGCGCCGTGCGCAGCAATCCTGATGACATTGCCGCCAGTTTCACGCTTTACCGCAACCTGGACGCGCTTTATGACGTGCTCAGCTCTGTAGCGGAATCCGCCGGTGCCTTCGGACCGCGTGATGAATATGAGGGAATGGGCAACGACCTGAATTCGGTGGAGCAGATTCGCCGCGACCTGGCTGATCGCCTAGCCACCCTGGCCAGCAGCAAGGAAACCGAACTGGCGCACCTGCGCACGGAGGTGCGGGCGGCGCAGGCAGCAGCCCAGGCCGCTCCTCCCAAGAAGGTTGTGATTGACGATAACGAGCCCGAGAAAAAACCGGTGCGCAAGAAGAAAGTTGTCAAGCATCCGGTCAAAAAACCGGCCAACGGCCAGGCGGAACAGAATCCTGCCGCCAACCCGCCAGCGCCCAAGAGCAGCAACCCCCAGTAAAGACTAGTAGTCAGGAGTCGGTAGGCAGGAGTCAGCAAATCGCCATCCTGCTGACTCCTGAGCCCTGACTCCTTGCTTCTTGGCATACCGTAACCATCCCCTGATTACTTTCGTCGGCGCCCTGTCCGTAAATACCTGCAATTACGGTACTTTTGTCGGGAACTCCGGAACCGCTTGCGGGGTCTATGTTTACAGGGTGAAAGGACAAGGGCAGTCTGAGTCCTAGGAGTTGCGACCCGGAGATCCTATAATGAGGGTTGTTGCCGCGAAAGCAGGGGCGGGAGCCATAACCTTGGGAGATCTGGCGAGTGCGATTGGGATTCGGGCAGAGGAATCCGCCATTGTGGCGGAACTTAAAGCCGGGTCCGAAGAAGCCTACTCATGGCTGATCGGCCAATATCATCAGCCCATCTACAGCCTGGTTTATCACATCGTGAACGAACCAGCGGATGCCGCTGACACCGTGCAGGAAGTCTTCCTCAAGGTGTTCCGGGGCATGAAGAGTTTCAACGGACAATCGAGCTTGAAGACCTGGATTTATCGCATCGCGATGCACGAAGCTTCCAATCACCGGCGGTGGTGGTTCCGCCACAAGGCGCGTGAAACCTCGGTGGATGGGCCCGAGCAGAACGCGGAGCGGCAGGAATTGCGGGCGGAACTGGTGGACCCGCGGGAATCTCCTTTCGACAACTTTATGCATGAAGAAGTGCGGGCGCGGGTGGGGCAGGAGCTGCAGCATGTTCCGGAACCGTACCGCACTACACTGATCCTGCGCGATCTGGAGGAGATGTCCTACGAGGAAATTGCGGAAATCACCCAGACTAACCTGGGCACGGTGAAATCGCGGCTCACGCGCGGACGGGAAGCGCTGAAACAACGGCTGGCGGAGTACATTCGCCAGGCTGGTCCGCAACTGGGGTTGCTGCTGCCGGAAACGCGCAAGCCCCCGCGGGCGACGGGAAGGATGGACGCGGCTGGTCGGCTTGAGGTGACGTCATGAACTGCACCCAGGCAAAAATATTGTTTTCGCCCTACCTGGATGGCGCGGTGAGCGGCAAGCAGATGCGCGCCGTCAGCGAGCACCTGAACGCCTGCGCCGAGTGCAGCCGCGAGTACACGCTGCTCACGCACTCCCAGAAGCTGCTGGGGGCTCTGGGGCGCAAGCAGGCTCCGCCGGATTTGGCGCTGCGCCTGCGGGTTGCCATTTCCCAGGAAGCCGCCGCGGTGCGCCGGCCCTACTTCGCCGGCGTGTGGATTCGCCTGCAGAATGCTCTGGATGCGATCATTGTGCCCGCCGCGGTAGGCGCCGTAGCCGCCGTCGTGGTGTTCGGGCTGCTGCTCGGTTTCTTTGCCCTGCCCTCGCCCCTGCAGGCTTCCAGCGAAGATGTGCCGCTCATGTTCTACACCCCTCCCCGGCTGCAGTCTTCCGGGCTCACGGGTATGGGCGTGGGCTCCATCAATACGGATTCACTGGTGGTGGAAGCTTATGTGGATGCCGCCGGCCGGGTGGAGGATTACCGCATTCTTTCCGGCCCCAAGGACTCGGGTAAGATTCTGCCCGAGTTGAACCGCACCCTGATTCTGACCACGTTCCGCCCGGCCACCCAGTTCGGCCGCCCCACCTCGGGCCGCGCCGTGCTCACTTTCTCCAAGATCAACGTGCGCGGGTAAGGAACTCCCGTTCGACAACAATCTTTGTGGCGCGGGCGCCCTCGCCCGCGTCATCCATTTCTTGAATTGCGAGACCATGAATCAATCCTAGGCCCGCACCTCGTAGTGCCGCACATACGGCGTCCGCTCTTCTTCCGGAAAGTAGCGGTCGTCTTCCGTATAGTAAACGGCGCGCTCCGGTTCCGGCCCGGCGAAGCGCCGTACGGCGTCCATGCTCTCCCAGAGCGTGATCAAGACGTACTCGGTTACATCGCCAATCTCACGGGTCAGGACAAAAACATCTTTGCAGCCTTCAGTGGCTCTGTATTCCTTCAGTCCCGTCCGTTCCAGATATGACATGTACGCCTTACCCATGTCCGGCCGGGTTCGTGCCTGCCAGATTCTCGCAATCATCTTCTTCTCTCCGCATCATGTCAGTTTGCCGCTCTGAATCGCAGGGTGCGGGTTCAACTGGTCCCGCCTAATGCTTCCGTCTCCGTGAGCACGTCTTTGTGCCACTAACGAACACCGAATCTCGAAAGCGGACAATCTCGCAGCCATAACAAATTCCGCACAAATGTTAGAGCTGGCAATTCCGCTGCATGGCAGCCCTAACCCCCTGGCATGAAACTTGCACCGTTTTGGCCCCTCCAGCATCTCACGCCCAGCTTAAAGGTCGCACAAGAGGGAGAGCGCCACCATGGGGACTTTGCTCCAGGATGTCCGTTACGGCCTGCGCATGTTGCGCAAAAGGCCCACCTTCACCGTGATCGCGGTCCTGACCCTGGCGCTGGGAGTGGGCGCCAACACCGCGATTTTCAGCATCGTCAACGCCGTGCTGCTGCGGTCGCTTCCCTATCGCAGCCCTGGCCGCCTGGTGAAGATCACGTTCAACAATCCGGAGGTCGGGGCGCGCAATGTTCCCTTTTCCGTACCCGAATTTGAGGACCTCAAAACCCGGGCCGGCGTTTTCGAAGA
>JAMXLI010000206.1 GCA_024281115.1 Terriglobales bacterium | reverse complement strand
GGCGAAGCAGGGTATTGCCTCGGGCCGGATCACGCAAAGTGAAGCGCCGCGGGACCTGGTGACCTCTGTTCCGCTGTACGCGGAACGCGGAAAGTCGCTAATGTTCGTGGGACGCGTTTTCGCCGATGGTCCGGAAACGCGCTTTCGCCTGGCAGTGCCCGCGGGGACGCGCAAGCTGACGCTCGATCCCTACCAGACCATTCTTCGGCGCGTGAAATAGCCTGCAGGCGCGCCTCCCACAGCGGCGCGTGCGCGCGAAACACTCCGGCGTTGCCGCCCTTACCCGCTGCAATACAATGTTCGCGATGTACTTCCTCTACAGCCTGGCGCTGATCGCGTGGCTGGCGCTCGCCTCGCCCTACTGGCTTTACCAGATGCTGCGGCATGGCAAGTATCGCTCCTCCCTGGCGGCGCGCCTGGGCCGGGTGCCCGACCATATTAAAGAGCGGGGAACCAGGCCGGTGATCTGGATCCATGCCGTTTCTGTCGGGGAAGTGCTGGCCATCGCGGAGCTGGCGCAGGAGTTGCGCCGCAGGTATCCGCGCTGTCGGGTGGTGCTCTCCACCACGACCGATACGGGGCAGGAGCTGGCTAAAAAACGTTTCGGCGCGGAGAACGTCTTCTATTTTCCGCTCGACCTGGCATTTGCGGTACGCCCTTACATGCAGGCGCTTCGTCCGGTGCTGGTGGTTATCGCCGAAACCGAATTCTGGCCCACCTTCTTCCGGCTGGCGGGCGAGAGCGGGGCCCGCATCGCCATCGTCAACGCGCGCATTTCCGACCGCTCGTTCAGCGGATACCGCCGGGTGCGGCATTGGTTGAAGCGCGTGCTCGAAGGAGTGAGTATTTTCCTGACTCAGACGGAGGAGGATCGGAGGCGGCTGCTGGAAATTGGCGCGCCCGAGGAGCGGGTGACGGTCGCAGGTAATCTGAAGTTTGATGCGCCCGCCCCCGGCCCGTCGGAGCTCCTGGAGCGGCTGCGGCGCGAATTCGCCCGCGCCGACACCTTTCCCGTGCTGGTGTGCGGAAGTACGGTGGAAGGCGAAGAATCGCTGCTGCTGCGAGCCTTTGAAATCCTGCTTTGCGGGCACCCCCGGGCCGTCATGGTGCTGGCGCCGCGCCACCCGGAACGCTTCGACCGTGTGGCGGGGCTGCTGCGCGAGATTGGGCTCCGCTCCTGGCGCCGCTCTGAATGGAAAGAGAGCGAGCACCGCGTTGCGGGCGGCGTTTTCCTGCTCGACAGCATCGGGGAGCTGGCGCCGCTCTATGCGGTGGCGACCGTGGCGTTTATCGGCGGCAGCCTCGCGCCGCGGGGCGGGCACAACATCCTGGAAGCCGCGCGCTGCGGCGTGCCGGTGCTGGTGGGGCCGCACACCGAGAACTTTCGCGAGATGGTGAACCTGTTTCGCGATGCCGGCGCTCTGCGCGTCGTGGGTACCGCCGAGTTGCCCCTGGCGCTCACCGAACTGGTGGAAAATGCGGCGGCGCGGCAGGAAATGGGACGGCGGGCGTTGCAGGTTATGAACACGCAGTCGGGCGCAACGGAACGCACGCTAACCGCTCTGGCCCGGTTACTGGACGCGGTCGCGCCCGAATCAGTTCGCGAGCCCGCTGTCGGCGACCCCGCCGCACTGGGCGGAGTCCGAAAGCCGTCATGAACCTGCTCGCGTCGCTCTACGGAGCGGGAGTGCGCGCGCGCAATCGCCTGTACGACCGGGGAACCCTGCCGGCACGGCGCCTGCAAGGCCCGGTGATCAGCGTGGGAAACCTGGCGGTGGGCGGCGCGGGAAAAACGCCGTTCGTCATTCTGCTGGGTGGAATGCTGAAGGCGCAGGGAATCGCGCTGGACGTGCTCTCGCGGGGCTATGGGCGCCGCACGCGCGGAGTCGCCATTGTCAATCCCGAAGGCGCCGCCGCGGAGTTTGGAGACGAGCCGCTGCTGATTGCACGCCGGCTTGGCGTGCCCGTGGTGGTGGGCGAGGACAGGGTGGCCGCCGGCCGGGTGGCCGAGAAGAGCTTCGGCGCGCGGTTGCACCTGCTCGACGACGGCTTCCAGCACCGGGCCCTGGCCCGCAACCTCGACATTGTGCTGGTGGGCCCCAACGACGCGCGCGACCGGCTGCTGCCGGCTGGGCGATTGCGGGAGCCGTTGGCCGCCTTGCGCCGGGCCGACGTGGTGGTGCTGGCCGACGAGGCCTGGGCAACCGACTTTCCCCTGGCGGGGAAGCAGGTGTGGCGCGTGCAGCGCGACATAGTTCCCCCATCCGGCGTCGCCCGCCCCGTGGTTTTCTGCGGAATCGCGCGCCCGCGGGTTTTTGCCGGCCACTTGCGCGCTCATGGGATCGAGCCCGCGGCGGAGGCTTTTTTTCGCGATCACCATGCCTACACGGAGAAGGACGTGGATGACCTGCTCCGCCTGAAGGAGCGCAGCGAGGCGGATGGTTTCGTCACCACGGAGAAGGACGAGATCAACCTGGGCCCCTTGGCGGCCCGTCTGCGGCCGCTCGCGGTGGCGCGGCTGCGGATGAGCCTGTTGAACGCGGAAGCGGCCCTGGAGTATGTGGGGCGAGTGCTGGCTGCGCAACCTAGTCCCGCAGTTTCTTCCGTGCCGCCCGGCTGAGAGCTGCGCGTCCTCCGGACGGCCACTCCAAATCGCATTGCTCCCGCGCAGCCGGACATTTAGAATCGCTGCACCCACACGACCGGCAAGAGCTCTGAGGGATTTTGAAGGACGTAATCGCCATCTACCCGGGATCGTTCGATCCGCTGACCAACGGACACCTGGACCTCATTGAGCGCGGCAGCAAGATCTTCGACCAGCTGATCGTCGCCATCCTGCGCAACCCGGAAAAAGAGCCGCTGTTCAGCGTGGAAGAACGTTTCGAGATGCTGCAGTCCATGATCTCGCACCAGAGCAATGTGCGCGTGGACTCGTTCGACGGCCTGATGGTGGAATACGCGGTGCGAGTGGGAGCCACCGCGGTGCTGCGCGGCATACGCGCCATCAGCGACTACGAATACGAGCTGCAGATGGCGCTCATGAATCGCAAGCTGGAGCCGCGACTGGAGGCGGTGTTCATGATGCCCGCCGAGGCCTATTCCTATCTCAGCTCGCGGCTGGTGCGGGAAATCGCCACCCTGGGCGGCTCGGTGAAGGACCTGGTGCCCCCCATGGTGGAGCAGAAGCTCCGGGAAAAGTTGCCGCGCGCGGACCAGCGCCGCGGCCACGGAACTCTGAAGCAGGGGAAGTGATTGTTTCCGGCAGGAGAGAGGAAAACATGGCTACAAGCGCCGCGGTTCCACGCGTGACCGACCAGTTGAGCGAACGCATTGAACGCATCGAAGTTTCCGCCACCATGGCGGTGGTGAGCGAGGCCGACAAGCTGCGCGCCAGCGGCGTGGACCTGGTGGACTTCGGAGCGGGCGAGCCCCATTTCGCGACGCCGCCGCATATCAAGGACGCCGCGATCGCGGCGCTGCAATCCAATTTCACCAAGTACACGCCCGTGGGTGGAACCTCGGAGCTGCGCGATGCCATCGTGCACCGCCACGCGGTGGATTTCGATTCCGACTACCGGCGGGAAGAGGCGATCGCCTCGGTGGGCGGCAAGCACGCCCTGTTCAACGCCGTGCAGGTGCTGGTGGACCACGGCGACGAGGTCATTATTCCGGTGCCCTACTGGGTCTCGTTCAAAGACATCGTGCGCTATGCGGGTGGCACCCCGGTGTACGTGCAGGGCGATGAAGCCCGGGGCTTTGCCATTACGGCAGGCGACGTTGAGCGCGCCATTACCTCGCGCACCAAGGCCATCATCCTGAACTCGCCCAACAATCCCTCAGGCGCCGTCATGAACCCGGACGACATGGCCGGCATCCAGCGCCTGGCGGCGCAGCGCGGCATCTGGGTCATCTCCGACGAGTGCTACGTCTATCTCAACTTTACGGCGAAAAGGTTTTCGCTGGGCTCCCTGCGCGAATACCGCGAGCGCATGCTGATCATCGGCTCGCTCTCGAAGACCTATGCCATGACGGGATGGCGGCTGGGCTACGCGCTCGGACCCGCCGCCGTAATCCAGGCCATGCAGAAGCTGCAGGGCCAGTCCACTTCCAATCCCACCTCCATCGTGCAGAAAGCGGCGGTGGCGGCGCTGAAGGGGCCGCAGAGCTGCGTGGAGGAGATGCGGGCAGATTACATGCGGCTGCGCGACCGGGTAGTCGAGGGCCTGCGCGCGATTCCGGGGATCCAATGCAACTCCCCGGAGGGAGCGTTTTACGCGTTTCCCAACGTGGTCTCATTTTTCGGGCGCAGCGGCCTGGCGGCTGCCTTCGACGTGGCCGGGCGCCTGCTGCATCAGGCCCATGTGGTGACGGTCCCCGGCGAAGGCTTCGGCACGCGGGAGCACATTCGGGTTTCCTACGCGACCTCGGCCGCCGAGCTGGCCCGCGGACTGGAGAGGATGCGCAAGTTTTTCGCAAGTTTGTGAAGCCGCGGCCGCCGCCGCCCGCCAAGGAGAGCGCATTCCGCGCCGGCATGACGCCGGTAACTGGGTCACAGTTCGCCTGAGCGGCTATCATTAGCTTCAGCAGCGGTGGCAAGACCGCCGCCCATCATGCCGCAACTCTATCCACTTCTCCTGGTTCCCGAGTTCAGCCCGCGTCCCTGGGGCACGCTCAACCTGGCGCCCATCTATCCCAACCAGCAATTCACCGAAAAGATCGGCGAGGCCTGGCTGACCGGAGACGAGTGCCGCGTGGCCAATGGCCCGCTCGCCGGGCAGAAGCTGGGTGCGCTGGCGGAGCGCTATGGCCGCGAGCTTGTGGGCGAAGCGGCACGCGAGCCTCAGCGCTTCCCGCTGCTGGCAAAGTTCCTGTTTCCGCACGACAAGCTTTCGGTGCAAGTGCATCCCGACGACACATGCGCGCAACGTGTAGGTCTGCCCTGGGGCAAGACGGAATGCTGGTACGTGCTGGAGGCGCAGCCCGGGGCCCAGGTGGCGCTCGGACTCAAACCTGGCACAAGCCGCGCGCAGCTCGAGGAGGCGATCCGGGAGAACCGCGCCGAGGACTTGCTCAATTGGATTGAGGTCCACCGCGGCGAGATGATTTACGTGGATGGCGGAACCGTGCACGCCATCGCCGCCGGGTGCATCCTGGTGGAGACGCAGCAGAGTTCCGACACCACCTACCGGCTGTACGACTACGGGCGGCCGCGGCCGCTGCACCTGGAGCGCGGCCTGGAAGCGGTGAAGGAGCGCACCCGTGCCGGCAAGGTGCAGCGTCCGGGGAACGGCCAGAAGGGCGGCCAGCTGATTGGCTCGCCGTTTTTCGTGGTGGACAAGGTGCGGCCGCAACAGCCGGACGAGTTCAGCACGCTGGAAGAGCCGGGCGTGCGCAGCGCGCACATCCTGGTGGCGCTGGAGGGATGCGGCGTGGTCGAGGCCGCCGGAACAGAGCCGGTCGCCTTCGCGCGCGGCGACGCCGTGGTGGTGCCGGCCAGCGTTGGAAGCTACCGCGTGAGGCCGCAGTGGGAAGTTGAAGTGCTGCGCTCGCGAGTGCCGGCGCGTCCGCTGCCCGAACCCGTTACGTCGCTGTAATTTACAATGTGCAGTCCGCGGGTGCGGAATCGGCTGTGCGCTGCGCGCATCCGGGCCCAGCGCTGCAGGCCGGACCCGTTCATTGCAGAATGAGGAACCCTCACTTTTATCCCGTCATCCTGGCCGGCGGCCGCGGCACCCGGTTCTGGCCGCTGAGCCGTAAGCGGCGCGCCAAGCAACTGCTGGCGCTCAGCGGCAAACAGACCATGATCCAGCAGACGGTGAAGCGGCTGCGGCCGCTCGCGCCCGAGCGGCACTTCTGGATCATCACCAACCAAGACTCGCGCCCGGAGATCCTGCGCCAGTTGCGCGGGCTGGCCCGCGAGCAGGTGGTGCCGGAGCCGGTGGGGCGCAATACCGCCCCGGCCATCGGGCTGGCCGCTTTCATCCTGCTGCGCAGCGACCCGGATGCAGTGATCGGGATGTTCCCCTCCGATCACGTCGTAGGCGACGAGCCCCGTTTTCGGGCGATCGTCGAACGGGGGGTGGAGATTGCCGCGGGGGGCGAAAACATCGTCGTCATGGGCATCCGCCCCAGCCGCGCGGAGACCGGATACGGCTACATCGAAACCGGCGGCCGGGCGGGCAACGGCGAGTTTCACGTGCGCCGCTTCACCGAGAAGCCGGACGCGGCCACCGCGCAGCGCTTCGTCGAGGCCGGCAATTATTTCTGGAACAGCGGGATGTTTCTGTGGCGTGCCGCCACGCTGGCCAAGGCTCTGCGCGAGCATCTGCCCGCGACCGCTCCCTTGCTCGAGCAGATTGCGGCGGCATTCGGCACCAGTAAATTCGCGACCGTGTTCCGCAGGCTCTATCCCCGCTGCGAGAACATCAGTATCGACTATGCCGTGCTGGAGCCGCGTTCGGCCAAGGGGGAAGAGCGATCAGGAATCTTCTGCCTGCCGGTTGAGGTAGGCTGGAACGACCTGGGCTCGTGGACCGCACTCTACGAGTTCAAGGTGGAAGCGGGCGAGGGCAGCGGCCAGGGCAACGTCATCGAGGGGGCGGGCAGCCACGCCATTGCGGCCAGCGGGAACTATGTGCACGCCCCGGGAAAGTTCGTTGCCGCCGTAGGCGTGGAGAACGTGGTGGTGGTGGAAACCGACGACGCGCTGCTGATCACCACGCGCGAGCGGGCGCAGGATGTGGGCAAACTGGTGAAGTACCTGGACGAGAAAAAATTGTCGAAGCTGGTGTAGGACGGCGGCGCCGGCCGCTGTCCCAGGAGCTCGCCGGCGAGGCAGCTGATTTCTATGGCCATCAAGTTTGGCACCGACGGTTGGCGCGGCGTCATCGCCGACGACTTCACGTTCGAAAACGTGCGGCGCGTGGTGGGCGCAATCGCGTCCTATGTGCTCAAGAACGAAGAAGCCGCGCGCGGCGTGGTGGTGGGCTACGATACGCGCTTCGCTTCCGGACGCGCCGCCGAGTTAGCCGCCGAGGCGCTCGCGGCGGCGGGCATCCCCGTCCTGCTCTCCGACGACTACACCCCCACGCCGGCGGTGTCCTACACGGTCAAACAGCGGAGAGCGGCGGGCGGCGTGATGATCACCTCCAGCCACAATCCTTTCAATTGGAACGGGGTGAAGTTCAAAGCCACCTTCGGCGGGTCGGCCACCATGGCCATCATGAAGAAGATCGAGCAGGAACTGGCCGAGGGCGCGGCGCCCAAAGCGCCCGCTGCCGCCGCGATCGAGCGTGCCGACCTGAAGAGCGCCTACCGGGAGGCGGTGTGCGCGTTCGCCGACCTGCCCAAGATCGCGCAAGCCAAGTTCCATCTGGCCATCGACACCATGTATGGCTCCGGGCGCGGCGTGCTGGCGCGAGCTTTTGACGAGCACAAGGTCCGCTACGTCGCCATTCGCAGCGAGGTCAATCCGCTGTTCCCGGGAATCAATCCCGAGCCCATCGAACCCCACATCAAGATGCTGCAGGAGACGGTGGTGCGGGAGGGATGCCAGGCCGGGCTGGCGACCGACGGCGACGCCGACCGCATCGGCGCGGTGGCCGAGGACGGCAGCTTCGTGGATTCCCACAAGTGTTTCGCGGTGCTGCTGCGCTGGCTGCTGGAGCGCAAGAAGTGGCCGGGCGACGTCGTCCGCGCCTTCAACACCACCCGCATGCTCGACCGCATTGCCCGCAAACACGGGCGCAAGCTGCACGAATGTCCCATCGGCTTCAAATACATTGCCGATATCATGATGGAACACGAGGTGGCGATCGGGGGCGAGGAGTCCGGCGGGATCGGGTACTCGCGGTACCTGCCGGAGCGCGACGGCATCCTGAACTCGCTGCTGCTGGCCAACGTGATGGCCGACGAAGGTAAGACCCTGGGCCAACTGGT
>JAMXLI010000205.1 GCA_024281115.1 Terriglobales bacterium | reverse complement strand
GTGGTCGGTCTGAAGGCGCCGGAGCGAAGCCTCTACCACCTCGCGAATGTGTTCCGGACGGCTGTTCACGCCGGAAATCTTGCCTTGCGTGAAGCGAAACCCGAACTTGGTGGCGATGATCACGCGTTCCCGCCGCCCTTTGAATGCCCGGCCCAGCAGCTCTTCGTTCTTGTAGGGACCGTAAGCCTCGGCGGTGTCGAAGAAGGTGATGCCCAGTTCCAAGGCGCGATCCAGGGTGGCGAGCGACTCCGCTTCGTCCGCCGGTCCGTAGGACTGGCTCATTCCCATGCAGCCGAGTCCGAGTTGCGAAACCACCAGGCCTTGGCGGCCCAGTTTGCGTTGCCTTAATGCGGGCAGGGTTGGAGTTGGCATGTAGCATGGGATGTCGGCTGAGCGAAGAAGGTTCCAAGACCGTTGGAAATTTTGATTGCGATCGCAAGTTCCGGCGGCCGCCTGACTGGGGGCGCAAGTAACTCCTCACTTCAGCTGCTTGTGGCACAGGTCGGGCATCCAATCCTGCGTGGATCCCCGCGAGCACCTGCGCATCACCGGCGGCGCCCTGCACCGCTGGCTGGTGGCCCAAACCTACGACGCCCTGATCGTCGCGGGGCTGTGGTTCGTGGGGCTGGAGATCATTCACGTGCCGCTGGCGCCCTTCTGGGCCCTGCTGGGGGGCGCGTTGCAATTTATCCCCAATGTGGGCTCGGTAATTGCGCTGATCGGCCCGGCATTGTTCGCCCTGGCGAGCGGGGGGTGGGAGCGCTCCCTATATGTTCTTATCCTGTACGCGGTAATCGTGGTGGTGGACGGCCTGCTGCTGCAACCCTATCTGATGCGCCGGATGAACCGCGTGCCGCTGTGGGCTTCCCTGGTCACGCCCATCGCGCTCGGCATCCTCATTCCATTCTGGGGCGTTCTGCTGTCGGCGCCCCTGCTGGCCGTGCTCTACACCTATAAGGCGCACCTGGCGCGCCAGGCACCACTGCCGCCTACGCTGCCCCCGAACGCCGCTGCCGAGCCACTAAGCCGGCCTTTGCCGTCACCGTCCCAGGGTGAAATGGGGAACCGGAGCGACGGCCGCTCGCATTAGAAACAAAGGTACTCGTCCTTCTTCCCTGCTCCCCATGCAACGCAACCCGCGTACAATTCTTCCAGCTCGTGCGCTCGGCATTCCAACTACTTTTGGCACTCCTGCTGGCCGGCTCGACTGTTGCGGCCGGCCAGGCACCCCTCCCGTGCGCGACGGTCCAGGGGACTGCCTGCCCGGCCACGGCAAAGCCAACTCCCCAACAAGTGAAGCAAGCTCGGGAAGCATTCCGTCGCGGCCTGAAACTGGACAATTCCGGCAAGATTTTGCAGGCTTTCGGGGCGTTCGAAGAGGCCGCGCGCCTGGCGCCGCGCAATCCCGAGTACGTGAGCGCGCGCGAAATTACGCGCCAGAAGCTGGTTTATGAACACCTGGAAAGCGGCAATGCCCAACTGCTGGCGGGCAAGCAAGTGGAAGCGCTGGCGGAGTTTCGCAGCGCCCTGCACCTCGATGCCGGCAACGACTTCGCCCTCCAGCGCCTGCGCGACGCGCTGGGCGACTGGCAGCCTGCGCGCAGCGGGCAGCTACGGGTCCTGGCGGACGCCGGCGAAATAGAGGCCAAGCCCAGCCCGGCGCTGCACGAATTCCGATTTGTCGGCGATTCGCGTTTCCTGCTGCAGCAGGTGGCCGCCGCCTATGGGCTGCAGGCGCAAGTGGACGAGGCGGTCGCCTCGCGCCGGGTGCGCTTCGATATCGGTCCGGTGAACTTCTCGACCGCCATGGACGCGGCCGGCGACGTGACCAAGACTTTCTGGGCGCCGCTCTCGGAACACGAAATCGCGATCCTGCCGGAAACTCCCGAGAACCATCGCCAGTACGATCGCATGGCCCTGCGCAGCTTCTACATTCCGGATGCCACCACGCCGCAGGCCTTGAATGACGTCACCAACCTCATGCGGACGCTGTTCGAGATCCGCTACATCAACCAGGACCCGCGGAATTCGTCGCTGACGGTGCGCGCCCCCCGGCGCATACTGGATGCGGCCACCGAACTGTTGGAGCGCCTCGCCTCCGACCGCCCGCAAGTGATGCTCGACATCAAGCTGTTCGAGGTGGACCACAACTTCGTGCGGCAGATGGGGCTGAACCTGCCGGCCCAGTTCAACCTTTTCAACATTCCCGCGGGGGCGCTGGCGGCGCTGGGCGGGCGCAATATCCAGGACCTGATTAATCAACTGATCGCCGGCGGCGGCATCAACCAGGCGAACAGCGCCGGTATCGCGGGACTGCTTGCCCAATTGCAGAACCAATCGAATTCTATCTTCAGCCAGCCGCTCGCCACCTTTGGCGGCGGGCTCACCTTCATGGGCTTGAGCATTCCCAAGGTGAGCGCGACGCTTGCACGCAATGAATCGTGGCTGCAGAGCCTGCAGCACGTGAACCTGCACGCCGCCCAGGGTGACGCGGCCACCTTCAAGGTGGGCCAGCGCTATCCCATTCTCAACGCCAGCTTTGCTCCCATCTTCAACACGCAGTCACTGGCCAAGGTCATCCAGAACGGCAGCTTCACCGCCCCCTTCCCCTCTTTCTCGTATGAGGACCTGGGGCTGGTGCTGAAGGCCAAGCCGTACGTCCAGGGAACCGAGTTCGTGCGCATGGACCTGGAACTGCAAATCCGCAATCTTGCGGGCCAGAGCATCAATGGCGTGCCGGTCATCGGAGATCGCGAGTACAAGGGCACCATCACGGTGCGCAATGGCGAACCGGCCGTCGTCGCCGGACAGGTGACCAACTCTGAGACGCGGCTGCTGACCGGAATCCCCGGGGTGGCTCAGATCCCGCTGCTGAACAAGGCTACGGCCGCCAACGACAAGGAACAGGCGAACAATGAGATCCTGCTGGTGATCACCCCGCACGTGCTGAGCGCTCCCACAGGGGAGCGCAACGAGGTGTGGCTGACCGGACGCTAGAGGTCCGCAGCTACTTCATCCCCGCTATTTTGCTGATCACTTTCCCTGTTTAGCCATAAAGTCCACGATGCTTTTCAGGTATTCGGGAGGGATACCCAGGTTTCCGATCCTTCTTCCGTTGATGAACAGGGTGGGCGTGCCCTCGACCCCCACGGATTTACCCAGTTCCACGGATTGCTCCACTCGCGAGCGGGTCTCGGGAGTGGCGGCGCAGGCCGCCGTAGATTTGGCATCGGCGCCGGCGCCCGCGGCCAGACCGCTCAACTTCTCGTCGGCGTTCTGCGCGGTGATGTTTTCCTGCGCATCGTAGACGGCCTTCACGAACTTCCAGAACGCGTCGCCCCCGGAGCGCCCCACGCAATCGGCATACGACGCGGCCTTAAAAGCCCAGTTGTGCGATGCCAAAGGAAAATTCTGAAACACGAAGCGGGCCTGCGGCTCCTCGGCCAGCAGCTTGTCAATAGTGGGCTGGGCGGCCTTGCAGTGGGGGCATTGCAGGTCGCTGAACTCCACGATCTCGACGGGGGCGGAGGCGGGACCGCGGGCCGGTCCCTTGGCGCCGCGCTGCAGCGCGCTGCGCGCCGCCGCAAAAGGATCGGCGCCAAACGGAATCATGTCCCCCACCACGGCATGCTTGCCGTCGGGCGTGACATAGAAGGCGGTCATTTGCTGACCCTGCGGGCTGCTCATCAGCACCGTCACCTTCGCCAGCCCGGGATCCTCGGCAGGCGCGATGGACTGCACCTTCCAGCTCATTTGCGCATCGTTGCCGAACATCTTCTTCATGAAGGCATTCACCGTCTCCTCGCTGGGAATCGCCGCGTCGGAACGCGGGCCTGCCGCCTGGGCAGGACGGGCGTGTACGGTGTCGGCTGGAGCTTTTTGGGCGGGGGCGGCAGCAGCGAGAAACAGGGCGATAAGCCAGGGGCCAAGGCGGCGGAGCATGGGTTCCTTTCGCAAACTCAGGTTTCGTAGCGGGCGGCAATGGGAAAACGGCGGCCGACCCCAAACGCTTTTTCGGTGATCTTGATGCCCGGAGCGGCCTGCTGCCGCTTGTACTCGGAGCGGTCGATCATGCAGATCACGCGGCGTACCAGCGCGGGCTCAAGGCCGCGCTCGCTTGTGATCTGCTCGGCGGACTTCAAGTCCTCAACATAATCCTCCAGAATGCTGTCGAGCACGTCATAAGGCGGCAGCGTGTCCGTATCCTGCTGGTTGGGACGCAGCTCGGCCGAAGGCGGTTTGTCGAGGGTGGCTGGGGGAATCACCGGCCGCTGGGAGTTCACGTAGCGCGCCAGCCGATAAACCATGGTCTTGGGCACGTCGGAGATCACGGCCAGGCCTCCCGCCATATCGCCGTACAGAGTGCAGTAGCCGACCGCCAGCTCCGATTTGTTGCCGGTGCTGAGCACAATTCCGCCGAATTTGTTGGAGAGCGCCATCAGCAGGGTGCCACGAATGCGCGATTGCACATTTTCCTCGGTCACGTCTTCGCGCAACCCGCGAAAAACCGGCGCCAGGACTTTGCGGTAGGTGTCGAAAAGCTCGGCAATGCTCATCAGCTCAAAACGAATGCCCAGGTTGCTGGCCAGCTGACGGGCGTCGCTCACGCTTCCTTCGGACGAATACATGCTGGGCATGCCTATGCCGATCACGTTGTCGGGACCCAGCGCGTCGGCGGCGATCGCGGCGGTCAGCGCGGAATCGATGCCTCCGCTCAGTCCCACGATAGCCCGCTGAAAGCCGCACTTGCGGCAGTAGTCCCGGGTGCCGAGCACCAGCGCCGCGTATGCGCTCGCCTCCCCTTCCTCCACTTGCGGGTGCATGTCGCCGCTGAGCGCGTCGGGGTCGAAGTACACCAGGTCTTCCTCGAACGATTTGGCTTGGGCGACGACAGCGCCATCCCGCCCCACCACCATGCTGGAACCGTCAAATACCAGGCTGTCGTTGCCGCCCACCTGGTTGACCATGGCGACGGGCGCCTTGTACTGGCGCGCAATCGCCGCCAGCATGTCGCGCCGCAGCTCGCGCTTGCGCATCCAGAAGGGGGATGACGAGATGTTGAGGATGAAGTTGCCTCCCGCCTGCATCAGCAGCTCGACGGGGTCCACGCCGTAGAGGCGGCGGTCCCAGAAGTGCTTGTCATTCCAGGCGTCCTCGCAGATGGTCAGCGCCATCTGCTTCCCGCAGAAGGGAAATAGTTTTTGGCCGGCGGCAGGGGCGAAGTTGCGCGATTCGTCGAAGACGTCGTAGGTGGGCAGCAGCATCTTCGACTGGATCAGCTGGATGCGGCCATCCATGAGCAACGCCGCCGAGTTCATCACGCGCTTTCCGGTTTCCGCCTCGGCGGGGGTGGCCACACCGCAGATGACAGCGATGCCGCGGATCTGCTGCGCCAGCTTTTCCAGGGTCTCGCGATTGCGCGCGACGAATGTTGGCCGTTCCACCAGGTCGCGCGGGGGATAACCGCAGAGCGACAGCTCGGGAAACAGGATCATTCCCGCACCCGCCGACTGCGCGCGGCCGGCATAGTCGGCGATCTTCGCGGCGTTGCCCGTGAAGTCACCGACGGTGGTATTGATTTGCCCGAGGGCAATCTTCACGATGCCAGTGTAAAGGGGCGAGCGCGGGCAAGCCAACTGGCCGGAAAGCTACCCTGCCCTCCTGGAGGGCGAACGCGCGCCGGCAACTGCTCCGCGGCCAACGCCCTAGTGCGGCTGCGAATCGGGCCCGTTAGCAGGGCCGCCGGAGGGGTTGGGTACGTGGTTGGGATCGGGATCGAGCGGCGGCGGATTGATGCCACTCGGCTTTTCGTCGGGACTCTCCTCGCCCGGGCGGCGCAGGGAGGGGCGCACCGTGGGCTTCTGCGGCGCTTCTTCCTGTTGCTGGTTCTGCGCCAGGCTGGGCTGAGGTTTCAGGTCCACCTCTTTTTGGGTGCGGACGATCTTTTCCCCGTCCACCTTCATGCTCTTGACCTGCACTACCTCGTCGCCGACAAAGCGGACGAACTCCACATCCTGCGGCGGCTCGCCGTAGATGTACTCCTCATAGGAGCGGTTGTTCTCGTCCTTCTCGCGCACCTTGCGCGGCGGCCGCCCCTTGGCATAATCCACCATCTCGCGGTTCATGCCCACCAGCACCCGGTGGTCCTTGATGGCCTGCTGCACCTTGGGAGGCAGCGTCTTCAAATACGCTTCCGCCGCCGAGTGCGCATTGAAGTCCAGAACCGGCGCCAGCATCTGCCGCACCTGCTCGGGGGTGAGCGAGGGAATGGCCTTGTCGAAAATAAGGTCCACGTAGGAGCCGCGCGCGTTGAGCGTGTTGGGATCGGTGCGCGCCACCGGGGTCATGCCGCCCATGCCGCCCACCTGGATCCTCTGGTACCACTTCTGCCGCTTTTGCGGCCCGCCGTTAATCTCGAAGCGGATTACGTTGTCTTTGAACAAAATATTGGTGATCTGGGCCCGGTCGCCGGGCTTGACTGCGGGCCCGTTGTCGGCCAGCAGTTGCCGCAGCTCACTGGCGCTGGGCGCCACGATGGTTCCGGCCTTGATGCCCAGGCCTTTCCTGCCCATGGGAAATTCGGTGCGCGCGAACACGTGCTCGGCATTGAGGCTGCGGATGATCTGCACGCGCTCATCGCCGCTAATCCGGCTGGAAGGCCCTTTTTGCGAGGAAGCGGCCGCGACCGGCACAATCACGGCGACCAGGAGGAGTGCGAGGGCAAGGCCACGCGAGGTCATGGGAACACCACTTGCTTGGATGCGATTATATGCCCAAAGCGAGGTCCTGGCGCCTCCCTAGATCGGTTTTTCGCCAGCCGGCCCTCTGTCCTGCCAGTCTTTGCCAGCTGGGCTGACCTTCAACCCCTGCCGCTCGACTTTAAATTCCAAGACTTGCGCTCCCGCTTCCGCCAGCGCCTTCGCCACGCGCTCCCGGGCGCCCTTCTCCACCAGGAACAGCACGCATCCCCCTCCGCCGGCCCCACACACCTTGGCGGCGCGGCCGCCGTTTCGATTGGCAATCGCAATCAAATTGTCGATGAACGGCGTAGTGATGTCGGGAGCGTTGGTGCGTCGCAGCTTCCACTCCTGGCGCAACAGGAGCGCGACGCCCTCCCAATCCCCGCGCTCGAGCGCCGCGCGCATCTCCTGCGCAATGGCCGCGATCCCGGCGAAATTGCGGAACACCTTGCGGTCGCCATCGATGTGCTTCTTAAAGACCTCCCAGTTGTTGATTCCCGATTGCCGTGGAGCGCCTGTGTACGCCAGCACGATCCGCGCTTCGAGTTCGCCGGGATTCACCGCGATGGGGTGGCGATGGATTCCATCGGGCGAAAGCTCAATGGCGCTGACTCCACCATAGAGCGCCGGGTAGTAATCCTGGCAGCCGGTGGGAACGTTGATCACCTGCGCCTCTACGTTTTGCGCGATTACGCGAAGTTGCTCCAGCGATGTCTTGCGTCCCGTGAAGCGGGCCAGCGCGGCGGCGCTGGCGATCATCAGGGCCGAAGAGCCGGAAATCCCAGCGCCGGCGGGCGATTCCGAGTGGGTCTCCAGCAGCAGCCCTCCTTGAGGGCGAAAGAAGCGCAGCAGGAGGGCGCCCAGCGGATGGCGAAAGTTCCGCGCGCTCATCAGAGCCCCCAGGCTGGAGAACTTCTCTTGGCGGCCGGTATCGAGCGAACGCAGCTCAAGGCTCTTGCCTGGCCGGGGAACGATGCGGCAGCGCGCGTAAAGGGACACCGCGAAATTCACAGTCACGGCGCCGGGATGAAACAGGTACAAGGGCCAGAGATCGAGCGTGCTGCCGGCCAGGTCGGCGCGGCAGGGCGCGCGCGCCACAATCGCGCGCGGGTTGGAAGATGCTGAAGGCATTCCTAGCTGTATAGCTGCCGGGGTGAGTCGATGTCCAGATAGAAGAACAGCGGTGTGCGTCCGCCTGCCGGCAGCGCCACCACTCGGCGGAAGACGAGGCTATAAAGCGGCGCGACAAAGCCGCTACGCGGCGGCTGCCGCCAACACCTCTTCTACCACCAGATCGACGTCGGCAGGCGTGGTGCGGTGGTTCACGATGCAGGCGCGCAGCGCGAACTTGCCGCGAATACTCGCATTCGAGATGTACACCCGCCCGCGGCGGATGACCTCGCGCAGAATGGCGGTGTTCCGCCCGTCAAGGTCACCCGGCTCTCCCTCGCAATAGCGGAAGCAGACGGCGCTCAGCTCGACCGGCGCCAGCAGCTCCAGCGCAGGATGCTCCTGGATGTTCCGCGCCAGGCGCTGTGCCTGCTCCAGGTTGGAGCGCAGCGTCTCCCGAAAGGCCGCGAATCCGTGATAGCGCAGCGATAGCCACAATTTCAGCGCCCGAAAGCGGCGCGAGAGCTCGAGGGATTCTTCGAAGAAGGCGAAGCCCTCCACCGGATCCTGGCTCAGCGAGCGCGCATAGTCTCCGGTGTGGGAGAAAGCGGCGCGCGCCGCGCCGGGATCGCGGTACAGCAGGCACCCGCAATCGAGCGGCTGGTACAGCCATTTGTGGGGATCCAGGGAAATCGAATCCGCCCGCTCCATTCCGGCGAACTTTTCCGGAGCGGCGAGCGCGGCCAGCGCTCCGTAGGCGCCATCCACGTGCAGCCACAAGCCATAGCGGCCGGCGATCGCCGCAATCTCGCGCAGCGGATCAATGGCCCCGGTGTTCACCGTCCCGGCGGTAGCAATCACGGCGAGGGGCATCTTGCCGGCCTGCTGGTCAAGCACAATGCTCCGCTCCAGGGCTTCGGGAGGCATGCGGAACTGCTCGTCAACCGGCAGCAGGCGCAGGTTCTCGCGTCCCAGGCCGAGCAGTGCTACCGCCTTGCCGATGGACATGTGTGCTTCCTGGGAGGCGTAGACCACGCCGGCGCGCGTACCCCTCTCGTTTGCGGGAAGCCGGGACTCCCGTGCCATGGCCAGGGCCATCAAATTGGCGGCCGAGCCGCCGCCGGCGAGGCTGCCGCTGAAGCCCGCGCAGCCGATCGCCTGCGCCAGCCAGCCCACCACGGTGCGCTCGATGGTTGCGGCCGCGGGGCCGGAACGCCATGCCGTGACGTTCTGGTTCAGCACGCTGGCGAAAAGATCAGCCACGGCGCCGACGGGCTCCCCCGATCCCAGCACGTACCCGAAGAAGCGCGGACCCGTGGGCCGGGAGCACTCCGCCACGGCCGAAAGCAGGTCGAGCGCACGCTCCCCCTGCCCCTCTTCCGGGAGAGGCGTCTCAAAAATGCGGCAAACGCTTTCGCCTGAAACCTGGGGAAAGCTGGAGCGATCAGCCAGCGAGCTCAGATAATCCGCCGACAGCTCCGCCACCCGATCGGCAAGGCGGCGAAACTCACCGATGTCAATTTCCAGCGGGTTCATGGAACGGAATTGTAAACGGCGGGTTCCAGCAAGAAGGGACTAAGCTATCAGGTTTGCGCCGGGATACGGCTACTTGCCGCCTTCCGGCTGCTCCTGCCCGCTGTAGGAAGATGGCCCCAGGTTCACGGCTCGGCGGAAGCTGCCCCGCTCCTTCATGATCTTGTCCTGCAGCAGCGTGATGGCATAGATGAGCTGCTCCGGCCGGGGCGGGCAGCCGGGTACGTAGACGTCCACGGGAATGACCTGATTCACGCTCTGCACAATCGCGTAGTTGTTGAATACGCCGCCCGAAGTAGCGCAGGCGCCCATGGAGATCACCCACTTGGGTTCAGGCATCTGCTCCCAGAGCTGGCGGATCACCGGCGCCATCTTCTGCGAGACGCGGCCGGCGATGATCATCAGGTCGGATTGGCGCGGTGAAGGCCGGAAAACCTCGGCCCCGAAACGGGCGATGTCGAAGCGCGACGCGCCCATAGACATCATCTCGATGGCGCAGCAGGCCAGGCCGAAGGTCATCGGCCACAGCGAGCTTTTGCGCACCCAGTTCACCGCCTTGTCGAGCGTGGTCATCACCACCCCCTCGGGAGGCTGCTCCCCGAAGGCGGCGCGCACGTCGTCGCGGTTGACCGGGTTGCGAATGATGGCGCTGGGTTCGCCGCTGCTCATCGTCACTTCCATTGTACTGGCGCGGCTGGCAGGATGCCACCGGCGGCGGGTTCTGTCGGGCAGAGGTTGCGCAGAGCGGAACCGCGCGCCCTGTATGCTGCGGAAGCCCAGAGAAGATCAGAGAGGGACCGGCAGCCGAGGGCTATGGAACCAGCCCAATGGTGCCGATCATCTTACCCATTTGGTATAAGGACGATTTTACCGATCACCCCTCCGCTTCCGAGTAATTCGTGGGCGTGCCGCGCTTGACTGAGAGGCAAACGGTGCGCGATCAGCGGCTTGATTTTTTTCTGCTGTAACAGGTCGAACAGGGTGAGCAAGTCGTGGCGGAAATACGTAGGTTTCCACCGCATCAGCCACTGGATGCTGTAAGGCACCATGCTCTTGCGGCCGGGCCGCAACCAGTTCCGAGCGATGTACCACCCTAAAATTGCGGATTCACGAATCGGGTGCCGTCCACCACGCCGGTCTGAAGCCGCTCTTCCTCCGCGAAGCTTCGCCTGGAATCCGTACACCACGACGCGACCTCCCGCGCGTAGCGCTGCGCGCGAGCGCCATAGATTGTCCCCACCGATTCCGTCGAAAACAGCATCAACGCCGTCCGGCACGCGGCGGTGGATCTCCCCCACGAAATCAGAGTTGCGGTAATCGATGGGGATGGCGCCAAGCTGCTTCACCACCTCTGCCGCCTGGGCCGAACACGTCCCATACATTTCCAGGCGGTCGAGCTGACCCAGTTGCAGCAGCGCAGTGCCGACACCGCCGGAGGCGCCGTGAATCAGAACGCGCTGTTGCGGCTTCACTTTCGCGGAACGATGCAGCATTTGATACGCCGTGATGTAGTTCAAAATGAGCGCGACCGCTTCTGCAGGGTCTGAATCTACCGGCGCTGGAATCAGCTTCCGCTGTGGCAAGCAAACATATTGGGCGTAACAGCCGCGGATCGGCATGGCCGCAACCGACTCGCCTACTCTGCACCCGGAGACGCTTTCGCCGATCTGATCCACGATGCCGACCAGATCCCAGCCGGGCGTGTAGGGCACGCGCGGTGTTTCCGGATGGATGCCCTCGCGCGCCAATACGTCAGGCAAGCTCACGCCTGCCGCCAGCACCCTCACCCGCACTTCGCCAGGTCGAGGCTGTGGACATTCCTCTTCAATCACCTGCAGAGCATCCGGTCCGCCATAGTGGGTGACGATGATACGCGTGTGTCTCACGAAGGAGCGCACTTACGGCGCAGCAGATCGTATTCTCCCACACGCGGTGTCCATGTCCTCTACCACGCATGAAGACCAGGTGGGATGTTCGTCAAGGTACCAGCACGATCTTGCCGAACATCTGGCTCTGCTCCATGTGCTCGTGGGCGGCGCGGGCTTCGCGCAGCGGGAAGGCGCGGTCCACCACCGGCTTCAGCGTGCCGTCGAACACGAACTTTAGCACCTGGTGCAGCTCGCCGAGGGTGCCCATGTAAGAGCCCAGCACCGAAAGCTGGCGCGAATACACGAAACGCAAGTCCAGGCCGATGTCCGGGCCGGTGGTGGCGCCGCAGGTCACCAGGGTTCCACCCGGCTTCAGCGATTTCACGCTTTCTTCCCAGGTGGCTTTGCCCACGTGTTCGACCACGATGTCCACGCCCTGCTTGCCGGTAATGCGCCGCACCTCATCGCCAATCTTCTGCCGATAGTGATGGATGAGGTAATCGGCGCCTAGCTCCCGCGCTTTTTCCAGCTTGGCTTCGTTCCCTGCCGTGGTGATCACCGTCCCGCGAAAAATCTTTTTCGCAATCTGAATGGCGGCAATGCCCACCCCGGAACCCGCGCCCAGCACCAGGACGGTCTGGCCGGGCTGAATGCGAGCCCGCCCCACCAGCATGTGCCACGCCGTGAGGAAGACCAGGGGGACGCTGGCCGCCTCCTCGAAGCCCAGGCTGTCGGGAATGGGAACGATGTTGACCTGGGGCACGGAAATAAGTTCGCAGTCTCCGCCGTCGTTCGCATTGCCCAGCACGCTAAATTGCGGGCACTGGTTCTGGCGTCCGTCAGCGCACGCCGGGCAGTGATTGCAGAAGGTCATGGGAACCAGCAGCACCCTCTGGCCGGAGTGCAGGCCGGTCACGTACTCCCCCGCCGAGACGATCTCGCCGGCAACATCGCTGCCGGGGATGTGCGGCAGGGGCGAGCGCGTGGTCCCCTTGCGCACCCAAAGGTCAAGATGGTTCATGGCGCAGGCCTTCACCCGCACCAGCACCTGGTCTTTACGCGCAATGGGATCGGGGACGTGTTCGTAGCGCAGCACTTCCGGGCCGCCGTATTCGTGAAAGCGAATGGCTTGCATAAGCCCTCAAAGAAACAAGTCGAACAAAGTACCATAGCAAACGCGGCCGGCGGCAGCCGCCATTAAACGGCGACGCCCCGTCGCGAATCTGCCCGGAAATGCCCGCCACCAAGACAAAGCGGAATCTGCCCGCGCTCACCTGGGAGCAGGTGGCGGCCTTCCGCCTGGCGCGACATCGCCTTTTGGATCGCAGCGAAAGCGACCTGGTGCGCGTGTGTGGGGAGGTGTGCGGGGTGCAGTCGCAATTGGATTCCGCCGGACGCTTGGCCCTGTGGGCACGGATGGATACCCTGGGGAAGGGTGAAGTTGAGGACGCATTGTGGCGCACCCGCAGCCTGGTGAAGGCGTCATTGATGCGGCAGACGCTGCACCTGATCCCCTCGGCCGACCACGCTCTCTACATGGCCGCTCTGAAGACCAGCCGCGTGGCCGCCGTGCTTCGCGTCCTGGCGCGCTTAGGGGGAACCGAGCGGGATGCGGCGCGCTTGAACGATTTGATCGTGCAGGCGCTGGACGGCCGCACCCTGTCCCAGGCCGAACTGCGCTCCCGGCTTCGTCCTGCAGTCCGCAAGAACGTGCAGGTATGGATGGACCGGGTGTCCAACGTTCTCCGTACCGCCCTGGCCGCTGGATTGGTTTGTTACGGTCCCGAGCGCGGCCGTGAAAGTACCTACGTGCGCGTGGACCAATGGCTGCCGCACCAGGGCAAACCGGCAGAACAGGCTGCCCAGTTAGAACTCTTTCGCCGTTACCTGCGCGCCTATGGACCGGCAACGGCGCAGGATTTCGCGCGCTGGTCGGGACTGCCCATGGCCACGGTCCGGCCGCTCAGCCAGCTTCTGCAACCCGAACTGGTGGAAGTTGACGTCGAGGGCACCAGGGCGTTCCTGCTGGCAGCCGATCTTCAGGCGCTTGCCCGCGCCCAGCTCCGCCATGACCTGGTGCGCTTGCTGCCGCACTTCGATCCCTACCTGCTGGCGCATGCCGACAAAGCCCATCTCGTGGCGCCCCGCTTCTATAAGCGGGTATACCGTAACCAGGCGTGGATCTCGCCGGTCTTGCTGGTGAATGGGCGCATCGCAGCGGTCTGGAGTTATGCGCGCCAAGGCAAGCATTTGCTGCTCAACGTGGAGCCCTTCGAGAAGCTGAAGCCCTTTGTCCGCCAGGGGTTGATGGAAGAAGCCGAGCGGCTGGGCCGTTTTCTCGGCAGTCCTGTACACGTTGTCTTGGGGCGGTGAAGTACCATCACCTGGCATGATTTCGTCCGAGAGCGTCGCCATCCGCACCTCGCAGTTCGGCACCAGCCGCGCGCCGCAACCGCCGCTCGCCTTGGGCCTGCTGCTGGCTTTGGCCGGGCTGAAGTTTCTGGCGCACGCCGCACTTTCGGGACGGTACGGCTACTTCCGCGACGAACTCTATTACATCGACCTGGCGCGCCACCTCGCGCCTGGTTACGTGGACTGCGCGCCGCTTATCGCTGTGTACACCCGGTTTGCTCTCCTGCTCGGTGGCTCGCTCCCCGCCTTGCGCATTCTGCCGGCGCTCGCGGGCGCGGGCATCGTGGCGCTCGCCATGTACATTGCGTGGGAGTTGGGCGGCGGCCGCTTCGCTCAATTCTTCGCCGGGCTGTGCGTGCTGCTGAACCCCGGGCGGTTGATGCTCGACAGCCTGCTGACCATGAACTCTTTTGAGCCGCTCTTCTGGATGGGCTGCATCGCGGTGCTGATTCGCATCCTCCAGACCGGCAACTCGCGCCTGTGGCCATGGTTCGGGCTGCTGGCGGGCCTCGGCCTGGAGAACAAGCATTCCACCGCGTTCTTTGGCGTCTCCGTGGTTGTCGCGCTCTTGCTGACCGAGCACCGGCGGGAATTTTTGAAACCGTGGATCTGGATCGCGGGCGTCATCGCCTTGCTGGTGTTCCTGCCCAACCTCATTTGGCAGATCCAGCACCACTTCCCCACCCTCGAAGACCTCAACAATGTGCGCAAGACGCACAAGGACGTCTGGCTTTCACCGCCAGCCTTCGTTCTGCAACAGGCCATGGCCAACCATCCCCTGTTGTTTCCCGTTTGGCTGGCGGGCCTGGTGTGGTTCCTCCGCCGGCGGCGGACCCGCGTGCTGGGATACACCTTTCTCGTGTTCTTCCTCACCATGATGGTGATGCACGGCAAGGACTATTACGTGTTTCCCATCTATCCCATGATGTTTGCCGGGGGCGCTGTGGCTTTTGAGCGCTGGCTGGATAAGCGGCGGAGCAGCACAGCCGGCGCGCTGCGCTACGCGGTCCCCATCGCCCTGGTGTTGCTGACCTTGCCTGTCTTCCCTTCGCAACTCCCCATACTCGCGCCCCCGCGCTACGTGGCTTATACAAGTTGGCTCGGCCTCAAGCAGCCCAAAACCGAAACTCATCACGAGAGTTTGTGGCCGCAGGCTTTCGCCGACCAGATCGGGTGGGAGCAATTGACGCAGGAAGTGGCGCGCATCTACCAGGCGCTGCCGCCGGCAGAACGCGCCAACGCCGGGATCCGCGCCGGCAACTATGGCGAGGCCGGCGCGATTGACTTCTTGGGACCTAGATATGGGCTCCCCAAGGCTATCTGCGCCCACCAGAACCACTACTACTGGGGACCACCCAAAACCACCCCGCAGACCATCATTTACCTGCAGGTGGACCCTGATGGGCTGCGGCGGAACTGCGCCTCTGTGGAGCAAGCCGGAACCCACTTCAACCTGTACGGAATGGGCGAGGAAAACGAACCTATTTATGTGTGCCGGGGGCCGAAATTCAACTATGCGGAAATTTGGCCGACGCTGAAGCACTGGAACTGAGCGCTGGAGACCGCCACCCCCATGCCCGCTTTCGGCAGCCGGTTTGACTTGCCCCCGGCCCCGCCCAATAATCAAGGCAGGTGGACGTGTACGAAGAAATCGTGAAGTTGCGCCGCGAGGGCCGGCGCGGGGCGGTGGCTACCATCGTGAGCGTGCGCGGCTCCATTCCCTCGTTTCGGTCGGCGAAGATGCTGGTCCGCGACGACGGCTCGCTGGTGGGCACGATTGGCGGCGGTTGCGTCGAGGCCGAGGTTTGGCAGGCCGCTCGCGAAGTCATGGAAGGGGAAAAAGCCCGGACTTTAAAATTCGATCTCAATCAAAATCCAAAATACGACACTGGACTGGTTTGCGGCGGAACTCTTGAAGTGTTTGTTGAACCGGTGCTCCCGGTTCCTGTGCTCTACCTGTTCGGCGCCGGCCACGTGGCGTTCAGCGTTTACAACGTTGCCCACAGCGCCGGCTTCGACGTGGTGGTGGTGGATGATCGCGAAAGCTTCGCCAATCGGGAACGCTTTCCTTACGCCCGCGAGGTGATAGCGGCGGATTTCGAGCAGACCCTGGCCGGGCTGGCGCCCAACGAGTCGTCCTACATAGTAATCGTGACCCGCGGACATCGCGACGACATGCGCGTGCTGCGCTGGGCGGTCCAGACCCGAGCGCGCTATGTAGGCATGATCGGGTCCCGCCGCAAGGTGATTGCGGTCTATCGCGAGCTGGGAAAGGAAGGATTGCCGCGACAGCTGTTTGAGCGCGTTCACGCGCCTGTCGGGTTCGACATCGGTGCCGTCACCCCGGAAGAGATCGGCGTGGCCATCACCGCGGAGCTGATCGCCGTACGGCGGCAGGCCGCTTCGGCGCTGCCTCACCTGCGCTATATCGCCAAAGAAGCCGAGAAACCGGAGCCCTCCGCTGAAGAGGATGTGGACGTGGCGGAGATGGACCCGCTTTGAGCCTCCCTGGCTCCTGGATGGTGGCATGATTCCCGCGCCCAGCCTGTGCGGCGTCATCCTGGCCGCCGGCGAATCCTCACGCATGGGACGCGATAAGGCGCTGCTGCCGTGGCCGCCGGCTTCCGGCGAACCAGCCGGCCCGCGTTCCGGCACATTTTTATCGGCGGCCATTCGCACCCTCGACGCTGAAACCGAGCTGGTGATCGTGGTGGGCGGCAAGAACACGTCCCAATTGCGCCCGGTGGTGGATGCTTGCGGCGCATTCCTCATTACCAATCCCCTCCCTGATCGCGGTCAGTTCAGTTCCCTGCAGCTGGGATTGCAGGAAGTGCTGAGCCGGGGACGGGACGCGGCCATGATCACGCTGGTGGACCGTCCGCCCGCACGAAGCGAAACCCTGCGCCAGTTGCGAGCCGTATTCGGCGAAGCATTGCGGCACGGCAAGTGGGCGGTGGTGCCGCAATTCGGCGAACGGCACGGCCATCCTTACCTGGCCGGGCGGAACATGATTGAAATTTTTCTGAAAGCTCCCGCCAACTCCACCGCGCGCGACCTGGAGCACCAACACCAGTCGCGCATCGAATACGTGCCCGTCGAGGACCCCGGGGTGGTCGTCAACGTGGATACCCCCGAGGAGTACCAGCGCCTGGTCTCCGCATGACTTCTCGCGAATTCCTGGAAAGCGTGCTCGCACTGCGCCCGCGCGTGGCCGTCTTCGACTGCGATGGGACGCTGTGGGCGCCGGACGCAGGCGAACGGTTCCTGCGCTGGGAGATTCGCCACGGCTTGCTCCCCGACGACGTGGCGCATTGGGTGGAACGACGTTATGCCGATTACCTCGCGGGCAAGGTCGAGGAAGAGACCATGTGCGGCGAGATGGTGACGATCCATGCCGGCTTACCAGTGAGCGCGATCGCGGAGGCGGCCGGCCGCTTTTTCAGCGAGCAGATTGCGGAGAAGATTTTCCCTGCAATGCGCGAACTGGTGCGGCGCCTGCGCGCACAGGGGGCGGAAGTCTGGACGGTGTCGTCGAGCAATGAATGGATAATCCAGGAGGGCATGCGGTGCTTCGGCATCCCCGCTGAACGCGTGCTGGCAGCCGCGGTCGAAGTCGTCGCGGGCCGCGCGACTGACCGGCTGCTGCGGGTGCCTTCCGGGCCCGGCAAGCCTGCGGTGATCGAGCGGCATGTCGGCGCGGAGGTGGATGCGGCGTTGGGTAATTCCATCTGGGACCGCGAGATGCTGGCCATGGCGCGGCACGCGTTCGCCATCAATCCCAATCGCGATCTGGAGCAGGTCGCGCGCGAGCGCGGCTGGTCCCTGTTCTGGCCCGATCTGCACGAGACGCTTGAGTCTGACGAAAAGGCGGCGGCCGGCGAAGACCGGTAGTGCGCTGCGCGCCGCGGAGGACGCCGTGAACTCCCGCCCATTTATTTCAGCTTCTGCAGCAATGCGGTCAGCGCGTCTATCGCAAGTTGGGCGGCATGGGTGGAGGCTGCGGGGACGCCGCCTACGGCCTCCAGGATGTCGGCGCGCGTAAGGGCCCGCGCTTCCTCCAGCGTGCAGCCCCTGGCCAGTTCCGTGGCCGCGGAAGCGCAGGCCATCGCCGCCACGCAGCCCTTGGCGCGAAACCCGATGGCGGCCACCCGGCCCTCGCTCACCTTGGCCGACAGGCGCACCACGTCGCCGCAGGCAGGGTTCTCCAGTTGCACTTCCCCATCAGGATCCGCGACATCGCCAGGATTGCGCGGGTGCGCGAAGTGGTCGAGAAGCTGGGAGGAGAACATCGCGGTGAATATTGTCCCACGGAGCCGGAGGGCCGCCGCAACGCCTGTCTGTGCCCCGCAAGGCATCCTGGGCAACAAAGCGCGAGCGCTATAATCGCGCGGTGGGGTTCCCCTATCTTCAGTACGCGCGCGGCGTCTTCCGCCCGCCCCGGTTGGAAGCCCTGTTTTTGTTCGTCACCTCTGCCTGCAATTCGCTTTGCCGCACCTGCTTCTATTGGGAAGAACTCAACCAGGGGCGCGACCTGACCTTCGAGCAATTGGAGAAGGTGAGCGCGAGCGCGCCCCCCTTCCACAAGCTGTGGCTCTCCGGCGGGGAGCCTTTCCTCCGCAAGGACCTGGCGGAAGTTGTCGAGCTGTTCTATCGCAACAATGGAGTGCGCGCCCTCAACCTGCCGACCAACGGCTTGCTGCCCCGGCAACTCGAAACCGTTTTAGACGCTCTGCTGCAGCGCTGCCCCGACCTGGTGATTGACCTCAATTTCTCGCTCGATGGGCTGGCGAATGCGCACGATACCATCCGCGGCGTGCCCCACAACTTTGAAAAGACGCTGGCCACGATAGAACTGGCTGCGTCACGCTGGCGGGGAGTGCGGCGGCTGCGGCGCAACGTCGCCACCTGCATCACCAGCGAAAACTACCGCGAGCTCGTCGCCCTCGGCCTGAACCTGCTGCGCGACAGCCCGCTCGATGGGCAATATTTCGAGATCGTGCGCGGCAGCCCCATGGATCCTGCGCTCAAACAGGTGCCGCGCGAGGAGTTGGCTTCCCTGCATCGCACCCTGATGTGGCTGCACGAGAAGTATGCTGACCGGCTGTTCGCGCACCTGCGCTCGCCGGCGCGGCAACTGGCCAAAGCCTACTACCTGGGCAACCTGAAACTGCATTTCGACTTGCACGAAAAAAACCACTATGGCCCCAGCCCCTGGCCCATGCCCTGTACGGCAGGGCTGACCACGATTGTGATTGATCACGACGGCCATTTCAGAGCCTGCGAGATGCGCGGGAAACTGGGGCGCCTGCAGGACTTCGACTTCGACCTGTCCGCCGCGCTGCGCTCTCCTGCGATGCGGACTGAAACCGCGGCCATTCCCCACGCCAACTGCTGGTGCACGCACTCCTGCTGGATCCATTCGTCCAGCAAATTCAGCCCTCGTGCCCAGCTGTTTCATATCCCCTGGGCGTACTTGAAGCACCGCTGGGAGCGGCTGCCCCGAACGGAGGCAAGGGAGCTGGAGAGGTTCGCGGTGCGCGACGCTCCGCTGCTGGCGCCGGCGGCGGCGGACTGACTCCCGGCATGACGGCTTACTTTCCGCAGCGCATCGTCAGCCTGCAGCCGAGCGCGACCGTGATTCTAAGCGAGATCGGCGCGGCCGACCGCCTGGTGGCCTGCACCCGCTACTGCGAGGAGGTGTTGCCCGAAATCAGCCGTGGCCGGATCCTCGTGTCCGACTCCTGGACCGCCCGGCGGGACGAGATTCTTTCCGCCAAGCCGGATCTGGTGATCGCTGCCGTGCCTTACCAGGCGGAAGCGGTGGCCGAGATCCTCCAAGCTGGGGTCCGCTTCCTGGGACTTGCGCCGCGAAGCCTGTCCGACATTTATACCGATATAGCCGCTATTTCCGGCGCCGTTGGCCAGGCCCCGGATGGCGCTCGAGTGATCGACGCCATGCAGCAGGCCATTGATCGGGTGCGGCAGTTTGCCTACGCCGATGATCGCCCGCGGCCGCTCGTCTTCTGCGAGGAGTGGGGGAAGCCGATCATCGCCTCGCAGCCCTGGGTGGCTGAGCTGGTGGAAGCGGCCGGAGGAACTTTCGCCGGCATGCCGGGGGTGCCCACAACCCCGGAGCGGGTAGGTGAGCTTGATCCCGATTACATCGTGACGGCCTGGTGCGGCGCCGGCGACCGCGTTCCTCTGGGAAAAATCGTGCGCGAGCGCGGCTGGCAGCAAGGCAAGGCGGCCCGCTCTCGCCGGGTCTACTGCGTCCCCGATCCCTGGTTTAATACCCCGGCGCCCACGCTGCTGCGCGGCCTCAATGCGCTGGTCGCCATCCTGCACCCCCATCGCAATCTGGAGATGAGCGGTGTCCGGCGGATCGACCCGGTCCCGGTGTGATAATGGAATTATGCCAGGCAGCGACAAGATCCAGCAGGTCCGGGCGGAGATCGAGCAAGCCGCCGCCCAACACGGCTCCGCCGATGAGCTGATGAAGAGCATCACCGAGCGGCTGCACCAGCGCATGCTGAAGTACAACTGGGTGGGCTTCTACATGATCGAACGCGATGAGGATGGTCGGGAAGATGTGCTGGCGCTCGGACCGTTTGTGGGCGCCATGACGCCGCACACGCGCATTAAGCTGAACCAGGGCATCTGCGGCGCTGCTGCCTCCTCCGGAAAAACCGTGATTGTGGACGACGTAAATTCCGACCCGCGCTACCTGGCCTGCTCCACCGAGACCAAGTC
>JAMXLI010000204.1 GCA_024281115.1 Terriglobales bacterium | reverse complement strand
GCGCCAGCAGGCCGCGCCCGAATGGCTGGAAGCGGCAACCCGTTCGATGACCACGCTGAATCGCCGCGCCGCCGAGACGATCACCGGGGACGGAAGGTTCGCCGTGCATGCGCTGACCGACGTCACGGGGTTCGGCTTGATCGTCCATGCTCGCGAGATGGCGCTGGGCAGCCAGGTCAGCCTGCGCCTGCGAGCCGCCAACGTACCGCTGCTGCCGGGAGCGCTGGAATGCGCGCGCGCCGGCTACATCCCGGGCGGGCTCAATGCCAACCGTGAATTTGCCGATTGCGCGGTGCGCTGGGATGGCGCCATTTCCGAGGAAGTGCGGGCCCTGCTTTTCGATCCCCAGACCGCCGGTGGATTGCTCGTTTCCGTCTCTGCCGAGCACGCTGCCGCTTTGCTTGAGGCGCTGCAGCAGGCCGGAGTTCCCGCCGTGGAGATTGGTGAAGTGCTTCCCGCGGCGAAACCGCCAATCACGGTGTATTGATGGCCGTCCGCACCGAGCTGCGCTCGCCCTTCATGGAGTTCCTGAAACTGGAGCCGCCGGCGAAATATCCTCTGGGCGCCAGCGCGGTGGCTTCAATGACCTTCGCGGAATTGGGCGCCACGGCTGCCGACCTTGAGTTGCATGGCACTGGATTCCGCGGTTATCGGCCGCTGCTTGAGCATATTGCCCGGTATTGCGACGTCGATGTAAGCAGCGTGGTGGCGGCGAACGGTTGTTCCATGGCCAACCATCTTGCCTTCAGTGCCTGTCTGGAACCGGGGGACGAGGTGCTGCTGGAAACCCCCACTTACGAGCTCTTACTGAAGACCTTGCAATTCCTCGGCGCCCAGGTGCGCCGCTTCCAGCGCCCGCCGCAGGCCGGCTTTGCGATCGACCCCGGCGAGATCGAGAGCCTGCTGACTCCGCGCACGCGATTGATTGTCTTGTGTAATCTGCACAATCCCAGCAGCGCACGGGTGGATGAGCCTACGCTGCGTGCCATTGGCGACTTGGCGAAGCGCGCGGGCGCGCGCGTGCTGGTGAACGAAGTGTATCTGGAGTCGATTTCCCCCCGCCCCGCTACGACTCTGAAATTGGGCCCGCAGTTCGTGGTGACGAGCAGCCTGAACAAGGGCTATGGTCTCAGCGGATTGCGTTGCGGGTGGATACTCGCCGAGCCGGATCTGGCGGATCGCATCTGGCGTTTGAACGACTTCTTCGGCGGACATCAGCCACACGTGTCCGACCGCCTGAGCGCGATCGCTTTTGAACGCATGGACCTGATCAGGGAGCGCGCCCGCCGGCTGCTGGATGCCAACCGTGTGACCGTCACGGAGTTTCTGCGCTCGCGCTCCGATCTTGACTGCTTCATTCCGGAGAGTGGCACCACTCTCTTTCCCCGCCTGAAAGATGGCGACGTGGACGCATTGGCACAACGTCTGCGCACCGACTACGACACCATGATCGTGCCCGGCCGTTATTTCGAAGCGCCCCAACACTTCCGCCTGGGACTGGGCATCGCGACGGACACTTTATGCGAAGGCCTGCGGAGGTTGGGACAGGCGCTGGATGACATGCGCTGAAGCCGCGCCGTTTCGAGCCGCAAGCACGGGCGCTAAACGGCCCGGCGTTGACGGTCGAGACGCAGCGCCGTAGGCGCGACATCCTTTAGCCCAGCGCTTCAGCGCTGGGTACGTGTACCAGAGCACCGAGTCCCTTTCTGCATAGCGCGACGCGAATATTTCGTCCCTACGGGACTCACTGCGTTTCGCATTCTCCCCAGCGCTGAAGCGCTGGGCTAAAACATGCCGTCCCTGCGGGACTTGTTTTCGATACTGGTCGGTGTAGTTAGGCGCACAACAAACAAATACTCAGAGGCCTCAGGGCAGGTTCGAAACATCGGCGTCACGTGCGAGAATGCGACATAGGCGTCATGTGTGAAAAGGGCGGCCTTGCGGCCGCCCTTGGTAATGTGTTGTTTTTAAAGCCTACGCCTGTGCCGGCCGCTCTCCCGGATGGACGGCGGGGGCTCGTCCCGGTTCCGGCTTGAGTACCTGCTGCACGCCATCGTCCGGAGGCGACGGAGGCACGGTGCGGACCGGAAGATCCCGGCCTTCCAGGATCGCGCGGATGTCGTTGGCGTCGATCACCTCGCGCTCGAGCAGGGCAGCCGCGATCTTGTCCAGGTGCTCGCGGCGGTCGGTGATCAGGTCGACGGCGATCTTGTAGGCCGTGTCCACCAGCCGGCGAACCTCCTGATCGATCTTGACGGCTGTATCTTCACTGTAATCGCGATGCTGGGCAATTTCGCGGCCCAGGAAGATCTGCTCTTCCTTCTTGCCGAAAGTGAGCGGTCCCAACTGGCTCATACCGAACTCGCACACCATCTTACGAGCCAGATCGGTTGCCCGTTCGATGTCATTGCCGGCCCCGGTCGTCATGGTCTGCAGGGCGACCTGCTCGGCAGCCCGCCCGCCCATGGATATGGCCAGGCGAGTCTCGAGATATTCCCGCGAGTAGGTGTGCTTGTCGTCCACCGGCAGCTGCATGGTCACGCCGAGCGCCATGCCACGGGGAATGATGGTCACCTTGTGTAGCGGGTCGCTGTTCTTCATCAGGGCAGCGACCAGCGCATGCCCCGCCTCATGGAAGGCGGTGAGGCGCTTTTCTTCGTCTGACATCACCATGGACTTGCGTTCGGCGCCCATCAGCACCTTGTCTTTGGAAATTTCACAATCCGACATGCTGACGGATTTGCGGTTGTGCCGCGCGGCATTCAAGGCCGCCTCGTTGACCATGTTGGCCAGATCGGCTCCGCTGAAACCCGGGGTCCCGCGGGCCAGTACCGACAAATCGACGTCATCCGCAATGGGAATCTTGCGGGTATGTACGCGCAGGATTTCCTCGCGGCCTTTCACGTCCGGGAA
>JAMXLI010000203.1 GCA_024281115.1 Terriglobales bacterium | reverse complement strand
ACGCGCCCCACCGTATAGGAGAGTTCCACCAGGATGACCGCGGTCTTTTTGGAGGTGGCCAGCACCGAACCCACAACCAGCAGGGCGGGAAACAGGGTGAGGATGGAGGAGTAGGCGGCGGCCTTGGCCACGGCGAAAGCATCGTGCTGGATGGCGCGCCAGAAGGCGCGGCGCATCAGCTTCAGGAAGCTCCACAGCAGCCGGAAAAAGCCGGCCCCGTAGTTGGCCAGGCGCAAGCGCGGCGCGGCCGCCTGTTCCGGCAAGGCCACGCGGTGCTCCACAAACCGTGGTTTCAAGCGGGCTTCCATGGAACTGCAAAATGAAGAAGGGGCGATACGATCGCCCCTTCCGCGTGCCGCTGTGTCTTACTCCGCCGCCAACTCCTCGGTCTCGCCCTCGTGGCGCAGGAGTTCGAGAGCGCGCTCGGCTTCCTCGTAGGCCGCCGAAACCTCCTCCTGCACCTTGGCCGCCGCCTCTTCCAGCTCCGGCGAGAGCTTCACGTTGCGGTAGTACTCCATGCCGGTGCCGGCGGGAATAAGCCGACCCACGATGACGTTCTCCTTCAGGCCGCGCAGGTGGTCCACCATGCCCTGGATGGAGGCTTCGGTGAGCACGCGCGTGGTCTCCTGGAACGACGCCGCCGAGATGAATGACTCGGTGGAGAGCGACGCCTTGGTGATGCCCAGCAGCAGGGGACGGCCGGTGGCCGGCTTGCCGCCGTTCACGATGGTGCGTTCGTTCTCCTCGCGGAAACGGAACTTGTCCACCTGCTGCTCCAGCAGGAACTGGGTGTCGCCCACGTCCTCGACTTTCACCCAGCGCATCATCTGGCGCACGATCACCTCGATGTGCTTGTCGCTGATGTTGACGCCCTGCAGCCGGTAGACCTCCTGGATCTCGTTCACCAGGTAGGCCTGTAGTTCCTTCTCGCCCAGCACCGCCAGGATGTCGTGCGGGTTGAGCGGGCCGTCCATGAGCGGCTCGCCCGCCCGGACGCGTTCGCCTTCCTGCACGTTGATGTGGACGCCGCGCGGCACCGAGTACTCCTTCTCCGTGCCGTTGTCGGCCACCACCTGCACCTTGCGCTGGCCCTTGCTGATTTCCCCGAACTTGACCACGCCGTCAATTTCGCTGATGACGGCGGTCTCCCGCGGCTTGCGCGCCTCGAACAGTTCCACCACGCGCGGCAGACCGCCCGTGATGTCCTTGGTCTTGGTGGTTTCGCGCGGGATCTTGGCCAGCACGTCGCCCGGGAAGACGGTGTCGCCGTCCTGCACCATGAGGTGGGCTCGCGAGGGCATCAGGTACCGTTTGCTGGTCTTGCCGCCCTTCACGACGATGGCGGGCTGCCGCTTCTCGTCGGGAGAGTCGGTGACCACCAGCCGGGACAGGCCGGTGACCTCGTCCACTTCTTCGTGCAGCGTCAGGCCTTCCTGCAGGTCCTTGTAGCCGACCGTGCCGCCGATCTCGGTCAGGATGGCGAAGGTGTAGGGGTCCCACTCGACCAGTACCTGGCCCAGCTGGACCGGCTGGCCGTCGTCAAACTTCACCTTGGCGCCGTACACCACCGAGTAGCGTTCCTTCTCGCGGCCCTTGTCGTCCACCACCGCGATGAAGCCGTTGCGGTTCATCACGACCAGGTCGCCGCCCTTGGAGCGCACCGCCTGCAGGTTGATGAAGCGCACCGTGCCCGCGTTCTTGGCGTCGAGGCGCGACTGCTCGGACACCCGCGAAGCCGTGCCCCCGATGTGGAAGGTGCGCATGGTGAGCTGCGTGCCGGGCTCGCCGATCGACTGCGCCGCGATCACGCCCACGGCTTCGCCCAGCTCCACCAGCCTTCCGGAGGCAAGGTTGCGGCCGTAGCACATGACGCAAACGCCGCGCTTGGACTCGCAGGTGAGCACGGAGCGGATCTTCACCCGCTCGATGCCGGCCGACTGGATGGCCCCGGCCAGTTCCTCGGTGATCTCGTGGTTCACGTCCACGATCACGTTGCCCTCGTAGTCCTTGATTTTCTCCAGCGAGACGCGGCCCACGATGCGGTCGCGCAGCGGCTCGATGATCTCGCCCGACTCGACGATGGAGCCGACGTAGATGCCGTCCACCGTGCCGCAGTCGTACTCGCTGACGATGACGTCCTGGGCCACGTCCACCAGGCGGCGGGTCAGGTAGCCGGAATCGGCCGTCTTGAGCGCCGTATCAGCCAGTCCCTTGCGCGCGCCGTGGGTGGAGATGAAGTATTCCAGCACGGTCAAACCTTCGCGGAAGTTGGCCGTGATCGGCGTCTCGATGATCTCGCCGGAAGGCTTGGCCATCAGGCCGCGCATGCCGGAGAGCTGGCGGATCTGCTGCTTCGATCCGCGGGCGCCGGAGTCGGCCATGACGTAAATGGGATTGATGTTGCCCGACTTGTCGGCCTCCTGCATCACGCTGAACATCTCGTCGGCTACCTTCTCGGTGATGGCCGACCAGATTTCGATCACCTTGTTGTAGCGTTCACCGTTGGTGATGGCGCCGTCCAGGTATTGCTGCTGCACGGCCACGCCCTGCTTCTCGGCGTCGCGCACCAGCACCTTCTTGTTGTCCGGAATCACCATATCGTCAATGCCGATGGAGAGTCCGGCGCGCGTAGCGTACTGGAAGCCGAGCTGCTTGACTTCGTCGAGCATCTTGACCGTGTGCTCCAGGCCGAAGCGCAAATAGCAGTAGTTCACCAGCGCGCCCACGCCCTTCTTCTTGAGCAGGCCGTTGATGTACGGCATTCCGTCCGACAGATGGTCGTTCAGGATGGCGCGTCCCACCGTGGTCTTCACGTACTGCCGCTCCACGTGGACCGGCTCTGTGTGGGTGACGTCTTGGTCGTCGTACGCCGTTGTCAGGTCAATCAGTTCGCCGCTGTAGCGCAGCCGGATGGGAGTCAGGGTCTCCACTTCGCCCATTTCGAGCGCCAGCAGCACCTCCTCCACGTTGGCAAAGGCGCGGCCCTCGCCCTTGGCGCCCGGCTTCTCCTTGGTCAGGTAATAGATACCCAAAACCATGTCCTGCGTGGGCACGGTGATGGGGTGACCGGAAGCCGGCGACAGGATGTTGTGCGAGGCCAGCATGAGCACGCTGGCTTCGACCTGCGCCTCCGGCGACAGCGGAATGTGCACCGCCATCTGGTCGCCGTCGAAGTCCGCGTTGAATGCCGTGCACACCAGCGGGTGGATCTTGATGGCTTTGCCTTCCACCAGCACCGGCTCAAACGCCTGGATGCCGAGGCGGTGCAGGGTGGGAGCGCGGTTGAGCAGCACGGGATGGTCCTTGATCACCTCTTCCAGGATGTCCCACACGATGGGTTCCTGCTGTTCCACCATCTCCTTGGCCTGCTTGATGGTGGTGCAGTGGCCGGTCTGCTCCAGGCGGTGATAGATGAAGGGCTTGAACAGCTCCAGCGCCATCTTCTTGGGCAGGCCGCACTGGTGCAGCTTGAGTTCCGGTCCCACAACGATGACGGAACGGCCCGAGTAGTCCACACGCTTGCCCAGCAGGTTCTGGCGGAAGCGGCCCTGCTTGCCTTTGAGCGTGTCGGAGAGCGACTTGAGCGGGCGGTTGTTCGCCCCGCGCAGGACGCGGCCACGGCGCCCGTTATCGAACAATGCGTCCACCGCCTCCTGCAGCATGCGCTTTTCGTTGCGCACGATCACTTCCGGCGCGTGCAGGTCCATCAGCTTCTTCAACCGGTTGTTGCGGTTGATGACCCGGCGGTACAGATCGTTGAGGTCGGAGGTGGCGAAGCGGCCGCCATCGAGTGGCACCAGCGGGCGCAGCTCCGGCGGAATCACCGGAATCACGTCCAGGATCATCCACTGCGGCTTGTTGCCGCTCTTGCGGAAGGCTTCGACCACTTTCAGGCGCTTGGCATATTTCAGGCGCTTCTGCATCGAGGTCTCGTTCTTCATCTTCTCGCGCAGAGAAGTGGAGAGTTCCTCGACGTCCACGCGTTTGAGCAGCTCCTTGATGGCCTCGGCGCCCATCATGGCCTTGAAGCCGGTCGCGCGGAACTGCTGGTCATACTCGCGGTACTTGGCTTCGTCCTTGACGACCTCGCGCTCCTTGACCGGCGCGTCGCCCGGATCAATAACTACGTAGGCCTCGAAATACAGCACGGATTCCAGGTCACGCAGCGAAATGTCGAGCAGGTGCCCAATGCGGCTGGGCAGGCCCTTGAAGAACCACACGTGGGAGCAGGGCGAAGCCAGCTCGATGTGCCCCAGGCGCTCACGGCGGACTTTGGACAGCGTGACCTCGACGCCGCACTTGTCACAGATGACGCCGCGGTGCTTCATGCGTTTGTACTTGCCGCACAAGCACTCCCAGTCCGTCACCGGCCCGAAGATGCGGGCGCAGAACAGGCCATCGCGCTCGGGCTTGAACGTCCGGTAGTTGATGGTCTCGGGCTTGGTCACCTCGCCGTGCGACCAGCTGCGGATCTTCTCCGGCGAGGCAATCGAGATGCGGATGGCGTCGAAATCGGCCATCGGGTTAGCCAGATCAAACGGGCTGGAACGATACAAGGTATGCCTCCGAATCTGGCGGCGTAACGCCGCCGCGGGCGGCCCTCCATCCCTGGCCGTTACCGGCCGGCCTGTGATGCCTCCGCCGAGGGCGGGCGCAGGCACCGCTTCTTATGAAATCGTCGGGCGGAGAGGCTCCCGCCTCCCGCCCTTAGGCCGCTTCAATCCGCGGCTACAGCTACCTGCTTCTTCTCCGCCACCTTGATGAGCTCCACGTCCAGGCAGAGCGACTGCAATTCACGAATCAGCACGTTGAACGATTCCGGCACTCCCGGCTCGATCGCGGCTTCGCCCTTGACGATGGCCTCGTAGATCTTGGTGCGGCCGTACACGTCATCGGACTTCGCCGTGAGCAGTTCCTGCAGGATGAACGCCGCGCCGTACGCCTCCAGCGCCCAGACTTCCATTTCGCCGAAGCGCTGGCCTCCGAACTGCGCCTTGCCGCCCAGCGGCTGCTGGGTGATGAGCGAGTAGGGGCCGATCGAGCGGGCGTGAATCTTGTCGTCCACCAGGTGCGAAAGTTTGAGCATGTAGATGTAACCGACCGTTACCGGCTGCTCGAACTTGTCGCCCGTGGTGCCGTCATACAGCTCGGTTTTGCCGGACTCGGGCAAGCCTGCCTGCCGCAGCAGCGACTTGATTTCGTTCTCGCGCGCGCCGTCGAACACCGGCGAGCCGAAAAACGCGCCCGTTTTCAGAGCGTGGGCCGCCGAAATCAGGGTGTCGTCGTCCCATTGCGCGATCTGGTCGGCCAGCGGTGTTTCCTTGAAGATGGCCTTCAACTCGCGCCGGATGGCGTCCTCGCGCGTGTTGCCGGCCAGCAACTCGGCGACGCGCCCGCCCAGTTCGTGCGCTGCCCAGCCCAGGTGGGTCTCCAGGATCTGCCCCACGTTCATACGGCTGGGAACGCCCAGGGGGTTGAGAACGATTTCGACCGGCGTTCCGTCGGCGAGGTAGGGCATGTCCTCTTCCGGCAGGATGCGCGCGATCACGCCCTTGTTGCCGTGGCGGCCGGCCATCTTGTCGCCTACGCTCAGCTTGCGCTTCATGGCGATGTAGCACTTCACCAGCTTGATGACCCCCGGCGGCAGCTCGTCGCCCTTGGTCAGCTTTTCTTTCTTGTCCTGCACGATCTTCTTCAGGACGTCAATCTGGCGCGAGGTCATTTCCTCGATTTCGTCAATCTGCTCGTTGACCCGCGGGTCCTTGTCGGCGTACTTGATGCGTTTCAGGTTGCGGGTGGAGATGCGCTCGATCATGTCGCGGTCCACTACCGTGCCCTTGGTGAGCAGCCGCTTGTTGGTTTTTTCGTCGTGCAGGTCGGCGAGAACCTCTTTCCCGCCCAGGATGTTTTCCAGGCGCTTCAGGCGCTCGTCCGTCAGGATGCGGATCTCGTCGCTGAGGTTCTTCTCTAGTTTCGCGATCTGCTCGCCCTCGATCTGCTTGGCGCGCTCGTCCTTCTCCTGGCCTTTGCGGGAGAAGATCTTCACGTCCACCACCACGCCTTCGATGCCCGGCGGGCAATAGAGAGAGGCGTCGCGCACGTCGCCGGCTTTCTCGCCGAAGATGGCGCGCAGCAGCTTCTCCTCCGGGGTCAGCTGGGTTTCACCCTTGGGCGTGACCTTGCCCACGATAATGTCGCCCTGCTTGACGGTGGCGCCGATGCGAATGATGCCCGCCTCGTCCAGGTTGCGCAGCATGGACTCGCTCACGTTGGGAATGTCGCGCGTAATCTCTTCCGGGCCCAGCTTGGTGTCGCGCGCCTCGATCTCGAACTCCTCGATGTGGACCGAGGTGTAATAGTCGTCCTTCACCATCTTCTCGGAAACCAGGATCGCGTCCTCGAAGTTGTAACCCCGCCATGGCATGAAGGCGACCAGCACGTTGCGGCCCAGGGCCAGTTCGCCCTGATCGGTGCAGGGACCATCGGCGATCACCTGTCCCTTGAGCACGCGCTGCCCGCGGCTGACCACCGGCTTCTGGTTAATGCAGGTGTTCTGGTTGGAGCGCTTGAACTTGGTGAGCTGGTAGATGTCGCTGCCCACCTCGCGCGAGAGCTGCGTGGGATGGTGCTCGCCCTCCACGCGCACGATGATGCGCTCCGAGTCTACCGAGTCAATGATGCCGTTGCGGCGCGCCAGCACCACCGCGCCGGAATCGCGCGCGGTCACGCCTTCCATGCCGGTGCCCACCAGGGGCGCCTGCGCCCGCAGCAGGGGCACGGACTGGCGCTGCATGTTGGCGCCCATCAGCGCACGGTTCGCATCGTCGTGCTCCAGGAAGGGCACCAGCGACGCGGCCACGGAGACCAGCTGTTTGGGGCTGACGTCGATGTAGTCCACTTCCTCGCGGCTGACCAGGACGAAGTTGCCGGACTTGCGGGCATTCACCAGGTCGGCGACGATGCGGCCACGGTCGTCCAGTTCCACGTTGGCCTGCGCGATCACGTGCCGGTCTTCTTCCCAGGCCGACAGGTAGAAGGAATACGGCTCAATCTCCATGGGCCGCTTGCGGCGCTCGCGCAGCTCGTTGTTCACCTTCTCGGCTTCGTGCTTCTCCAGGTGGTCTTCCACCTTGTGGTCGCCATCGCCGGCATTCACCACGGTCACGTAGTCGAGCACGCGCCCCGCCTTGACCCGGCGGTAAGGCGACTCAATAAAGCCGTAATCGTTGATGCGGGCGTAGCAGCTCAGCGAGGAGATGAGGCCGATGTTGGGCCCTTCCGGAGTCTCGATGGGACAGATGCGGCCGTAATGCGTGGGGTGCACGTCGCGCACCTCGAAACCGGCGCGCTCGCGCGACAAGCCGCCCGGCCCCAGGGCCGACAAGCGCCGCTTGTGCGTGATCTCGGAGAGCGGGTTGGTCTGGTCCATGAACTGCGAGAGCTGCGACGACCCGAAGAACTCGCGGATGGCGGCCATGACCGGCTTGGCATTCACCAGGTCGTGCGGCATGGCGGTGGACATTTCCTGGTACACGCTCATCTTTTCCTTGATGGCGCGTTCCATGCGCACCAGGCCGATGCGGAACTGGTTCTCCAGCAGCTCGCCGACCGCGCGGACGCGGCGGTTGCCCAGGTGATCAATGTCGTCCACCGTGCCGATGTTCTTGCGCAGTTTGAGCAGGTAGCGGATGGTTCCGTAGAAGTCCTCGGGGTCCAGCGTGCGCCGGTCGAGCTCGGTGGCGTCCTGCTTCTCAAACAGCTTGATGTTGAACTTCAGCCGGCCTACGCGCGAAAAATCGTACTTACGTGGATCGAAGAACATGCCGTGGAACAGCGCGGTGGCCGTGTCCAGCGTGGGCGGGTCGCCGGGGCGCAGCTTGCGGTAGATTTCGATGAGCGCTTCCTGCGGGGTCTTGACCGAATCGCGGCGCAGGGTCTGGCTGAGGACCGTACCCACGTCGTCGCGCTCGGGGAAGAAGACGTGCAGCTCGACCACGCCGGAATCCATGATCTTGGTGAGCTTGTCCTGCGTGATCTCGTTGTTGGCTTCGAGCAGCACCTCGCCCGTGGTCGTGTCCACGATGTCGCTGGCGGCGAAGGCGCCTTCCAGGTCAACCGCATCCACCTCGATGTCGCTGATCTTGTGCTTGTGGATCTCCTTCAGGATGGCGGGCGTGATCTTGCGGCCGGAATGCGCGATCTCGTCGCCGCTCTTGGCGGCAATGCGGTGAGTGATCTTCAGGCCGAGCAGGTTGGTCGGTTTTTCGACGCCGGGCTCGAGCGTCCAGAACAGCTTCTTGTCGCGCACCGCGATCTTGTCCACCGTATAGAAGGTGCGCAGGATGTCCTCGCTGGAGCGCAGCCCCAGGGCGCGCAGGAAAATCGTGCCCAGGAATTTCCGCTTGCGGTCAATGCGCACGTACAGAATGTTCTTCTGGTCGTACTCGAACTCCACCCAGGAGCCGCGGTAGGGAATGATCTTCCCCAGGAAGTAGGTGCGATTGTTGGCCGTCTCGAAGAAAACGCCGGGCGAGCGGTGCAGCTGGCTGACGATCACGCGCTCGGTACCGTTCACAATAAAGGTGCCGTTGTCGGTCATCAGGGGCACATCGCCGAAAAAGACTTCCTGCTCCTTGATGTCGCGGATGCTCTTGTTTCCGGTTTCCGGGTCTTTTTCAAAAATGGTGAGGCGCATGGTGACCTTGAGGGGCGCGGAGTAGGTCATGCCGCGCTCTTCGCACTCGGCCACGTCGTACTTCAACTGCAGGCCCACGGGATCGCCGCACTTATTGCAGAAATCCGGGGTGTTGGCGTTGTAGGTGCCGCATTTGGAACACAGCACCTCGCCGGGATGAAACGGGTCGGTGATGACCGTGGAGCCGCAGTTGCGGCAAGTGGTGCGCAGGTGGTGCAGTCCCTTGAGGTGCCCGCACTTGCACTCCCAGTTCCCGATGGCGTAATCCACGAATTCCAGCTGGGAGACGTTGCGGAAGTCGGTGATCGGAAACACCGACTGGAACACGGCCTGCAGACCGCTGTCGTCGCGCTCGCTGGGCAGGCGATCCATCTGCAGAAAGCGGTCGTAGGAGCGCTTCTGCACCTCGATGAGGTTAGGGATCTGGATGGTGGTGGGGATCTTGGAAAAATCGAATCGATACCGGAATGGTGTCTTATTGTTGTTGGCCATCAAAAACTCCCATGTCAGGCGCAGCTCGCGACGGCTGCGATGCGAACTCTCAGGCGCGGCAACCGGGCCGCGAGCCCAGGAAAATCAGTAAAAGTCACGAAGAAACGCGAGCACCCGCGGGGACAAACTTCCCCACGGGCGCCCAGCATGGCGCTCCCGCCTTGCTTTGATTGTGTATGTCCCGCGCCAGTTCTTCGGCCTGTCTTTTGCCCCGCAGGCCCCCGTCCAGGGCTGCGGGTTCCTCCGCCAATGATCTTTTCGACGCGATTGCTCGAATCGCGCTGGTAGTGGATGAACGAAGGAGCAGTTGTCATTTAGATGACGACTGCGGTCCCTCGGACTCATCCTGCGCGCCCGATATCGGGGGCACCGTAATTCTAAGTACTTGAGGCCGGTCCGGTCCGACGGCGCTCCTGCTGCGCCATCCCCGGGCCCGGGGCTGCCTACTTGACCTCGACCGTGGCCCCTGCCTCGGTGAACTTCTTGCGAATGCTCTCTGCCTCTTCCTTGGAGACGCCTTCCTTGATCGGCTTGGGAGCGCCATCCACCAGGTCCTTGGCTTCCTTCAGGCCAAGGCTGGTGACCTCGCGGACCGCCTTGATCACGTTGATCTTGTTGGCGCCCACGCCGGTCAGCACCACCGTGAACTCGGTCTTTTCCTCGGCCGGGGCCGCGCCTGCCCCCGCGCCCGCCGCGCCGCCGCCCGCCATCATGACCGGGGCAGCCGCTGCCGCGGAAACACCCAGGCGTTCTTCCAGTTTCTTCACCAGTTGCGCCGCATCGAGCAGCGACAACCCAACGATTTGCTCCTCTAACTGCTGCAGATCCGCCATTTCAGTTCTCCACCTTTTGGTTATCAGTTGCGGTGCCCGAAGGCACCCGGCGGAGGGCCCGAAGCCACCCGCCTTTGTTATCCGTTGACCAGGTTTCCAGTGCGTCTTCCGCTGACTCCGCGCGTCCAGACCACGCGCAGGCCGCGGCCGCAACCCCTGACAACTGACAACGAACTCTAAGCTCCTGCCGGAGCGGCCTCGCCCGAGGCGGGAACGGCCGCCGCCTCGCCGGCAAACTTCTTCTCCTTCACCGCCTGGTTCACCACTACGGCCAGGTCCCGTCCCACGGCGTTCATCACCGTCACCAGCCGCTGCGCCGGAGCGTTGATCAGGAACAGCAGCTTGGAGTAGATCTCCTCCTTCGACGGCATGGTGGCCAGGGCTTCCACTTCCTTGACGGAAAGGGCCTTGCCCTCAAGCACGCCCGCCTTGAAGGTAAGCTGCGGGTTGTCTTTGACGTACTTCGCAAGCGCTTTGGCCAGGGCCACGGGATCGCCTTCCGTGTAGGCGATCGAGGTCACGCCTTCCAGGCCCTGTAGCACCGTTTCCACGCGGGTGCCCTTGGCGGCGCGCTCGGCCAGCGTGTTTTTGATTACGCGGTACTTGCCGCCCGCGCCGCGAATGGCCTTGCGCAGCTCGAAATCCTGCGCCACGGTCAGCTTCTCGAAGCTGGCAACCACCGCTCCGCTCACCTTCTCGAATTCCCTGTTCAACTTCTCGATTTGTTCCGTCTTCTTTGCTTTGGTTACCGGCATCTTCAATCCTTTTTTCGCGCGCCCCGGGGCGCGGGCTAAACCTTGGCTGCGGCCTCGACCGGCGTGGTGTCGATCAGGATGCCCGGGCCCATGCTCGAGCTCAGCGTCGCCCCTTTGATGTATTTCCCCTTGGCTGCAGCCGGCTTGGCGCGCACCACGCTGCTGATGACCGCGGTGGCGTTTTCCACCAGCTTATCCGGAGAAAAGGAAATCTTTCCCACCGGCACGTGCACCAGCGCGGTTTTGTCGGTGCGGAACTCGACCTTGCCGGCTTTTACTTCCTGCACGGCGCGCGCGATGTCGAAGGTCACGGTGCCGGTCTTGGGGTTGGGCATCAGACCGCGCGGGCCGAGCACCTTGCCCAGGCGCCCCACCGACTTCATCATGTCGGGGGTTGCCACCACCGCATCGTAATCCGTCCAGTTCTCTTTCTGGATCTTCTCCACCATGTCTTCGCCGCCGACCAGGTCGGCGCCCGCCTGCTCGGCCTCGCGCACCTTGTCGCCGCTGGCGATCACCAGCACGCGCTTCGATTTACCCAGGCCATGCGGTAGGACCACGGTCCCGCGCACCATCTGGTCGGCGTGTTTGGGATCTACCCCCAGGCGCAGCGTGACTTCCACGGTTTCGTCGAACTTGGCGTACTTCACCTTCTGCAGCAGGGGTACGGCATCCTGCAGCGGGTACGGGCGCGACTCCACCGCCTGCCGCGCTTTCGTGATGTTCTTGCCAGCTTTGCGTGCCATCGGTTCTCCTTGTCTCCCACCGCGCTGCGCTGTTCCGCAGCACCGTAGTCAGCGACTGTCTCCGCCGCTCAGGCGGTGACTTCAATTCCCATCGAGCGCGCGGTCCCCTTCACGCTCTTGATGGCGGCCTCGACCGAGGCCGCGTTCAAATCGGGCATTTTCTGCCGGGCTATCTCCTCCACCTGCTTCTCGGTGACCTTGCCCACTTTGTCCTTGTTGGGCGAGCCCGAGCCCTTGGCGATTCCGGCGGCGCGCTTCAGCAGGATCGAAGCGGGCGGCGTTTTGGTCACGAAGGTGAAAGAGCGGTCGTTGTAGACCGAAACCACCACCGGAATGATGAGCCCGTCCAGTTCCTTGGCGCTGGTGCGCGCGTTGAACTGCTTGCAGAACTCCATGATGTTGATCTGCGCCTGTCCCAGCGCGGGCCCCACCGGCGGCGCCGGCGTCGCCTTGCCCGCCGCAATCTGCAACTTCACTGATCCAGTAATTTTCTTTGCCATAATCTCTCAGCAGATCGCCGCCCGCGTCTTCCGGCGGCAATCTCCTCTCAGGCCACTTTCTCCACCTGATCGAATTCCAACTCCACCGGCGTCGAGCGGCCGAAGATCGTGACCATCACCTTGAGGGTTTCCCGGTCTTCGTTCACCTCGTCCACCACGCCGGTAAAGGTTGCGAATGGACCCTCGGTGATGCGCACCTGCTCGTTCTTCTCGAATTTGACCTTGAGCTTGGGCGAGGCTTTGCCCTCGGCCACGCGGTAGACGATCTGGTTGACCTCGTCATCGGAAAGCGGCGTGGGCTGCTGCCCTGTGCCCACAAAGCCGGTGACGCGGGGCGTGGATTTCACCACGTGCCAGACGTGATCGTCCATGTCCATTTCCACCAGCACATAGCCGGGATAGAACATGCGCTCGCTGGTGTACTTCTTGCCGCCACGCACCTCGGTGACCGCCTCGGTGGGGATCAGCACGCGCCCGATCTTCTCCTGCAAACCGAAGGCCGCCACTCGCGACTCCAGCGACTCCTTCACCTTGCGTTCGAACCCGGAGTAGGAGTGGATGATGTACCACTTCATGTTGGGGTTGCGAGGCGGCTCCATGCCCTGCGGGAGCGCGTTCGCCGCTTCCCCTGAGGCTTCCGGGTTCAGGTTTTTGCTTTCCTCTTCCATGGTCTTCGGCAAAATTGCCCCAATCTTTCGCTCAGCGGTGCGCGAAGTAGCGCAGAACCTTGTCAATGCCGCGCCCGATGATCGTGTCCACGATCCAGAAGTACACTCCAAACAGAAACACGGTAATGACCACCACTGCCGTCGTGGCCTGCACTTCCTTGAACGAAGGCGTGGTGACCTTCTTCATTTCCGTGCGTACATCCTGGTAGAAGCTCTTGGCCCGCTGCGGCCACAACTTCATGCGCGCGCCCAACCCGTCCTGGGACCCGATCTGGATAGCTGCTGACTTCGCCATTTCCTGTTTTCCTTCTCTACCCGCTTGCGGGCCCGCCAAAAACCTGGCAGGGGCGGAGGGATTCGAACCCCCAAGTCCGGTTTTGGAGACCGGCAGTTTAACCGTTGAGCTTACGCCCCTACTCTCAACCGCAGCTTCCCGCTGCCTACTTCACTTCTTTGTGCGGCGTGTGCTTGCGGCAGCGGCCGCAAAACTTCTTCATCTCCAGCCGGTCGGGCGTGGTCTTGCGGTTCTTGGTAGTCGAGTAATTCCGCTCTTTGCAATCCGTGCACTGCAGCGTGACGATTTCCCGCGGCATGTCGCAACTCCTTTACTGAACGATTTCCGAGATGGTGCCGGCGCCGACCGTGTGTCCACCCTCGCGGATGGCGAAGCGCAGCCCCTTCTCCATGGCCACGGGCGTGATCAGCTCCACCACCAGCTGCACGTTGTCCCCGGGCATCACCATTTCCGTGCCTGCCGGCAGCTCCGCCACCCCGGTCACGTCCGTCGTCCGCAGGTAGAACTGCGGCCGGTAGCCCTTGAAGAACGGCGTATGCCGCCCGCCTTCCTCCTTGGTCAGCACGTACACCTCGCTCTTGAACTTGGTGTGCGGCGTGATCGAGCCCCCCTTGGCCAGCACCATCCCCCGCTCCACCTCGTCCTTGCCGATGCCGCGCAGCAGCAGCCCGGCGTTGTCCCCCGCCATGCCTTCGTCCAGCTGCTTCTTGAACATCTCCACCCCGGTCACCACCGTCTTGCGCGTGTCCCGGAAGCCCACGATCTCCACTTCCTCGCCCACCTTCACCTTGCC
>JAMXLI010000202.1 GCA_024281115.1 Terriglobales bacterium | reverse complement strand
GTTATTCCGCCAAACCATCGTCGCTCCAGGGCCAGGTGCTCGACATGGACGGCAGGCCCGTTCCAGGCGCCGCAGTGACGCTCTCGGACGGAAGCTCCGAACGCACCTACAGCTGCACCAGCAACGGAGAGGGCATCTTCCGGATCCGCAACATCGTGCCGGGCGGATACTCGCTGCGCGCCTCCAAGGACAACTTCGAGCCCTACGTTTCCGATACCCTACGGATTGAGAGCGCGGCGCTGCTCAGCGCCAACCTCAGGCTGCAACCGGTGACTGCAAGCAGCCCATCGATTAAGGGGCCCGCCGGGGTCCCGGGAACGGCGGCGGTGCCGGAGGCGCCGGACATCGGATTAGCGCCTTATCGCGGGCTGCCGCCGGCCATGGCTGAAGCCATGCTGGTGAAGCCCGAGGAGGTGCCACAGCCTTCGGCCAACTTCTCGCCCGAACCCTATCGCTGGACCATTCCCATGCCGGACTGGACGCGGTACGGAGTGGAGCGGGAACCGCCGTATATTCAAGGGCATTGGTACAATCCCTTCAACCGCAACAAGATCAAGGGTGATTACCCGATTTTCGGGCAGCGCTGGTTCTTCAACTTCACCGGAACCAGCGAAACCGGCCTGGACGTGCGGCGGGTGCCTACCCCGAGCGGAGTTTCAGCCGCCCAGGCCGGCGAGACCCGCTTTTTCGGCAAGGAGGAGCAAGGCTTCATCGGCCAGACGTTCCGCTTCTCCTTCGACCTGTTCCGTGGGGATACCAGCTTCCGGCCGGTGGATTTCCGGGTGCGCTTTACGCCCGCCGTCAACGTGAATTACCTGCAGACCCGGGAACGCGGCATCGTGAACATCGACGTGCGCGAAGGCATTAATCGGTACGACGCGCATGCGGGCTTGCAAGAGGGCTTCGTGGAAGCCAAGATCCGCGACCTCAGCCCCAACTTCGACTTTGTTTCAGTGCGGGCCGGCATCCAGCACTTCAACAGCGACTTCCGCGGATTCCTGTTTTCCGAGGAGCAACCCGGAATTCGCATCTTTGGCAACCTGCGGTCCAACCGCATCGCCTACAACCTGGCGTATTTTTACCTGCTGGAGAAGGACACCAACAGCGAACTCAACACCTTTCAGCCGCGCGACCAGCAGGTGTACATCGCCAACGTATACATCCAGGATTTCCTGACCAAGGGTTACACCACCCAGTTCAGCTTCCACTACAACCGCGACGACGCGACCGTTCACTTCGACGAGAACAATTTCCTGGTGCGTCCCGCGCCCATTGGCCTGGTGGTGAATTGCGCCAGTGCGGGATGCCCCTCCCTGGGTATTCGCCCGCACAGTATTCGGGCGTATTACCTGGGCTGGACGGGGAATGGTCACCTGGGCCGCATCAACGTGAGCCATGCGTTTTACCAGGCGCTGGGGCACGACACGTTCAACACCATTGCGCAGAAGCGGGTTGACATTAACGCGCAACTGGGGGCGCTCGAACTCTCGCTGGACAGGGACTGGATCCGCTTCCGCACCTCGGCTTTTTACCAGTCGGGCGACGACAACTCGCGTGTAGGCGTATTCCGCCGCGACGATACGGCGCACGGCTTCGATACCATCGTGGACGACACCCACTTTGCCGGCGGCGCCTTCAGCTTCTGGAATAGCGAGGGTCTGCGGCTGACCAGCACGGGGGTCGCGCTGGTGAATCCCGGCAGCCTGCTGGCGAGCCTGCGTTCCAGCAAGTTCGAAGGCCAGGCCAACTTCGTCAACCCGGGACTGTTTCTGGCCAACGCCGGGGTGGATTTCGATGTGACCCCCAAGCTGCGCGCCTTCATCAACGGCAATTATCTGCGTTTCATGCAAACCGAGCCGCTGGAAATCGCGTTGCTCCAGCGGCCCATTCACCACTCCCTCGGCGAGGATTTCGGGATGGGATTTGAGTACCGGCCTCCGCTGACGGAGAACATTGTGTTTACCGCCGGGATTGATACCCTGATCCCGGGCTGGGGCTTCGAGCAGATTCTGAACGGCAAAACCCTGTTAAGCGGTTTCGCCAAGATCATCCTGGTCTTCTGAGCATGGGGAAATGGTGCAGTAGCTTCGTCGCGCATGCCCTGGTTCCGCTGGCGTTCGTCTTAGTGCTCGTGGCAATGTTCGCGCCACGCCACGCGGCCAGAGGCGCCACCGCCCCCCTTTCGGCCGCGGCCGCCGGCCAGCAGGCGGCTTCCCCGCCGGAGCTGCCCGAGCCCAAGCACACCCTGTTGCAGCAGTCGCAGGAAATAGCCGACCAGAAGTCTTCCGGGTGCGTGAGCTGCCACACTTCGGAAGACAGCCCGACCATGCACTCCACCGGGACCCTGCGCCTGGGCTGCCTGGATTGCCACACCGGTGATGCCTCCGTCTCCGTGCCGCCGGGCACGCCCATGGGCACGCCGGCGTACAACGACGCCAAGCGGCGCGCACATCCGCACGCGCGTTTTGCGGAGAATGAGCGTTCCTCGGGCAACCCGGTGCGAAGCTACACTCAGTGGTTGAAGGAAGATCCCGCCTACGTGCAGTTTGTGAATCCCGGCGACCTGCGGGTGGCAGAAAAGACTTGCGGCCGCTCCGGCTGCCACCTTTCCGAGGTGCAGAAGGTCCGCACCAGCATGATGAGCCACGGGGCCATGCTGTGGGGCGCGGCCCTCTACAACAACGGGGCGGT
>JAMXLI010000201.1 GCA_024281115.1 Terriglobales bacterium | reverse complement strand
TTCCCGGCGGGTCCTTCAGCGTCTTCTCGCCCTGGATGATGTGCCGGTGAAATGCGTCTTTCACGTGCGGCTTGCGGCTGTACGCGCCCTCGCCGTAGACCCGCGGGGCATTCGTTTCGTTATCGGTGAAAAGAAAACGGCCCCCTTCCGGCGCGGACAGGTGGTAGCGGCCCAGGCGATAGGGAAACTGCAGGTTGCGCAACTCCGGCGCCGTAGTGTCGTCGGCGCGCAGGCTGACCGCGCCCGCGCTCGACGGTCCGGGCGCGATCGTGGGCTCAGAAAGCGGCGTCTCCCCCCATCCCCAGGTGTTGCGGAACCACAGGTGCGGAAGCAGGTGCAGCTCGGCGGCTTCCGGGCCGCGATTGAACGCCTCGATGCGGATGCAGATGTCTTCCGGCCCGGCCTTGGCGTATTCAATGAAAATATCGAAATAGCGGTTTTCGTCGAAAACTCCGGTGTCGAGCAGCTCGAACTCGGGCTGGCGTCCGCTGCGCCGGCGATTCTCCTCCACCAGCCGGGAATAGGGATACTCGCCCTGCGGGTACTTGTAGAGCATCCGCATGTAGCTGTGAGTGGGCGTGTTGTCCAGGTAGAACCAATATTCCTTGACGTCTTCGCCGTGATTGCCTTCCGGGCAGGAGAGCCCGAACATCCGTTCCTTGAGGATGGGATCGCGGCCGTTCCAGAAAGCCGGGGAAAAGACCATCACCTGGTAGCGGTCGCAGATGGCGGCAATGCCGTCCTCGCCCCAACGATAGGCTTTGCTGCGCGCCTGGTCGTGGGAGAAGTAGTCCCAGGCGGTGCCGTACGGGCTGTAGTCCTCGCGCACCGAACCCCAGGAGCGCTCGCAGACGTAGGGGCCCCACTTGCGCCAGTGGTGGATGGGACCCTGCTTGGGTTCGGCCAATCGGGCGCGCTCGGCGGAGGCGCCGCTGCTCGAAGACTTAGAGGCGTCCGGTATCCGGGGCGGCGGCATCCGTTTCAGCGACTCCCGCCGGCGCTCGAACCCTGGCGGCCGAGCAAGGCGGAAACACGCTGCATGCCGGCAGCAAACCGGGGCGCATTGTACGCGGAAGGATCGTTGAGCTGCTGGAAGAGCGACGCGATGGCGGCCTGCACCTGAGGATCGTCGCCCGGCTTGGCGTTCGTGCGGTAAGCGTCAAACAACGAGTCCAGGCTCATGTAAGCCTGCTCGGCCGAGCGCTCTCCCTGGTTGGCGATGCTCTCGTCCTGCGCAATTGCCCGCAGCAGCCGCAGGGTGAACGCCTGATCGTAAGAGCGGGTATTGAGCTGCTGGGCGATGCGCCCGGCGAGGTCGGCGCCATGGCTGGCACTGGCGGCGATTTCCGCGCCTTTACCCGCCGGGTGCGACATGAGCTCGGTGATTTTGGCGATGTCCGCGCCCAGTTGCCGCTCCGCCTCTGGATCCACCGCCTCGGCCAGGTGGCGGAAGACCACATAACGGGAGGCGTTCCAGGGCGCGGTGCCCGGGCGCCGGCCTGGGTAGCCCAACTCCTGCCGCCAGCTCTTCTCCGGCATGGTCAGGCTGTGGTGGCAGGCGATGCAGTCCATTTCGGAAAACTCCGGCCAGGTGGGCAGCCCGGCGCGCCAGGAGAGGCGGCGCAAGGCTTCGCTCAGCTGGGTCGCCTGGCTCACCGACCAGGCGCGCACTTCAAACCACGGCATGTCCTGGGGCCGCTTCCAGTGTTGCGGCATGGCCTTCGTGAAATAGCCCAACTCGAAGGTCAGATCGGGATGCCCGGCGGCAATCATGTCGTGGTCCACAAACTGCTGCTGGGAGCCCACGTGGCAGGTGGCGCACTTGGCGCTGCGCCGCATCAGGTCGCGCGTGTCGTACATGCCCAGCTCCACCGACTTCATGTGGGGCCAGTTGGCGGTGGTGTGCGGCCCCAGCCAGCCGGAGGCGGGCCCGTGGCAGTTCTCGCAGCTGACGCCGTCCTCCATGCCGAAGGTCTGGGCGCGCTTCTCCTTGGGCACATCCAGGGAATGACAGATGAGGCATTTCTGCGCCTGGTCGGGGCGGCCGATCTTCAGGATTTTGCCGATGCGCAGCGAGACCGGGTTGGAAAGCACACTGAAGGCATTGGCGTGCTTATCCTGACCTGCCCAGATGGTGTACTCGTTCTGGAAGATGTGGGTAACGGTTTTGGGCTGAACGCTGCCATGGCAGCTGCTGGCGGCGCAGCTGCCCGCGCCGTTGTACTTGCCCACGGCGCCCGGCGCCGGCAACTGCGCGAAGCACGGCGGAGCCAGACCGACCAGCGCCGTCCCCCCGAGGGCAAGCGCCATCAGCAGCCGTCTGCAGTTGCTCCACATAAGTTTCCGAACGATGGGACCCGGCGCGGCACACCAGAACGGTGCGTCCCGGGTGGCCCACGCTTATACTCCGAATCCAAATCCAGGTCAATGAGTAGAAAAGCAGCGCGTCGCTTGTGGACACGTCCCATGCTTTGCTATAAGATTCGCCACCTCCGGGGCGGATGAAGCCGCACGTCGCCCCCGCACCCCAGGTGACTCAGGTTTCACGCCATGTTTGAAGCCCTCAGGGCGATACAGCAGGAATTCGGCTATTTGCCTGCCGACCAGCTCGGCCATTTGTCCAAGCAACTGAACATCCCAGTGAGCCAGATTCATGCGGTGGCGAGTTTTTACCCGCATTTTCACCTGAGCCCTCCGGCCAAGGTGGAGGTGAAGGTGTGCGCGGATATGAGCTGCCACCTGCGCGGCGCCTGCCAGCTGCGCAGCGGGCTCGATCAGGCGTTTTCCGGGGCCGGCCCCGATGTTGTCTCCCTGCATGATGTCTCCTGCCTGGGGCGCTGCGATAGCGCGCCCGCCATGTCGGTGAACGATCAGATTTATTCCGGCTTCAGCGCGGCGGAGGCCATCAGCATCATCCGCGGCGCGGCCGCCGGCAGTCCCCTGCCTCCCCCGGTCCACCGGCGTCCCCAGGTGCGGGTGGTTTGCGATCCTTACGATGGCAAACCGGGCTACGCGGTCGTGCGCCAGGCGGTGCAATCGCGCGATTGGACCGGCATCATCGCCACCCTGAAGGCCAGCGGCCTCCGCGGCATGGGCGGCGCCGGCTTTCCCACCGGCCTGAAGTGGGAAATCGTGCGCAACGCTGCCGGCAGCGAGAAATACATTGTCTGCAACGCCGACGAAAGCGAGCCGGGCACCATCAAGGACCGCTTCATCATGGAAACCGTGCCCCACCTGGTGGTGGAAGGCATGATTTTGGCCGGGCTGGTGACCGGAGCGCGCCGCGGCATTCTCTACATACGCCACGAATACGAGCACCCCCGCGACGTGCTGCAGGAAGAGATCGACCGCTGCTACCGTGACGGGCTGCTGGGCGCGAACGTGCTGGGCAGCGACCTGGCCTTCGACCTGGAAATTTTCGTCAGCCCCGGCGGCTACATCTGCGGCGAGGAAAGCGCGCTGCTGGAGGCGATTGAAGGACGGCGGGCGGAACCCCGCAACAAGCCGCCCTTTCCCGGCACCCACGGTTTGTGGAACAAGCCCACCGTCATCAACAACGTCGAAACTTTCACCTTCGCCAGCGTCATTCTCGCGCGCGGGGTGGAGTGGCAGAAGGCGCAGGGCGTGAACGGCGCGGTGGGCATGAAGTTCGTCGGCATCAGCGGCGACGTGAACCGCCCGGGCGTGTTTGAGGTCCCCATGGGCACGCGCTATTCCGAGCTGATCTACAACTACGCCGGCGGGCTGCTGGGCAATCGCAAACTGGTGGGCTTTGCTCCCTCGGGTCCCTCATCGGGCTATTTGCCGGCCAGCATGATTGACCTGCCGCTGGACTGGAACGCAGTGGCCGCGGCCGGATCCATGGTGGGCTCGGGCGCAATCGTGGTCTGCGGCGAGGGCACCTGCATGCTCGACATGGCGCTCAACGCGGTGCGCTTCTTCCGCAACGAGTCCTGCGGCAAATGCGTGCCCTGCCGCATGGGCTCGCAGAAGATGACCGACATGCTGACCGGCTGGACCGAGGGCCGGTACTCGGAAGGCGACTTGCCGCTGCTCGAGGAGCTTTCCACCGCCATGAAGATGGCCTCTATCTGCGGGTTGGGCCAGATCGTGCCCGCGCCCATCCAGTCGGTTCTCACCCATTTCCGCGACGATGTCAACGAGCACCTGGTGAACCGGCGTTGTCCCGCCGGCGTCTGCTTCCAGACGAACGGGAGGGCGGCATGAGCGCAGCCGGGGCTCCCCTTCCTGTCCCCGCGCCGGACGTGACCCTAACGATTGACGGCCGGCAGGTCACCGTTCCACCAGGGACAACGATCTTCGACGCCGCGCGGATGCACGGCATCGCGATTCCCACGCTGTGCCACCAGCAGAACGAAAACCCGGTGGGCGTCTGCCGCGTCTGCGTTGTGGACGTGGGGCAGCGGGTATACACCGCCTCCTGCGTGCGGGCCTGCGAGCCCAACATGAACGTCAAGACCAGCTCCGAGGCGGTGATCAACACGCGCAAGACGCTGGTCGAGCTGCTCCTGACCGACCATCCCAG
>JAMXLI010000200.1 GCA_024281115.1 Terriglobales bacterium | reverse complement strand
CGGGCGCGGCGGGAAGCCTGGCGCGCTAACCAGCGCCGCCGCGAGATCGAGCGCCTCTACGCCTTCAGCCAGCAACTGCTGGCCAGCGAGAACGTGCCCGAAATGTTGAACTCCATTCCCGCGCAGGTGGCGGAAACCTTCGGCTTGCGTGAAGTGGCGATGCTGCTGGCCGGCCGCCAGGACGTGTATCGCTCTTCCGCCAGCGCGCGCGAACTCGACGACGAACGATTGCGCGCGGTTGCCGCCCGCGGCGAGCCGATCGTCAGTTCCAGCCAGGAGCTGGGCTTCATGCCTTTGCGCATCGGAGTGCGCACGATCGGCGCGCTGGGAGTGGCCGGCGAGGCGCTCTCGCGGGAGACGCTGGAAGCTCTGGGTACCCTGATCGCCATCGCCTTCGAGCGTATCCGGGCAATGGAGGAATTGAGCCGCGCCGAGGCCCTGCGGCATGGTGAAAAGCTACGCAGCGCCATCCTCGACTCGGTGACCCATGAATTTCGTACCCCGCTGACCGCCATCAAGATGTCGGCCACTTCCTTGCTTTCCGACGCCAACCTGGGAAGCGCCGCGCGCGCGGAACTGGTGACTGTGATTAACGAGGAGACCGACCGCCTCAACCGCCTGGTGGGTGAAGCCGCGGACATGGCCCAGCTCGAGGCCAACCAGGTGGAGCTGCGTCGCGCACCGCACGCCATTGCTGAGCCCGTCCACCTGGCCATCGAGGAGGTCCGTCAGTCGCTGGCCGGACATCCCCTCGATCTGGATGTGGATGCAAAGTTGCCGCCGCTACGCTTTGATCTGGACCGCATTCGGGATGTGCTGGCCCACCTGCTGGAAAATGCCGGCAAGTACTCGCCGCCCGGCTCTTCCATCAGCGTGACGGCGGAAGGCAAGCCCAACAGCCTACTGGTCAGCGTAGCTGACCGCGGCCCGGGCATTGACGATTTCGAGCAGGCGCTGATCTTCGACAAATTTTATCGAGGCAAGAACGAGCGTTATCGCGTGCAGGGAACCGGCATGGGGTTGGCCATCGCCAAGGCTGTGGTTGAGGCGCACGGGGGAACCATCGGCGTGACCAGTCAGTTGGGCAGCGGCTCGGTCTTCTGGTTCACGCTGCCCCTCGCTCCCTGACGGACTGGCGAGCGGCTATTCGGCTGGGAGCAGAAAAAATGCCCCACGGGCAGTGACACCCGTGAGGCGACTTGAGATGCCTAATCTCCAGCAGGCGGGGGCGCCTGGCCGGCGCTGGTGATCTCGATGGTGGCCGAAGGGCAGTCGCCGAGTATGGGCTGGCAGGCCGCATCCGGTCCGTGCTTGGGGTGGACCTGGCGCTGAATGCCGGCAAACTGTTCCTGCTCGGTCGAGCCTTCAAGCGCGGTGGTGGAGGCCAGCCCTCCCGCGATCGTCTGCGTGACCGCGTCGAAGTAGCCGGTGCCGACGAAGCGCTGATGTTTCACCGCCTCGTAGCCGAACTCAGCTTCGCGGCTGAATTCCTTCTCTTGCAGGCGCGAGTAGGCGGTCATTCCCGTGTCGCGATAGGCGCGCGCCAATTCGAACATGCTGAGGTTGAGCGCGTGGAACCCGGCCAGGGTCACAAACTGGAACTTGTAGCCCATTTTCGCCAGTTCCGGCTGGAAGCTGGCGATCACCCGGTCGCTCAGCTTCTTCTTCCAGTTGAACGAAGGCGAGCAGTTATAGGCCAGCAGCTTGCCGGGGAACTTGGCGTGAATGGCCTCGGCGAAGCGGCGCGCCTCTTCCACGTTGGGCTCGGAGGTCTCGCACCAGATCAGGTCGGCATAGGGAGCATAGGCCAGCCCGCGCGCAATGGCGGACTCCAGGCCACCACGGATGCGGAAGAAACCCTCCGAGGTGCGCTCGCCGGTCACAAATTCCTGGTCTCGCGGATCAATGTCGCTGGTGAGCAGGTGGGCGCTGTTGGCATCGGTACGCGCCATGATGAGCGCCGGCACTCCCAGCACGTCCGCCGCCAGGCGGGCCGCCACCAACTTCTGGATTGCCTCCGAGGTCGGCACCAGGACTTTGCCGCCCAGGTGTCCGCATTTCTTAGCCGAGGAAAGCTGGTCTTCGAAGTGGACGCAGGCGGTCCCAGCCTCAATCATCGACTTCATCAGCTCGAACGCGTTCAGGCTGCCGCCAAACCCCGCCTCGGCGTCGGCCACGATCGGCGCCATCCAGTACATGCCGTTCTTGCCGTCCATGTGGTGGACCTGGTCGGCACGGAGCAGAGCATTGTTGATCCGGCGGGCCACGTTGGGCACGCTATCGGCGGGGTAGAGGCTCTGGTCGGGGTACATTTGTCCCCAATCATTGGCGTCGGCGGCCACCTGCCACCCGCTCAGGTAAATCGCCTTCAGGCCGGCCTTCACCTGCTGCACCGCCTGGTTTCCGGTGAGCGCCCCCAAAGCAGACACGTAAGGCTCGTGGTGCAACAGCCACCGCAGGCGCTCGGCCCCCAGGCGCGCCAGGGAGTGCTCCACGTGTACGGACCCGCGAAGCCGTACCACGTCGTCGGCGGTATACGGCCGCTCGATACCTTGCCACCGGGAATCGGTGCGCCACTGCCGGGTCATTTCTGCTGCGGACAAAGCTTGCATGTCGTGATGGCCTCCCCTCACCGGCACAGTAGATGCCGAAATGGGGGCGCGGGCCAAGGGCTGACGTCCGTTTCGGTCAACTAGTCCGATTCGGACGAGTGCTGGCAGGGCGGCGGGGGACGGGGGTACGATAACCTCATGAGCCCGTTGGCCGCACAGAATCCGCCGCAAACCAGCATCCTTTCCAAGCCGGCAAGCGAGTTTCTCGAGCGCCTTGCGCGCGCCTTCGAACCGCGCCGACAGGAGCTGCTGGCCCGCCGAAAACAGCGGCAGCAGGAACTCGACTCCGGGCAATTGCCCGATTTTCTGCCGGAAACAGCGCCTATTCGTTCCGCGGAATGGACCGTGGCCCCGATTCCTCCTGACCTGCGCGACCGCCGCGTTGAGATCACCGGTCCGGTAGACCGCAAGATGATCATCAACGCGCTCAACTCGGGCGCCAACGTCTTTATGGCGGACTTCGAGGACTCGAACTCCCCTACCTGGCAAAACAATATCGAAGGACAGGCAAATCTCTGCGATGCGGTCGAGGGCAGCATCAGCTTCACCAGTCCGGAGGGCAAGCAGTACAGGTTGAATCCGCGCGTGGCCACGCTGGTGGTTCGTCCTCGCGGCTGGCATCTGGAGGAGCGGCACTTCACCGTCGATGACCGGCCGATCTCAGCTTCGCTGTTCGATTTCGGCCTTTACTTCTTCCACAACGCCAAGCGCCTGATCGCCAAGGGTACCGGTCCCTACTTCTATCTCCCCAAGATGGAGAGCCACCTGGAAGCGCGCCTGTGGAACGACGTGTTCCTCACCGCCCAGGATGAACTCGGCATTCCGCGGGGCACCATTCGCGCCACCGTCCTCATCGAGACCATCCTGGCGGCTTTCGAAATGGATGAGATTCTGTACGAACTGCGCGAGCATTCCTCCGGCCTGAACTGCGGGCGCTGGGACTACATTTTCAGTTTCATCAAGAAATTCCGGAACCGCCCCGACTTCGTCCTGCCCGACCGCTCCACGGTGACCATGGAGCGGCATTTCCTGAAGTCCTACGTGGATCTGTTGATCGAAACCTGCCACCGGCGCGGCATTCACGCCATGGGGGGCATGGCGGCGCAGATTCCGATCAAGAACGATCCCGAGGCCAACGAAAAGGCGCTCGACAGGGTGCGCCAGGACAAGCTGCGTGAAGTGCGCGTCGGGCACGACGGCACCTGGGTGGCGCATCCCGGGCTGGTGCCGGTTGCCAGGCAGATCTTTGACGAACACATGAAGGGCGAGAACCAGATTGGCATGCGCCGCCAGGTGCACGTCACCGCCAAGGACCTGCTCGCGGTTCCCACGGGCGAGATTACCGAGGCCGGGCTGCGCTGGAACATTGACGTGGGCCTGCAATACCTCGAGTCGTGGCTGCGGGCCCTGGGCTGCGTTCCCATCTACAACCTGATGGAAGACGCGGCCACGGCGGAAATCTGTCGCGCCCAGGTGTGGCAATGGCTGCGGCACGGCTCCCGCATGAGCGACGGCCGCCCCATCACGCGCGAGCTGGTTCGCAGCGTGATTGCGGAGCAGAAGGCCAAGCTCACGGGGGCGCGGCTGGCCGAGGCCGCCGCCATCTACGAGCGCATGATTACCAGCCCCGATTTCGCGGAATTTCTCACCCTCGTGGCTTATGATTACATCCAGTAGAGCCACCTGGAATGTCCGCTCCGCCAACAGGCGCTGGTCCGGCCGAAATCTCTGACGAATTTCTGGCGCAACTCAAGCGTGAGCTGGTGTGCCGCCGTGTGGCCCGCGGCATGGAACTCCTGGAAAGTCGCCGCGACCTGCTGAGCTCCCTTGATCCTTCCTGCAAGAACGCCGCCGGATTCACCGGCTATCTGGCGCAGTGGGTAGACGTTGGTTATCAACGTCCGGCGCTGGTGAAAGACGTGGTGGCGCGCTTTCCCAAGCCCGTACGGGCGCGCCTGCCGCTCTGCGACTATCTCCACCTGCGCATGGCCGAAGGCATGCTGGAGATGTCGGAGGAGTCCACGGAAGCGGCCATTCGCCACTTCGAGTTCGTGCTGGCCCTGGCAGACGAAGTCGAGGACCAGGAACTGCTCGCGGTCGCCAATTTCTGGAAAGGCCGCTGCCTCCGCATGCAGGGAGAATACGACCAGGCGCTGGCGTTTGCCGTCAAGGGACGCGAGATTGCCGCCGGCCTGGGCCATGATTGCATGGCGGCTGTGATGAGGGTGCTGGAAAGCTGGCTGTTTTTCCAGAAGGGCGATGCCAAGCAGGCTACCGACATCCTGCACCAGGCCGAAGCCGTCCTGAGCGCGACCGACGACTACCTCACCCTGGGCAACATTCATTCTTCCTATGGCCGCATCGCGCGCCGCCAGGGCCGATACCAGCACGCGATTGATGCCTTCAACGCTGCCCTGGAGCACTACCAGAAACGCGATCCTCAACACCGCAATGTGGCCCGCTCATTGAACAATTTGGCCTACGTGAAGCGCCTGATCGCGCTGCAACTGCGGCGCAAAATTGACGCCGACGCCGCACGGCGACGCAAGGCGGCCACGCGCGGGCGCTCCGGCGACGTGGAAGGCAAGCCGCAATACCGGCCGCGCTTCGAGCAGCTCCGCCAGGAGGCCCTGGCCGAGTTGGACCAGGCTGCCGGCATTTACCAGCAGTACGACAACCACCATGGCATCGGCAGCGTGCGCCTGAATTATGCATTCCTGCACCTCGACAATGGCGACCTGGAGCTGGCGGAGGAGGCGGCCAAGACGGCGTTCCATCTGGCCGAAGAGAAGCGCGATTACATTCTGATGGCGCGCGCCCGCCTGCTCCTGTGCATGATCGAGAACGCGCGGGTGGAAGAGGGCATTGGCGACAGCATGGACCCGGGCAACCACGCGCGCCTGGCGCAGGATTACGCCCACGACGCGGTGGAACTCGCCAAGCACACACAAAACCGCCGGCTCATTGCCCACGCTTTCGTGTGGACCGGACTGACCTATTGCAACCGCTTCTTCGACGATCCCGAGGCGGCCCGCCCGTGTTACGACCAAGCCACCGCGCTTGCCCGGCACGATCGCGCCGACAGCGCCTGGGAAGACCTGCAGATGTTAAAGGCGAAGGTCTTGCGTTCCGGCAGCGTGCACCCGACGCTGCGCGCCTGGTCGCAAGGTGCGACCGGGGAGAAGACGTTCCAGCAGATCAGCGAAGAATTCGCCGAGCTGATCATCCCCAAGGTCTGGGAGCGGGAAGGCCGAAAGGTCTCGCGGGTCGCCGCCCGCCTTTCTATCTCGCCCAAGAAGGTTCGCCGCATCCTGAACCGCGTTGGGCGGAAGGCCCCGCCCTCCTGAAAGCCGGCCTTTGGCGCTGCTGCTCGGATTAATTGCGCAGCGTCTTGCCAGTTTTGAGCGTGTACTGAATCCGTTCCTGGGTCTTGCGCTCTCCGCAGAGCGACTTGAAAGCCTCTCGCTCCAGGTCGAGCAGGTACTGCTCGCTGATTGGCATGCCCGGGGTCACGTTTCCGCCGCACAGCACCTCGGCAATCTTCGTGCCCAGCTTTACTTCGTATTCGGAGATGTGCTCGCCCTGGCGCATCAGGTGCACTCCCATCTTGAGCGCCGCCAGGATGCCCTCGCCGGGCGCGGGGATGTTCGTGCGCGGCTGCGGAGGTTCGTAGCCCGCGCGCGCCAGTTCCAGAGCGCGGTGCTTGGCGTCGCTCAACAGGCGCTCCCGGTTCATAGTGATGCGGTCGGCGGCAGCAAGAAATCCCAGGCCGCGGGCTTCGTGGGCGGAAGTCGCCACTTTGGCCGTGGCGACGGTCTCAAACGCCTTCTTCATTGCTTCCATCAGTTCGACCGAATCGGCGAGGGCGCCCGCGGCGTGCGTGCCTTGGCGGATGGCGGCGGCGCTGTCCACCTCCCGCAGCAGCATCTCTTTGCAGCCACCGCCTCCGGGCAGCAGGCCCACGCCAATCTCCACCAACCCGATGTACAGCTCCGCATGCGGCTGTCGCGCCGCCGCGTGCAAGGTCATCTCCGCCCCGCCGCCCAGCGTCATGCCGAAGGGCGCGATCACCACCGGTTTCGGTGAAAACTTGATGGCCTGGGTCATACGCTGGAACTGCCGGATGGCCAGGTCAACTTCGTCCCATTCCTCCTCTTGCACGGACATGAGCAGCAGCATCAGGTTTGCGCCTACAGAAAAATTCACGGCGTCATTGGTGATGACGAAAGCGTCGAAATTGTCCCCGGCTCCTCCGGGTTTCAAAGTTTCGGTGATCAGCGACACAATGTCGGTGCCGAGAGAGTTCATCTTGGAATGAAACTCGATGCAGGCCACGCCGTCGCCCAGGTCCACCAGCGAGGCGCCCGCATTGCGCTTCACAATGGGGTTATTTTTCCTGGCGGTGGCTACCGACCAGACGCCCAAGGGCACCTGCACGGGCTGGTAGCGGGAGGCTTGCAGGTCCCAATAAGCGCGCCCGGAGGGGGCGTCAGGAGCTTCCACGTACCAGGAATTTTTGCCCGCGCGCAGCAGGTCCTCGAAATTTGCGGGCAGAGGACGCCCTTCCTTGGTCATGCGCGCGGCGCTGGCCTCAAGGCCTACCGTATCCCAAAGCTCGAAGGGCCCTATTTCCCAGTTGAAGCCCAGGCGCATGGCGCGGTCAATCTCGACGACAGATTCGGAAATCTCAGGCACGCGCTCCGCCGAGTACGTCCACAAGTCTGCCAGGGCGGACCAGAGAAACTGCCCAGCCTTGTCCATTTTGTGGCCGCCGGCGCCATTCAACCCGAGCAACATGCGAACCCGTGGGCCGAGTTCCTCCACGTTCTTGGCCATTTCCAGCGCTGCCAGCCGAGGCTTTTGCCGGGGATGGTATTCCAGCGTCTTCCAGTCCAGGGCCAGCCGCTCCCGCTCGTGTCCGTTGGCATGCCCGACTTTTTTATAAAAACCTCCTTGGGTCTTGTCGCCCAGCCACTTCCGCGAGAGCATCTCGCGCACGAAATCGGGCAGAGGCGGAACCTCGGCCGCGGGTTGGTGGCCGGACTTCTGCATATTGCCGACTACGTGCGCCAGAATATCGAGGCCCACCAGATCGATGGTGCGGAATGTTGCCGATTTCGGCCATCCCACCGCATTGCCGGTAAGCGCGTCCACTTCCTCGACAGTCATGTCCATCTGCTGCATCAGACGCATGATGTTGAGCACGGAGTATGTGCCAATGCGGTTGGCAATGAAGTTAGGAGTGTCCTTGGCATACACCACGCCTTTACCCAGGCGGACATCGGCGACCCAGGCAATGGATTCCATGAGGCCGGCATCGCTGTCCGGCGCGGGAACGATTTCCAGCAAACGCATGTAGCGCGGCGGATTGAAAAAGTGCGTGCCGAACCAGCAGCGGCGAAAATCCGCGGAGAAGCCTTGCGCGATCTCCGCCACCGAGAGGCCGCTGGTGTTGGTGGTGACGATGGTTCCCGGTTGGCGAACAGCATCTACTTTCTTCAGCAGCGCGCGCTTGATTTCCAGGTTCTCGACTACCGCCTCGATGATCCAATCCACGCCGGCAAGTTTCTGAATATCATCCTCAAAGTTTCCGATGGTGACCAGATGCGCCAGTGAGCGCTCGAAGAAGGCAGCCGGCTTCGACTTTCTGGCTGCTTCCAATCCCGCGAGGGCAATGCGGTTTCGTGTCTTCGAGTCTGCGTCCGGCGGCACCATGTCGAGCAGCAGGCTGGGCACGCCGGCATTGGCAAAGTGGGCTGCAATGCGCGCGCCCATGGTGCCGGCACCCAGAACAGCGACGTTATGAATGCGTTTCATGTCAACCTCCACCCGCTCCGGGCGCCCAGCACCTGGGAACGCTCCCGTCGCCTGGCTTCTCTCTATAGTTGACGCAAGGTCCGGATAAATCAATCGCGGTCAGCGGAAATCCACGGCTTCGCGGCACGGAAGTTCCAGTACAGAAGCGGTTGGCAGGCCCGAGGCTGGAGCAAAACTCGAGCGAGTTCCAGCCTTCTCGCAGGCTGCTGGTCAGTTTTATGTTGTTACACCCCAGTCTAGGTGCCGGGGTCTCGTCCCCGGCAGTGACCCAGATCACGATGTATCGTGACTTTCTCAATCGGCACAGCGCGGGCAGGCCCCCGGGGCTGATAATGATGGTACTGACAGTAGCCTCAGGAGGTGCACCATGCGAGAGGTCGTCATCGTCTCGTCCGTTCGCACGCCCGTCGGACGTGCCTTCAAGGGCACGCTGCGGTCCACGCGTCCCGATGAGTTGGCAGCGGTGGCAATCCAGGGAGCGCTTGGCCGCGTGCCTCAACTGGACGCCCGCGAGATCGAGGATGTCGTCCTGGGTTGCGCCATGCCTGAAGCCGAGCAGGGCATGAACGTCGCGCGAATTGCATCGCTGCGCGCCGGCCTACCCGTGGAAATTTCCGCCATGACCATCAACCGCTTCTGCTCGTCGGGGCTGCAGGCGATCGCCCTGGCGGCGGAGCGCATCGCCGCCGGCGGGGCGGAAGTGATGATCGCGGGCGGTACCGAGTCCATGTCCATGATCCCCATGGGCGGCCACAAGATCTCGCCCAATCCCTGGCTGGTGGAGCACTATCCCGACGCCTACCTTTCGATGGGATTGACGGCAGAGCGGCTGGCCCGGCGCTTCGGCATCTCGCGGGAATCCTGCGACGAGTTCGCGCTGCACAGCCACCGCAAGGCGCTGGCCGCCATCGCCGCCGAAAAATTCCAGGACGAAATCGCTCCCGTCCCCGTGAGCTTCACCACGCCCAATGGTGCCAAGCCGAAAAAGCACGAGATTACTTTCAAGACGGACGAGGGACCCCGCGCCGATACTTCGCTGGACGCGCTGCTTGCGCTGAAACCGGCTTTTCACGCCAAAGGCACAGTGACAGCAGGGAATTCCTCGCAAATGTCAGATGGCGCGGCCGCTGCCGTCGTCATGTCGGCGGAACGCGCCCGGCAGCTTGGCATCGTACCGCTGGCGCGCTACGTCGCTTTCGCCACTGCGGGATACAAACCAGAAGAGATGGGAGTCGGGCCCGTGTACGCCATTCCCAAGGCGCTCAAGATGGCCGGGCTCAGGCTGCAGGACATCTCTGTCATCGAGCTGAACGAAGCTTTCGCGGCGCAGTCGCTGGCGGTGATTCAGGAAGCGGGTCTCGATCCTGAGCGCGTCAATCCCAATGGAGGGGCCATCGCGCTTGGGCATCCGCTGGGCTGTACGGGCGCCAAGCTCACGGCCACCCTCATTCGCGAACTCAAGCGGCGCGGCGCACGCTTCGGGATGGTTACCATGTGCGTGGGCGGCGGCATGGGTGCCGCCGGAATTTTCGAGTCGCTGAATTAACGAGGACTGTTGCTGGACGTAGCGGAGCTCGAATCGCGTGGACGCGGCATGTCGGAACGACAACTGCGTTCTGCGATCGACAGCCTCTTTCCCCAGAATGCTCCTACGGCCGAGCGCGTTCGGTCAGTTGAAGCGATGCTCGCCAGTCCCCTGGGACAGTCGCTGCGCGAGGCCATGGCTCGCTGGATTGTGGATGAGATCGTTCCCGTGGAGCGCCTGGTCCCCCCGCCTTACCTGAAGTGGCCTCCACCGGTTCGGGATGCCATGATGTTTGTGGTGGCGCGGCTGTCTCCGGCGCGGCTTGCTCCCAAGCTGCTCGAGCAGTTGGAACTGCCGCGAAAAACTTCAGCCGAGCAGCGCCTGCTGCGGCTCATCGCCAAGGTGCCAGGACTGCAGAAGCTGGGGCAGGTGATTGCGCGCAACCGGCACCTGCGTCCCGTCCTGCGGCGTGCGCTTGCCCGCCTGGAGAATGGCATCCGGGACGTGTCCGCGCAGGATATCCACGCGATCGTGCACTCCGAACTGGGGCCCAAGCTCCAAAGGTACGAGGTGCGGATGGCGGGGCGCATTCTGTCGGAGGCCAGCGTGAGCGCCGTGGTGCGCTTCACCTGGAGGAATCCCCGCACAGCCCAGCGGGAACGCGGGGTATTCAAGGTGCTGAAGCCGCATATCCCTCCCTACTTTCGCGAGGACATGGAGTACCTGCAGGGATTGGCGCAGCATTTCGGCCATCGGCACCACAGCTATGGTTTTCCGCGGCAGCTGATCCCCGACACCTTTCGCAAGGTACGTCGCCTGCTGCAGCACGAGGTCAACTTCCGTCGGGAACAGAAAACCCTGGCGGAGGCGGCGGAGCTGTACCGGAAGATTCCGTGGGTGCGTGTGCCACGAGTGATTCGACCGCTGTGCACGCGAAGCATCACGGCGCTCACGGAAGAGCGCGGAATCAAGGTGACGAGCGCGGCGGCACGCCTGCCGCGCGCGCGCCGTCGCAGGCTGGCGGAACAACTGGTGGAGGCGCTGGTGGCCGTCCCGCTGCTGGCCGCCCGCGACGAAGCGGTGTTTCACGGAGACCCGCACGCCGGCAACCTGCTGTATCACAGTCCAACTGCCGGCCTGGTCATCCTGGATTGGGCGTTGCGCGAGCGGCTGAGCCGGGAGCAGCGCCGGCACCTCGCGCTGCTGCTTCTCATGCTCAGCTTGCGGGACCGGGTGGGCACGGCCGACGAGGTGCGGGCGCTCAGCCAATGCCGCATCCCGCCCCAGTCAGCACGAGCCCGGGCCGTGCGCGAAGCGGTGAATGCCTACTTCGACGAGCTTCCGGCGGCGCGCCTGGCCAGTGGGGCTGATGCCATGCATCTGCTGGAACGCGCCGCGCTGCGGGGAGTGCGTTTCCCGCGTGCGCTCATCATGCTGTCGAAGGCGTTGCTGACGCTCGATGGCATCCTGGCGGATGTGGGCGGAGAGGGATCCACGACCTCCCTGGCGATTGTGCGCGATATCGCCCAGCATTGGATTGCGCACCGCGCGGACTTTCGCTCTCCGCTGCAAGCGCAAGACTGGCTCAAGCTCCAGGGAAGCGCGCTGCTCTATACGAGCCGCTTGTGGCTGCGCTATGAGCGCAATGTGCTCGACTGGGTGCTGCCGCCGGACAAGACTGCGGCCGCGACGGCGCAATCCTGCTGAGTGGGTTGCGGAAAGATATTCGCCTCAAGCGGCCGTCTGTGCGGCATCTTCCCAGTCGGCTTGCGGCGCCGGAGGAAGAAAACTCATGGCGCGCTCCGCCATGGCCGTGATGGTAAGGCTGGGGTTCACGCCAAGATTGGCGGAAAGCACCGAGCCGTCACACACATACATATTCTTGTAACCGAACACGCGGTGGCGCGAATCCACTACGCCGTGCGTGGCCGACTCCGCGATTACGCAACCGCCTATGCAGTGCGCCGTGCCCGGAACATCGAACAGGATTTCCGGAAGCATGCTCATGGCGGTTCCGCCGGCGACCTGCGCGAACTTTTTGGCGAACTCGTTGGCCTGCGGGATATAAGTCGGTACTTTCTTCCCGCGGCTTACCAGGCATTTGCGAAAGGGCCAGAACCAGGGCCGCTGCCACTGCATTTCGATCTGGCTTTCCAGGGCCTGCATGCAGAGCAGGATCACGGCTTCCCGCGCCCAGCCCCAGGGACGCACCATGCGCAATGTCTTCAGAGGGTGCAACAACATGGAAATAAGAAGATTTTTCAGCCAGAGCCCGATCCGCGCCGACCCCGGGGAGCCGTCGGTCAAAATCGTTGTCAAAAAGCTCAGCGTGTCGGACCCGCGAGGATAGCGGACGGCTTCGATGTGCGTATGCTCGTCGATATAAACACCCGAGCCGATGGCGATGCCCCGGGACAGGTCGTCCGCGCATCCGGGAACGCGCGCGCCGATCAGCGATTCCGAGTTCGTGCGCACATGTTTGCCCAGTTGGCTGCTGACTCCGGGTAGCGACCCCCGCTCGCGAAGGCGGAAAAGCAGCTCCATGGTTCCCAAGGCGGAAGCCGCGAACACCACGCCCCGGCTGGTAAACCGACGCGGCCGGCGCAAGAAAAAGGCCGTGGAGCAGTGTGTGCGCACCTCATAGCCCGCTCCTCCAGCGGGAGAGCCCGGCAGGGGCCGCACGTCCACCACGCGGGTTTCCGCCAGGATGGTGGCGCCATTTTTCTCCGCCAGGTAAAGGTAGCCGAGATCGAGCGTGTTCTTTGCTCCAAAGCGGCAACCCATCATGCAGCCGCCGCAGCCGATGCATGTGCTGCGCTCCGGGCCTTGGCCCCCAAAGAAAGGATCGGGACAGGCGTGGCCCTCGACGTCTCCATCCGCCGCCTCTAAAATGCCGACGCGCGTTTGATAAAACGTGGAGGCGCAGCCCGCGGCCTCGGCCGTGCGCAGCAGCAGGCGGTCGGCGGGCCCGAGGATCTGGTTCACCGTTACTCCCAGCATTCTCTGCGCGGTTGCAAAGTG
>JAMXLI010000199.1 GCA_024281115.1 Terriglobales bacterium | reverse complement strand
CTGCCATCAGGGTCACCTCCCGGTGTGAAAGTTACCCGTCAAGTCTATCGCATGCAACCTACCCTCAATCGGCTCTGGTCGCCCCCACTCCACCTGCGGCGTGATGTACATCGATGGACAGAAGTTCTGCTTAACCCTCAACCACGTGCCGATCAGTCGCATGGCAAGCCCTACTGCATTCCCGCCGGCGAATACGAGATCGAGATCACGAACTCACCCCGCTTCGGCCCGCTCATGCCGCACGTGATGGAAGTGTCCGACTTCGAAGGCATCCTGATCCACTGGGGCAACTACCCCAAGGACACCGAAGGATGCTGCCTGGTGCTGGGATACGTACACACCGATGCCACCTGCTTCGCGGGACAACTTCATCGCCCGACCAATACTCTGCCGCGCAAAAAAAAGGCCAGCGCGAGGCTGGCCTGATGCTGAAATATGGTTGAACTCGGGCTACCCCCGGGGCGGCTGGCCGCTCGAGGTCTGGCCGCTGCTGCTGCCGCTGGTGCTGCTGCCGCTGCCCGCGCCCATACCGCTGGTACTGCCGCTGCTCGCGCCCATACCGCTGCCGGAATTATCAGCGGACGATCCATGCTTGGAGCCTTTCGCCATCTTCACCGACATCACGTGAATCTGGTTTTTGTCGGGATAGACGTGCGCGCTCAAGCGAACGTGATGGCCTTCATGACCCTTCACGGCTTCGGGATTCATGATCGTCCAGCTCTTCTGGTCTTTGTCCGAGGTAAAAGTGGAGCCGTCCTGCCCGATGGTGCCGCGCAGGTGCGCCAATTTCGCCTTGGGTGCCGCGCTCGAGCCCTGGCTGGAGTCGCTCGACGAAGCGCCGCTTTGCGCGCCCGATGCGGTTCCGCTCGCGGACGTGCCGCTCTGTCCCGTGCTCCCGCTCTGCGCCGCTGCGCCCGACGAGTCCTGCTGCGAAGAACTACTGTCCTGGGCGAAGGCCGAAACCGACAGGCCCACCGCCATTGCCAACAACCAAGTTGCTAATCTCTTCATGCTTTCTCCTTCGGCCCTCATGAGGGCATTTTTTCGGTTGGATGCAGGCGGCGATGCCCGGCTATGCCTTAATTTTCAATGTGTTCGATCAGAAATTCTGGCGCTCACCGCGGCTGGTTGCGGAACTTTTCACCTTGGCCTGGGTTGACCAGCCGACCTCCGGCGCATCAACCAGCGGCAACTCTCCCCAACTTGCGTGCGGCATCAAACGTGGGAGGCAGGTCTTGCATATTGACGTTTGCAGCGAAACCGGTGCACAATTGCCTGTCTCAGCGTGCCCGGAGGCCTGCCCGGCCGCGGGGGAAAGGAGATGTGTATGTCGCAGTTCCGGGCTTTACTCACTCAACTCTGGTCAGAAGATGACGCGCAGGACATCGCCGAGTATGCGGTGATGCTGGCGGTCATCCTGGTCATCGTGGTAGGGACCATCAAGATCATTGGCGGCAAGTCCAACAACGTGTTCTCCGAAGTCGCCAGTTCGCTGCAATAGGTAACGCTGCTTTTGGCCTTGCCTTCCAGGCAATTACCCGCCGGACCCATGGTAGAAGTGGAGCGCTGGAAACGGCCCGAAGGCTCGCACGGATGCCCTCCCCCACGCCTTGCCCTTGTCCCTTGCTAGCCCATGTCTCGCCAGAGGGCAAATTCTGCCCAATTGAGTTGAACCCGGGGCAGCAATTCTGAATCTAACTTCGGGCGGCGCAGGGTGTTCCCGCCCGGCACTGCCCGCCACTGTAGCGCCAGGAGCAAGCATGGTTGCCAGCCAAAGCGTTCTCGATCTCCAGCGGTCGCTGCGTGCGCGATTGTCGCAGGCCCGGTCCCGCACCGACGAGCTGTTCGCTATCGTGAAGCAGGAGGCCCTCTACGACCGGCCTATTGCCGAGCGGCACCGCATTGTTTTCTATATCGGCCACCTGGAAGCTTTTGACTGGAACCTGCTGCGCGAACGCGTGCTGGCGGCGCAGGCGTTCAACCCCGCTCTTGACCGGCTGTTCGCATTCGGAATCGACCCGGTGGACGGCGGCTTGCCCGCCGATCAGCCCTCGGACTGGCCATCGCTGGCCGAGGTGCAAGCCTACGTCCGGCGAGTGCGCGAGACACTCGACCAGCAATTACAGCTCGTGTCGCTCCATGAGCCCGGCGCCGATGGATTTTCCGCCGCCGTCCTGTTGAACGTGGCCATCGAGCACCGTCTGATGCACGCGGAAACCCTGGCCTACATGTTGCACCAGCTGCCGCTCGACCGGAAGATTCCGCCGCCGGGTGCGCCCACCGCGGTTTTTCCTCCCGCCCGCGCAGAAATGGTGGAAGTACCTGCCGGCATGGCGACCCTGGGCCTGCCCCGCGGGGGCGCCGAATTCGGCTGGGACAATGAATTCGAGCAACACACCGTACAAGTCCCGGCTTTCGCAGTGGACAAGTACAAGGTCAGCAACCAGCAGTTCCTGGAGTTCATGCAGGCTGGCGGCTATCAGGAACGCAGCCTGTGGACCGACCCCGGCTGGGCCTGGAGGAGCGCTCGCGAAATCTCCCATCCCGTGTTCTGGCTGCGCAACGGCGAGGGCTGGTTCTATCGCACCATGTTTGCGGAAATTCCGCTGCCGCTCTCCTGGCCGGTCTACGTGAGCCACGCGGAAGCTTGCGCGTATGCGCGTTGGGCGGGTAAGACCCTGCCCAGTGAAGCGCAATGGCATCGGGCGGCGTGCGGCACCCCGGCGGGGCAGGAGAATCCCTTCCCCTGGGGAGCGCAGCCGCCGCAGTCCCGGCTGGGCAACTTCGATTTCGCGAGTTGGGACCCGGCGCCGGTTTCGGCGCATCGCGCTGGGCAAAGCGCATTCGGGGTGGTGGAACCCGTGGGCAATGGGTGGGAATGGACCTCGACAGTCTTTGGGCCGTTTCCCGGATTTCAACCGTTCCCCTTTTATCGCGGATACTCCGCCGATTTCTTTGACGGCAAGCACTTCGTGATGAAGGGAGCTTCGCCGCGCACCGCCGCCTGCATGGTGCGCCGCTCTTTTCGCAACTGGTTCCAGCCGCATTACCAGTACGTGTACGCGGGCTTTCGCTGCGTGCGGAACCGGTAACCGGGAGAAGCCGAACCTATGCTGATTCACGCCATCACCGCCGACCCGGTCTATGAGTTCGCCGCCGATGCGCGCACCGGGCTCACCAAGCCGGGACAGAAAGAACTGCCCTCGAAATATTTGTACGACGACGTGGGTTCGGCCCTATTCGAAGTGATCAGCGTGTTGCCCGAATACGGCCTGACCCGGGCTGACGAGCGCTTGCTGCAGCGCAATGCCAGCGACATCGTTGCGCGCCTGCCCGCCCGCGTGCTGGTGGCGGAGCTGGGCAGCGGCACCGGCAAGAAGACGCGCTGGATCCTGCGCGCGCTCTGCCGGCGGCAACACACCTCTTACTTCCCCATCGAGATCTCGCCCGCCGCGCTGGCCATGTGCAAGCGCGAGCTGGGCGACATGGAAGCCATCAGCATCGTCGGTTTCGAGCGCGAATACCTGGATGGACTGCTGGAAGTGGCGGCGCGCCGCCGCCCCGGCGATCACCTGCTGGTCTTGTTCCTGGGAAGCACGATTGGAAATTTCGACCGCCCCGCGGGCTGCGAGTTCCTGCACAAAGTCCGCGGCATCCTGCAGCCCGGCGATTCCCTGCTGCTGGGCACGGACCTGGAGAAACCGATTCCCCAGCTGCTCGACGCCTACGACGACCCGCTGGGTGTGACCTCGGCCTTCAATCTGAATCTACTGGCGCGCGCCAACCGCGAACTCGACGCCAACTTCGCGCTCGAGCAATTTGAGCACTGCGTTCGCTTTAATCCCCAAGCACGCAGCATCGAGATGCACCTGCGCTCCCGGCGCGCGCAGACGGTGGAGATTCCCCGCTCAGCCCTGTCGGTGGAATTCGCCGAGGGCGAGACCATCTGGACCGAAAGCTGCCACAAGTTTTCCGCGGAAGAAGTCCGGGGCCTCGCCCGAGCCACCGGCTTCCGTTGCGACAGCCAATGGATCGATTCCGAGTGGCCGTTTGCGGAGAGCCTGCTGATCGCAGAGTAGCCTGCGTTCACGAGGTGGCGGTAGGAACCGAAAGCGCCCCCGCCGCCTTCCTTGCGGCGTGAATATCCTTGACGTCGCCCATCACGATGATAGCGTCGCCTCCCTGCACCACGGTCGAGAGCGGCGGATTCACGCGCAGCCTGGCCTGCGGGCTTTGCGCTTCGTGCTTCATCGCCAGCACCAGCAGGTTGTGACGGGTGGACAGATCAATGCGGCTCAAGGCCTGCTGGACCCAGGGCGAGGAAGCGGGCACCTCTACTTCCTCCACGCGCAGCGTCTGCGCCTGCTCGCGCAGCATGAGGTCCAAAAAACCCACCACGTGCGGGCGAATGATCTCGCTGGCCATCCTGAGGCCGCCGATGCGACTGGGTGAAACCGTGGAGCTGGCGCCGGCCCGCAGCATCCGCTCAGAGAACTTCTGCTCGGCAGAACGGGCCACGATGCGCACCTTGGGAAAGCGCTGGTGCGCCAGCACAGTGATCACCAGGTTCTCCTTGTCGTGCGGCAGGGCGGCAATGAGTCCCCGGGCGCGCTCGATGCCGGCGCGCTCCAGGATCTCCTCTTCGGTGGCGTCCCCCACGATGTAGAGCAGGCTGGAAAAGATGTCGGGATGCACTTCCTTGAGTCGCTTGAACGTCTCTTCGGAAAGATCGATGGCCACGTGCGGGGTCAGCGTTTTCTGCAGCTCCTCGACGGCATGACGCCCGGTATCGCCCAGCCCGCAGATGATGTAGTGGTCCTTGAGCTCGCTGATGCGTTTTTCCATGCGGCGTCTCCAGAACGGATTCGCGATTTCCACTTCCACGATGAAGGCGGCAACCACGGAGAACACGTACACGGTGATTGCCACGCCTACCAGGATGACCCCCATGTTGAACACGCGCAGCACGGGGTTCTGGCTGGTATCGACGATCTCGCCATAGCCCACGCCCGCCAGCGTGACCACCGCCATGTAAACCGCCTGCAGCAAGGTGACGGCGGGGCCGCCCAGCAGGCGGTACCCGGAAGAAGCAATGGCCATCACCACCACCAGGAGGCCCAGCGCGAACAGAAGTCGTTTCCAGAGGCTCATGGGGCGCGGAGTTCAGCTATGGGGAGCGGAATTGGCGGGCATTGTAGCACGCAACCTGCGGGCTCCATCCCGCCGGGACGCCCTTGCGGAGGGCGGTTAGCGGCGCCACTCGTCGATCAGATTCGCTACCAGGCCGCTCCATCCCGTCTGGTGGCTGGCGCCGAGTCCCATGCCGCTGTCGCCGTGGTAGTACTCGTTGAACAGGAGGCAGTCGCGCCAGTGCGGGTCTTCCTGGAACTTGCGATATTGCCCGAAACAGGCGCGGCGGCCGTCGCCGTCGCGCGCGAAGATGCGGATCATGCGATCGGCGATTTCGCGCGCCAGCTTGCAGGGCGTGGTCGCGCCGCCGGGGCCGGCTACCTCGAATTCCGGGCCCAGCGCGTCGGCAAAGCGCAGCAGCGAGTGGATGAGCAGGTAGGAAGTGGGAAACCAGATGGGGCCGCGCCAGTTGGAGTTGCCGCCTTTCAGGTTGACCTCGGATTCGCCGGGTTCGTAGCCCACCTGGTTGTCGCCGAAGCGGAACGGGTGCTCCTTGTGATATTTCGAAATGCTGCGGATGCCATGGTCGGAGAGAAATTCCGCCGGGTCGGAAAGCCGCTGCAGGATGCGGCTGAACTGTCCGGCATCCGCGATGGACAGCACATAGCGGGCGTCGTCGCCCTGCACCTTGTAGCAGGCGTTGCCCACCAGGTCCGGACGGTTGCGAATGAACCATTCGACGTTGGCCAGGAAGTGCGGGTAGGGTTGCAGGTCCTCGCGGTCCAGCACCTCGATCGCATACAGCGGAATCACGCCCACCAGTGAGCGCAGGCGGAACTTGTGGAACTCGCCGTTGGGGAAACGCAGCACGTCATAGAAGAAGCCTTCCCCTTCGTCCCACAGCTGGTAATTCCGCCCGCCCATCTTCTTCATGGCGTGGCCGATGTAAATGAAGTGCTCGAAAAACTTGGTGGCCAGGACTTCGTAGTTTTCGTTGGTCTTGGCCAGTTCGAGGGAGATGCGCATCAGGTAGAGGCAGAAAAATCCCATCCAACCGGTCGCGTCGGATTGCTCGAGGATGGCCCCACTGGGGAACTTCTGCCCGCGGTCCACCACGGTGATGTTGTCCAGCCCGAGAAACCCTCCTTCGAATACGTTGTTGCCCTGGCTGTCCACACGGTTCACCCACCACGCGAAGTTAATGAGCAGCTTATGCAGGCAGCGCTCCAGGAATCCCAGGTCGCCCTTGCCGGTGCGCTGTTTCTCCATCTGGTAAACCCGCCAGCACGCCCAGGCGTGCACCGGCGGGTTCATGTCGGAGAATTCCCACTCGTAGGCGGGAATCTGCCCGTTGGGGTGCTGGAATTGCTCGAAGAGCAGCAGCCAGAGATTTTCCTTGGCGAAGTCGGGATCCACCAGCGCCAGCGCCACGCACTGGAAACACAGGTCCCAGGAGGCAAACCACGGGAACTCCCATTTGTCGGGCATGGAAAGGATGCGCATGGAGTTCAGGTGGCGCCAATGGATGTTGCGCGTGTGCTTGCGCAACTCCGGCGGGGGGAACCTGGGATTATCCCCTTCCAGCCAGCGCTCCACGTCGAAGATGTAGATCATCTTGCTCCACAACATGCCGGAGAGAGCCTGGCGCTGCACCAGCTTTTCGTCGGCGGTGGCGTGGGGAGGATGAACCGTTTCGTAGAACTCGTCCGCTTCCTGCTTGCGCCGGCGGATGACCGCGTCCACCTCGGCTAGCGACGGCGGGGCTTCGCTGGCCGCCAGCCGAAGCCGCAGCACCGTCGAAGCTCCGGCCGGCACCATCTCGCGGTAGTGAATGCAGGCCTTGGTTCCCGGCGGGTCCTTCAGCGTCTTCTCGCCCTGGATGATGTGCCGGTGAAATGCGTCTTTCACGTGCGGCTTGCGGCTGTACGCGCCCTCGCCGTAGACCCGCGGGGCATTCGTTTCGTTATCGGT
>JAMXLI010000198.1 GCA_024281115.1 Terriglobales bacterium | reverse complement strand
TCGCCGCGGGCGAGGGAGCCACATGAGCCTGCTGGGCATAGGCTCGGTCGCCTTCGACACCATTACCAGCGCCTACGGCACTGCCGAGCGGGTGCTCGGGGGATCCTGCACGTATTTCAGCCTGGCGGCCAGTTATTTCACGCAGGTTCGCATTGTGGCCGTCGTGGGCGACGATTTCACCGCCCGGGAAGAAGAAGTATTCCGCCGGCACAACATTGATATCCGTGGCATCCAGCGCGCTCCGGGAAAAACTTTTTTCTGGGCCGGCGAGTACGGCGCCAACGTCAACGAGGCCCAGACGCGCGCGACCGAGCTGAATGTGTTCGAGAACTTCGCGCCGGTGATTCCGCGCGAATACCAGGATTCGGAGTTTCTCTTCCTCGGCAATATCCAGCCGACGCTGCAGGCCGACGTGCGTCGGCAGCTGGGCGGGGTCCGGCTGGTGGGCGGCGACACCATGAATTACTGGATCAACAACACGCCCAGCGAGCTGGCTGAGACGCTGAAAGTAATGGATGTGCTGTTGATCAATGACGCGGAGACTAAGTCGCTGGCGCACGACACCAACTTGCCGCGGGCCGCGCAAAAGGTGCTGGCCCTGGGGCCCAAGGTGCTGGTGGTCAAACACGGCGAATATGGCGCCACGGTCTTCTTTGGCGATCACGCCTTTGGCATCGGCCACCATCCCTTTCGCGCTCCCACTTTGCCCATCGAGGAGGTGCGCGATCCCACCGGCGCGGGGGACGCCTTCGCCGGCGGCTTCATGGGCTACATCGCGCGCCAGGGGGAACTGAATCGCGAAGTGTTCAAGCGCGCTATGTTCTACGGCGGCGTCATGGGCTCGTTCGCCGTGGAGCGTTTCGGCACGGAACGCCTGCAGGGTTTGCGCCACGAGCAGATCGAGGAGCGGTTCCAGCTCTTCCGCGAGCTGACCCACCTGGGATGAACCGGCCGAATTCCCCGGCGAACGTAGCCCTCCGGCTGCTTGCCGGGCTGGCCTCACTGTCGGCCTTCTTCTACTACTACAGCCACGCCCAGGTGCTGCTCTACGGCGACGCAGTGGCGCACATCAACATTGCGCGCCGCGTATTCGACTCGCGCACCCCCGGCCCGTTGCAACTGGGCACGGTGTGGCTGCCCCTTCCGCACCTCCTCATCATGCCGTTCGTGGTTTCCGATGCTGCCTGGCAATCCGGCATGCTGGCTTCGCTACCGTCGATGCTGGCCTACGTTCTGGCCGTTTTGGGCATGTTTCGTCTGCTGCGCGATTCGCTTCCCGAAAACGCGGAGCAAGCGACAGCCCGGGGCCTGGCCGCCGCGTTCGGCGCGGCGGTGTTTGGAGCCAATCCCAATCTGCTTTATTTGCAGGCCACCGCCATGACCGAGTCCCTGTACCTGGCATGGTTCGTGTGGAGCGTGGTTTTTGCCGCCGAGTCCTTGCGGGCGGACCGGGAAGAGGAAGGCGCCGCCCGGCCGCTTCTGCGCTGCAGCCTGTGCCTGGCAGGGGCCATGCTGACGCGCTACGACGGATGGTTTGCCGCCGCGATCATGGGTGGGATCCTGCTGCTGACCGGCATGCGTCGCCTGCACGCGTTGCAAAACGAGGGCCGGGCGCTGCCGACGCCTGCGGCGACTCGCCTGCGCAAATCTCTCGCTTTGGCCGCGCTCATCGTGCTGGCAGTGCCGGCGCTGTGGATGGCATACAACGCCGTGGTCTTCGGCAACCCGTTGGATTTTCTGAACGGACCCTATTCCGCCCGCGGGATTGCCCGGCGTACCTCGGCGGCCGAGTTTCATCACCCCGGTTACCGCGACCTGCCGCTGGCGTTGCTGTACTACGTCAAGGCCACCGGGTTGAACCTGGCGAACGGCTGGTGGGAAAAGATCTGGCTCGTGCTCGCGGCAGCGGGCATTTTCACCGCTGCCAGCCTCCGCAGATCGCGTCCCATGCTGCTGTTGTGGCTGCCGTTGCCGTTCTACGCGCTCTCCATTGCGTACGGCGATGTCCCAATATTCATGCCGCAGTGGTGGCCACACTCTTACTACAACGTGCGCTATGGGCTGGAGCTCCTGCCCGCCGTCGCCGGGTTGAGCGCCATGGCGCTCTATGCCGCGCTGGCTGCGCGCCGATTGCCTTCCAGCGGGAAGTCAGTCTTGGCCGCCCTCGCTTTCCTCTTTGTGGCGTTGAGTTACATTGGCCTGTGGCGAACGCAGCCCATCTGCCTGCAGGAAGCAATCGCCAACTCGCGGACCCGCATTCCATTTGAAACCGAGTTGGCGGTGCAACTGCATCGGTTGCCCCCTTCGGCCACACTCCTGATGTACATCGGCGATCACGTGGGAGCGTTGCAGCGCGCCGGAATTCCGCTGCGCCGTGTAATCCAGGAAGGCAATCATGGCGACTGGAAGCACGCACTCTCCAAATCGGGGCTGTGGGAGCAGGCACTGGCCGAACCCGAGCGCCTGGCCGACTATGCGGTGGCATTTGACGACGACGCGGTTGCCCGCTGCGCCCGCCAACACCGCCTGCCCGCTGTGGTGGTGGTGGAGACGCTGGGCCAGCCGCGCGCCACCATTTACCAGACGCATCCCTGGCCGAGGTAACCGCCAGGGTGCTGCACTCCCGTATTCAAGTCACCCTTCGCCGGTTACACGGTAGAATCCGCCGCAGGTGCGCCTATCGTGAACTGGTTGCAACACATCCCGAGGAATTCAGGGCTCGAAAGCAGTCTGTTTGTGAGCACCGCGATGGCGCGGCTGGTTCTGGCCGCCGTGCTGGGCGGCATCATCGGGCTGGAGCGCGAGCTCAAGGCACGCCCCGCCGGCCTGCGCACCAACATGTTTATCTGCTTCGGATCGGCGCTGTTCACCATCCTCTCGGCGCAACTGGCGGGGGAGTATACGGGCGACCACACGCGCATTGCGGCGCAAATTATCCCCGGGATTGGATTCATCGGCGCCGGATCCATCCTGC
>JAMXLI010000197.1 GCA_024281115.1 Terriglobales bacterium | reverse complement strand
ACACCTTTCACATGTACATGACCGGGCTCGGGGCGGTCCGTGGGACTATGAAGACCGGCGAGCCAGCGCCACTCAACGACACGCGCCCGTTAACCGGGCATGCGCATTGCCTGTTCACACCGCATACCACGGACGCGGAAACACTGTTTGCGGGGCTTGCGCCGGGAATGATCGGCATCTACCAGGTGACGTTCCGTTTGCCAGCCGATACGCCTACGAACTTCATCCCGACGGGTGTGCGGTGCGGGTTTAATACGCCCGGGTACAACCTGATCATGCACCAGATCGTACCGTGAGCGCTGCGCCGAACGGCTGGAACAGGGTTTCGCTCCAAGATGGGCCGGGTTACCGCGCTCACGCATAACCCGAGAAGGCCGGGCCAACAGTTAGTGTCCTCCGATATTGCGTCATGCCGAGAGCATACCGAGGCCGGGACGGTGTATGCTGGGCTCATGAACCGGCCCTTCGCGCGGTTCATTGCCGCCATCTGTCTGCTGCTGCCGGCATCCGTCGTCCTCGGGGCGCCACGCCGCATCCTGTACGTCACCGCGACCTACGGGTTCCGCCACACCGACTCCATTGACGCTTCCGTCGAGGTCATGCAGCAACTCGCGCGGGAATCCGGCACGCTCGAAGTCGTCCATACGGAAGACGTCTCGCTCCTCACGGCCGATTTTCTGCGGAGCTTCGACGCGGTGTATTTCTTCACCAGCGGCGAATTGCCCCTATCCGATCAGCAGAAGGTTGACCTGCTGGACTTCGTTCGCCAAGGCAAGGGCTTCGGCGGCTCGCACAGCGCCACGGACTGCCTTTACACTTGGCCCGAGTACGGCGACATGATCGGCGGCTATTTCGATGGACACCCCTGGACACAGGAGGCGGCCATGGATGTGGAAGATCCGCAAAACCCCATGGTGGCGCATCTCGCGCCGAGCTTCCGCTTCACCGAAGAGTTTTATCAGTTCCGCGCCTTTTCCCGCGATCAGGTGCGGGTGCTTCTCACGCTCGACACGCAATCGGTGGACATGACCGCTGTGGGAATCAACCGCACCGATGGAGACTTCGCTCTCGCCTGGATTCGGAGCTACGGCAAGGGGCGGGTGTTCTACAGCGCCTTCGGGCACTTCCCCGAGAGTTTCCAACTACCGCAGATTCGCACCATGCTGCTGAAGGCGCTGCTCTGGCTCACCGGCGAAATCGATGCCGATGCTACGCCGCGCTCCGGCCCGTCGGCGCCCCCGCCTTCGGTTGCCACCGGCGGTGTGCAGGATCTCTCCGGCGTCAGCGACGTGTTCGCACCCGGCGGCATCGTTGCCATCGCAGGCGACAGGCTGACCAGCGGATCGCTTTTCGAGGCGGCCGCCGCGCCCCTTCCGTTGCGGCTGGCGGGTACGCACGTGGAGTTGAATGGCATCCCGGCGCCCCTTTTCTCCGCCAAGCCCGACCGGCTGCTTGTCGAACTCCCTACCGTCCTGGTTCCAGGCCAGCCGGCCTCCCTCACCGTCTCCAGCGTGAATCGCACGAGCCTGCCCGTATCATTGAGCATCGCACCCGCGTCTCCCGCCATCCTGGCCGCGGTACGGTCGCCGGGCGCCCTTGTGCTGTACATGACCGGGCTTGGCGCCACTGTTCCCGAGGTGGCCGCAGGCGCCGTCGCGCCGGCCTCGCCGCTATCCCGAACGGCGGCCCAACCCACGGTCCTCGTCAGCGGACAAACTGCCCCGGCCTTCTTTTCCGGCATGACACCGGGGCTGGTGGGCATCTACCAGGTGAATGCGATCCTTCCCGCCGACGCGCCTTCGAAATTTGAAGTGGTAGTCCAGGCTGGCGGCCGCACCTCGGCTCCATTTGTGATTCAGCCTTGATGTCCGGCCCCTGGAGGCCGTGGCAGGTTCAGTCGTGCCGGTCTGAAGTCGATCGGTTTTGGCGCAGCCAGTCGTAGATAAGCGCAAAGAACACGTCGGCAGCATGTCTTTCCTGCCAGGGATAGTGTCCACAACGCTCCAGTTCCCGGTATTCCAATTGCGGCATATGAGGCAAGAGGCTATCCCGAATGAGGCGCCCAGGATGCGGATCATAGTCGCCATGCACCATCAGGACAGGAACGCGGATCTTCGCGAAAGCCGCCGGATAAACGCCTTCCATTTGTAGCCGGATCATGTCGTCCCAAGTCTCCTGATGCGCTTTTCCGTCAACCCTTTCGCCGCTCACGGATGAAGGAAGCGGGTCATAAGAGTACATCGGCGCCAAGGCGTCGGCAAATGCGGCCAGTCGCTCATCGGCATCGGTTAGTTGCTTCACGCACTCCAGACGTCTACGGATTTCGGCGCTCGTCCGTTCCGAAATAACTCTCTGCATTCGCGCCCGTGCGTTTAAATCGAATGTACCGCAGCCTACGAGAATTAGTGGCCCAGTCGAGAGTGGATGCTCTGCAGCGTAGGCTAGCGCCAGCATCGCACCCCAGGATGAACCAAGCAGCACAGGTGGAGAATCGACGGCCCGCGAACAGATCAGTTCATGCAGGTCTTCGATGTGTCGAGCTACGGTGAGCGGTGCGCCTCCGCTTGCCCGCTGAAAGGGCTCGAGAACGTAGCATCGTTCAGCCAAGCGCCGAGCGACAGGCAACATGCCTCCGGGCGCGCCTGGTCCGCCGTGCAGAGTGATCAGAAGCGGACTGTTAGTTCCGTGTTCGCGAACGAATAGCATGGCACTGTTTCCCATTTTACGGAAACGTCGATCCCTGAGCGGGACACGTCACCGGAACTGCGGTGTTCCGCGCCACTTGGCCGCGTAACGCCCGTTCCTGAGATCAGCGGGGCAGCGAACACCGCCACGCGAGGATACGCGCCGCGCTCCGCCGGTGAAGTAGGATGGCGCTGGCGCGGCCGGCGCGGCGGCGCCGGGCGCGAGTAGATTTCCGCGCTACTCTGAAGGCATGTGAGGATTCATGATGCCAAGCTCCGCTTTTCTACGTGGCCGGCTGGGCCCCGAGGGCTGGCCCGTGTTCCGGTTGGGTCTGGCGGCTACGAATCGGCCGGGTGAGCGAACCGTTCGTTGCGCACTCGATCATGGTGTTAATTATCTGTTCGCGTTTGCCATCGACACAAACATCACCGGCGTAGTCCGTGGAATGAATGCCGACCAGCGCGAAAAGATTGTGCTCGCGACGGGGGGCTACAACTGGATCTTCGGCCATACGTCGCTCAAGAAGTCACTGGACAATGCGCTACGGAGATATAGGACAGACTATATCGATGTATTTCACTTCTTGGGTGTTATGAAGCCGAAGGAGTTTTCGCCCCGCATAGAGGAAGAACTGAACGCGTTGCGGGCCGATGGTAAAGTGAGGGCGACAGCAATATCCTGTCATCATCGAAAATTCGCCGGAGAGTTGGCGGCGCGTGGAGCCGTGGACGCCTTGATGATCCGCTACAATGCAGCGCATCCGGGCGCCGAGATGGACATCTTTCCTCACGTCGCGGCTCACAATACCGGCGTAATCAGCTATACGGTTACGCGCTGGGGACGCTTGCTGGTCCGGCCCAGAGGATGGCCCCAGAGAGAACCGGTAGCGACCGCTGGGCAGTGTTACCGATTCGTGCTCTCCAACCCCCACGTACAGGTGGCTTTGACCGCGCCGAGCAACGAGAGACAACTGCTGGAGAACCTCAGGGAAGTAGAGCGCGGGCCGCTGCCAGAAGATGAGATGACCTTTCTGCGCCGCTTCGGGGCTTACGTGCACGACCACGCCGGATGGTTTATGGGGCAGTAGCCGACTCGGAGTCATTGCGAAGGTCAATGATCCCTCTCCGGAACTTTCCGCCATCAACCGGAGTCTCATGCTCATGTTGGAGTTGCGGAACGTCTCAAAGCGATTCGCCGGTATCGCCGCGGTAGACAATGTGAGCTTCACGGCTCGCGCCGGTGAGGTGACTGGCTACCTGGGCCCCAATGGCTCGGGCAAATCCACCACCATGAAGATGATCACGGCGCTCATCGAAATGTCTGCCGGCCAGATCCTTTTCGACGGCGCGCCTATCCATCGCGACCTGATCGCCTACAAGCGGCGCATGGGCTACGTGCCCGAAGAGCCGCACCTCTATCCACACCTGAGCGGACTAGAGTACCTCGTCATGGTGGGCCAGTTGCGAAACCTGCCCGAAAAGCCCACGGCCGAGCGCATCGACGGCCTCCTGCGCCTGCTTTCGCTGCACAGCGACCGTCACGTACCGATCTCGTCCTACTCCAAGGGCATGCGCCAGAAAGTGCTGCTTTCGGCCGCCCTGTTGCACAATCCCGACCTCATCCTGCTGGACGAACCCTTCTCCGGCCTCGATGTTGCCACCGGTCTCGTCCTGCGCAGCCTCATCCAGGAAATGGCGGCCCGCGGCAAGGTGGTGCTCTTCAGCTCGCATGAACTCGAAACCGTGGAGCGCGTCTGCTCACGCGTGGTCATTCTGCACCGCGGCAAAGTGAAGGCCGACGATTCCATCGAAAACCTGCGCGCGCTGATGTCGCTGCCCACTCTGGAGGACATCTTCTCGCAACTCGCTGTAGAGCAGGACACCGCCGCCGTCTCGCGGCAGATCGCCGATCTCATCCTTGCCTAAAAGGGGGCATACAGGCGCGTCATGAATCGTCAGCAGTTTCACGTCCTCTACCGTGAGTTCCTCTTTCGCATGGTGGATCTGGAGGTCCTGTCCGCGCAGGGAGATATCAAGCAACTGCTCGGCCAATTCGGCAGCGTCCTGATCTTCTTCAGCGCGGTTGTGGCGCTGGGGGCGATGTTCTTCGATCCGCGCCGTATGACGGCCAGGGCCGCCGTGGCCGCGCTATGGAGCACCGAGCACTTCCTGATTGCCACCACCATGCTGGTCATGGGCCTGTTCGCCGTGCTGAGTTGGGATTCCACTTTCCTGGACCGCCGCGATGTACTGGTGCTGGCGCCTCTGCCGGTGCGTCCGCGCACGATCTTCCTGGCCAAGGCCGCGGCCCTCGGCGCCGCCCTCGGGCTGACGACCGCCGCTCTCAACGGCCTCCCCGGGATCACTTGGGGGCTGCTGCATTTCGCTCCCGCGCACAGCAGCCTGCTTGGTGGGGTCCGCGCGCTTGCCGCCTACTGGATCGCGGCGCTGGCTGGGGCGGCGTTTGTCTTCTGCGCCATCCTGGCAGTGCAAGGGACAGCCGGCCAACTGCCGCGCCGCTGGTATCTCCGGCTTTCGGCGTTGCTGCAAATCGCAGCATTCTGCCTGATTTTGGCCACCTACTTTCTGGAACCGCCGCTTTCGAATCCGCAAGCCTTCGCCTCGCCGCGAAATCAGCATGCGCTGGCCTGGTTGCCTTCCTATTGGTATTTGGGGCTGTTCCATGCCCTCAATGGCGACGCGACTCCCGGCGTGCCGGCCGCGGCGTGGCGCGCTGTGTTTGGCCTGCTGGCGGCGGCTCTGGGCGCGAGCGCCGCTTACCTGCTGGCCTATTTCCGCAGCCTGCGCAAGATCGTGGAAGAGCCGGATATTGTCCCGGGCGCGCGCGGGGGCGTCTGGCTACCGCGCTTCGGCAATTCGCTGGACACCGCGGTGGTGCAGTTCAGCATCCGCACGCTGCTGCGGAGCCGCCAGCATCGCATTATCCTGTCATTCTATCTGGGCATTGGATTTGCCATCCTGA
>JAMXLI010000196.1 GCA_024281115.1 Terriglobales bacterium | reverse complement strand
GGGACACTTCGTTCTATCGCTTCAGCTACGAAGACCAGCCGCGCTTTATCCCGTCGCCGTTCCAGCAGACCCTCGCCGATGGCGGCGGCTTCTTCAGCGGAATTGAAGAAAACTCCTACCGCAGCGTGGCCATCAGCGAGACCCACGTTTTCCGGCCGGAGCTGATCAACGAGTTTCGCCTGGGATACAACCGCATCAACTCGCAGCGGCTGCAGTTGAACTTCAACACCGATGTTTCCGGCGCCCTGGGTTTTCCGGGAGTGCCCTTTGGCCCGCTGAACGGGGGATTGCCGCAGCTTACCTTTGGCGACGGCAGCGCTCCCACGCTTGGCAGCCCCACGTTCCTGCCGTCGGTCGAGCTGCAGAACACGTACGTGCTTTCCGACAATGTTACCTGGGTGAAAGGGCGTCACACGGTGAAGTTCGGCGGTGAAATCCGGCGCGAAGAGTTCACCATCTTCCAGCCGGCCGCCTCGCGCGGCACCCTCGACTTCGGGCCGCAATACACGGACAATCCCGCCAATCCCGGCACCGCGGGCTCGGGACTGGCGTCGTTCCTGGTGGGATTGAGCGATGGCGGCTCGATCAATAACCTGCACAATGTGGATTATTTCCGGCCGATATATTCCTTCTACACCCAGGATGACTGGAAGATCACGCCGCGCCTCACCTTGAACCTGGGACTCCGTTACGAGCTCTTCACCACGGTGAAGGAGCGGCACGACCAGCAGGGCTCGTTCAGCTTTGCCGACCCGGCGCAGCCCACCATCATCGTTCCCCGCGGGCAGACCGCGCAGCTCACGCCGACCCTGGCCAGCCAGATCCGCGTCCTGGATACGGGCAGCCGCGGGCTGGTTCCCGTGGATACGAACAACTTCGCCCCGCGCGTCGGCCTGGCCTACCAGTTCACCCCGAAGACGGTGGCCCGCGCCGGATACGGCATCTTCTACGGCGGCCAGGAAAATGGCCCTTACTCCAATCCCAGCGCCGGGTTCAACCCGCCTTTCTTTGTCACGCAGTCGTTCAATGCGCCGTGCAGCCTGGCCTCAGCCAATCCCGCGCTGTTCAGCAACGATCCCAACGTAAACGCGGACTGCGCCATTCCGGGAATCACCAACCTGCCGGGACAGTTGCCGGGCTCGGCGGGCCTGCGGGTGGGCTTTCCCGCCAACGCGCTCACCGATCCCAACACACCGGTGCTGTTTTCCATTGATCCGCACCTGGTCACGCCCTACATGCAGCAGTGGCACCTCTCGGTGCAGCGGGAACTGGGCCACGACTCGGTGGTGGATGTGACCTACGCGGGATCGAAGGGAACGAAGCTGTTCACTTTCTTCAACGGCAACCAGGCCGATCCCTCGCCGGACCCCAGCGCCCCGCTGGCGCCGCGCCGTCCCGTGCCCGCGCTCGACACCGGCATTGACCTGTTCCGCTCCAGCGGCGGGTCGGTCTACCACTCGTTGCAACTGCGCGCCGAGAAGCGCTTCTCGCACGGCTTCTCGCTGCTGAGTTCCTACACCTGGGCGCACTCGATCGATAATGCCTCCAATGCCAACCTGGGGCCCACACAGAACAACAGCGATTTCCGCTGGTTCAAGCATCCCGAGTGGGAGCGGGGCAACTCCGATTTCGACGTGCGTCACCGTTTCACCCTGAGCTACATCTACGAGCTGCCCTTCGGCCGGGGCAAGGCGGTCATGGGCGATGCCCATGGCGTAACCCAGCAGATCGTCGGAGGGTGGCAGGTGGCAGGCATCACGACGATCTCCTCCGGCAACTGGTACACAGCGCTCGACGGCAACAGCGATTTCGCCAATTCGGATGGCGGCGCCGGGGGCGCTTCGCAGCGTCCTGACCAGGTGGGCAATCCCACTGCCAAGCCCTGCGTGCCGGGCACATTCTTCAACACCTGCGCCTTCACCGATCCGCCGCTTGGCTCCTTCGGAAACGTGGGACGCAATACCATCCAGGGTCCCGGATTCCAGCAGTGGGATTTTTCCATCTTCAAGAACTTCGAAGTGACCGAGCGGACGCGACTGGAGTTCCGCAGCGAGTTCTTCAACCTGCCCAACCATACCAACCCTCTGCTGGCGAAGTCAGGCCCGCAAGAAAGCAACAACGCGACGGTACTGGGGACCTCGCAGTTCGGCTTCCTGACCGCCGCACGGCCGCCGCGGCAAATCCAGTTTGCGCTGAAGCTGAGCTTCTAGTCCGCGGACTGGCTGACGAAATCACCGGGGCCAGAGGGCCGCGCTCGCGGAACGCAGGTGCATCAGGCGGGGGCTAAACCCCAGGATGGATGGGCGCGACAACGCGGCGCTAAAGCGCCGCTCTTTTTCCCAAGAGGGATGGCGTCGGAAGCCCCAAAACGACGCAGGCGTAGGCGCTATGGTTGGCTGCGCTGCGCAGCGGGCGGCGCTTCCCGGGTTGGCGGATAAGCCAGCAGGTAAATGTAGGCCGCGGAGGCCTCGCTCTCCTTCAGGTAGCTGAAGACCGGCATTCGGCCTCGCGCCGGAATGGAGAGGTCTCCGAGTGTTACCGGCGCGCCCCGGGTGACTTTGCGGACAAACTGTTCGAGGCTGGTACGCGCGGTCAACGTACTCAGCGGGGGGATGACGCCGGAGGCGATCTCGGCCGGGGACGGGTTTGGCCCCACCGCGCTGTGGCAGATGTGGCAGGTGGATTTGACCACGTGCTCGCCTAGCTGCATGGTGGATTCCTGCAGGGACAGCTGCTTCGAGGGAATTCCCGCGAGCTGATGCAGGTAGGGCAGCAAGACCCGGATCTCCGGCTCGCGCAGCGCGGGGTGTGGCATTTCGGCGCCGCCCTTGTGCATGCGCTCCATCAGGGCCGTCTGTGACTGCTGGGCAAGCGCGGTAGCGTCCTTGCGGCTGATGGGTGCGCCGCTCTTCTTCATGCGCTCCATGATCACGGTCGCGGAGGTGGCGCGGACCGGGTTGATGATGGA
>JAMXLI010000195.1 GCA_024281115.1 Terriglobales bacterium | reverse complement strand
ATGCCCACTCCCACCGGCACCGCCTGTCCATCCTTGCCGCAGGTGCCCACGCCTTCGTCCAGGCGCAGGTCGTTGCCCACCATGGAAACGCGCGTCAGCACGTCGGGACCGTTGCCGATCAGCGTGCAGTTCTTCAGAGGCGCGGTGATCTGGCCATCCTCGATCATGTACGCTTCCGAGGCCGAAAACACGAACTTGCCGTTGGTGATGTCCACCTGTCCGCCACCGAAATTCTTGGCGTAGATGCCGTGCTTCACCGAGCGCAGGATGTCTTCCGGGTTGTCCTCGCCCGCCAGCATGTAGGTGTTGGTCATGCGCGGCATGGGAATGTGCTCGTAACTTTCCCGGCGGCCGTTGCCGGTGTCGGGCATGCCCATCAGCCTGGCGGAGAGCTTGTCGCTCAAATAGCCCTTGAGAATGCCCTTCTCGATGAGGACGGTGTTCTGGGTGGGCGCGCCCTCGTCGTCCACGTTGATGGAGCCGCGGCGGTTGGGCATGGTGCCGTTGTCCACCACCGTGCACTTGTCGCTGGCCACGCGCTTGCCCAGCAGGCCGGCGAAGGCCGAGGTCTTCTTGCGGTTGAAGTCCGCTTCCAGGCCATGCCCGATGGCTTCGTGCAGCAGGATTCCCGGCCAGCCCGGGCCCAGTACCACTTCCATGTCGCCGGCCGGCGCCTCGCGCGCGTCCAGTTGGATGATGGCTTCCCGCGCTGCTTCCCGGGCAAAGTATTCCGGCGTTTTCTCCGTCTGGAAAAAATCGAGCAGGACGCGGCCGCCGCCGCCGTAGGTGCCGCGGGCGGAGTTGCCATCTGCCTTAGCGATGCAGCTCACGTTCAGCCGCGAGAGCGGCTGCGAATCCTCGGCGTAGGTGCCGTCGGAGCCCACCACCAGGATGTTGCGCAGCTCGTCGGCGTAGCTGGCGCGCACCTCCTGGATGCGGGGGTCGTAGGCACGCGCGGTGCGGTCGGCGCGCATGATGAGATCCACCTTGGCGGAGATGGCGGCATCGGCCGTGGGCAGCGCCACCGGGTACAAGGTGCGCGCCGGCTTCTGCTGCCGGCCCACGATGGGTTGCTTGGCCGGGCCGCTGGCAATGAGGGCGGCGGTGCGCGCCGCGTGCAAAATTTTTTCCGGCGCCAGGTCGTCGGTGTAGGCATAGCCGGTGCGCTCGCCGGCGATTACCCGCACCCCGCAGCCCGCGGAAATTCCCTGCGACGCGGACTTCACCATGGATTCATCCACCAGCAGCGAGGTGGAAGAGAGGTATTCAAAGTAGAGGTCGGCGTACTCGCCGCCGGCGGAGAGCGCGGCCGCCAGGTAGCGCTCCAGGTCGGCTTCAGTCAGGCCGTAGCGTTCGAAGAAAAAGCGGTGCTTTTCAAGGTTCACGGTCATTAGATGTAAGTGGGGCGGAGGAAGAATCCGGCCTGTGGGCATTATCCCACACGCGCCGGCAGCCGCAGAGGCGGCGGCTCCTGGTTGAACAACATGGTGGCGAGAAGGGGCCGCGGCTCAGGTTTCAGCCATGCCGCATCCTCCGCCGTTTGTCCGGCGCGCACCGCCAGCAGCTCCAGCGCCTTGGCGGCGATGTGCTCGGCGCTCACTTCGAATTCCTTAATCAGCTCCCAGGGCGCCCCGGAATCGCCAAAGCGGTCCTGAATTCCTATAGCGCCGGTGATGACGGGCGTCTCGTACAGCTCCGGCGCCTCGGTGATCACGCTGCTCACGCGCCAGGCCAGCGCTCCCACCTGGTGCTCTTCCGCGGTTACCACCACGCCGGTTTCCTGGGCGGCGCGCACGATGGCCTCGCGGTCGATGGGCTTCAGGGTGTGCAGGTTCAGCACGCGCGTCTCGTAGCCGAATTCTTTTTTCAGGATCCAGGCGGCGCGCATCGCCTCCGGCACCATCGGCCCGCAAGCGACGATGCTCAGGTCTTCTTCCTCGTTGGCATAGTCCCCGGCCAGCGTGGTTTCAAAGGCGTCGAGGAAGCGCGGCGCTTCCCCGCGGAAACGGATGGCGTTGGCGCGGCCGAATACGAAGGGCGTCTCCGCGGTCGTAACCACGGGCGTAGCCTCGCGCGCGAAGCGGATGTACTTTGGGCCGGCGTGCTGGAGCAGCAGGTAGTCGGTGGCCTTGCGCGTTTCCAGCGCGTCGCAGGGCACCACCGCCACCATGTTGGGCAGCCCGCACACGGCGAACAGGTCTTCGAGCGCCTGGTGAGTGGCGCCGTCGGGGCCAACGGAGACTCCGCCGTGCGCGCCTGCCACCAGCACGTTGAAGTTGCCGTAGCAGACGGAAACGCGCAGCTGGTCCAGGTTGCGGGCCACGGCGAAGGTGGCATAGGTGCCGAGCACCGGCAGCTTGCCTTCGCGCGCCAGCCCGGCAGCGGCGGCGGTGGCGGATTGCTCGGCGATGCCCAGGCTGATCCAGCGCGGCTTGCGCTCCGGCTTGCCGGAATAAAAATCGCTGATGGTGATGGAGCCGGAAATGTCCAGGCCCAGACACACGATGCGGGGATCGTCGCCCTCGGCGGCCAGCGACTGCCCGAAGCCCTTGCGGGTGGGCTCCATCTCCGCCTTCATGGTGGGGCCGGCATTCCACCAGTAGTTGCGGGTGAAGTGCGGCATGCGCGACTCCAGGCGCTGCTCTACCGCTTCCTGGTAACGGCGGGCATCCGCCAGCAGGCGGTCGTAGGGGATGGCGCCGGCGACGCCGAGCTCGTTCAGCCCGCGCACCATTTCGTCGTAGCTGGGCGCTTTGCCGTGCCAGCCGGCGACGTTTTCCATGAAGCTGACGCCCTTGCCCTTCACCGTGTTGGCAATCACCGCCAGCGGCTTGCCCGCGCGTTGCTTGGCCGACTCGAGCGCGGCGGCCACTTGCTGCATGTCGTGGCCGTCAATTTCCACGGTGTCCCAGCCGAAGCTCTCATATTTCTTGGCGAGCGGCTCCACTTCCATGACGTCGGACACGGGGCCGTCAATCTGCAGGCGATTGCGGTCAATCACCGCCACCAGGTTGTCGAGCTTGTAGTGCGCGGCTTCCATGGCCGCTTCCCAGACATTGCCTTCCTGCTGCTCGCCGTCTCCCATGATGCAGAACGTCGTGTACGACTTGCCGTCGAGCTTGCCTGCGAGCGCGATGCCCACGGCAATGCTCAGTCCCTGTCCCAGAGAGCCGGTGGAGACTTCGACGCCCGGCAGCTTGAGCCAGTGCGGGTGTCCCTGGAACGGCGAGTACAGCTTGCGCAACGTGACCACGTCCTCAGGTGGGAAGTAACCGGCAAACCCAAGTCCGAGATAGAGGCTTGGGGCTTTGTGGCCGGTGGACCAGATGACGCGGTCGCGGTCCGCCCAATCGGGGTTCTTGGGGTCGTGATCCGCAATCTTGAGGTACAGGCCGGCGGTGATGTCCATGATGGACAGCGTGCCGCCTGCATGCCCCGAGGCTGCGGCACAGAGGGCCACCAGGTCGTAGCCGCGCATCAGGTTGGCGGCCTCGGTCAGTTCAGCAATGGTGTAGTCGCGGAGTTTCTTGCCGGTCTTGGAATCAATCAGAGCCATGGCTCTCCCTCGGAGTGGTGCAGCTTCTATTCTCCGTATGGGCGAGCTTTCGGCAGTGACGCGACACACAATCGCTTGTGACACGCAACCGACAGAAAAGGCGGGCCGATTTGGCCCGCCTGGTGGAAGACCCTCCCTGACAGTTATTGCTTGTTCTTGCTCCCTGCGTTCACTCCCTGCTCGTTGACGTCCTTGGGGTTGTAGTTCGGGAAGCTCGGGCGTTTCGCCACGGCCGGCGGGTTCTTCTGCAATTGTTCCATGGCGATCTGCACGGCGCGTTCGAGCTGCGGGTCGTACCCCTCACGCCAATCCTTTGGCGTGATCTCGACCTCGACGTCCGGCGCGACGCCGTGGTTCTCCACGTCCCATTCGCTTCGCGGACTGTAGAACGCCACACGCGGCGCAGTGACACTGCCGCCGTCGATGAGCGGCGGGTAATCGTAGATGCCCACCAGCCCACCCCACGTGCGTTTGCCGACCAGCGGCCCGATGCTGGTATGGCGGAAATACCAGGGCAGCGCATCGCCGCCGGAGCCGGCGTACTGATTGATGATCATCACCTTCGGGCCGAAGATCGAGCCCGTGGGCGTGGGGAAGTCGTTCCCTTCCCGCGTCATCCAGTAGTTCATCAGCGGACGCCGCATGTAGTCGATGAAGTAATCGGCCGCGGAGCCTCCACCGTTAAAGCGCTCGTCGATGATGGCGCCCTGCTTGCTGATCTGCGAGAAGTAATAGCGATTGAAGTTGAAGTACCCAGCGGTCGAGGTGTTCGGCAGGTAGACATACGCCAGCTTGCCGCCGCTGAGCTCGTCCACCTTGCGGCGATTCCCGTCGATCCACGCGCGGTTGCGTAGGTTGGTCTCGCTGTCGATGGGCACCACCGTGACGTCGCGCGCGCCCTTGCCGGTCGGGTCCTTGCCGACGCGCAGCACGACCGCTTTGCCGCCAGTCCCTTCGAACAACTGGAACAGCTCGTCGGTCCCCTTCAGCTCCTTGCCGTTGACCGCGAACAGGTACTCGCCGGCCTGCACGTTCACGCCCGGTTGGGTCAGCGGCGCACGTAGATCCGGATTCCAGTTCTCGCCGAAGTACACCTTCGAGAAACGATAGCGGCCGTTCTCGATGGTGTAGTCGGCGCCCAATAACCCGCTGCGCACGCGCTGGCTGGGCGGCGTCGG
>JAMXLI010000194.1 GCA_024281115.1 Terriglobales bacterium | reverse complement strand
AGCAATGCGGGGCCACGTCCTGGCCAATGCAGAGCTTATCGGCACGTATCAAAAGGGTGACCGGTAGCCACGGAACGTCACGAAAACACCGCAAGAGATTATCGGCTTTAGCGTACCCATTGGTTGCCCATGAAATGAAGTGCTGTAACAGGCGATGCAGGTGTTGAGCCGACGACTCTCTTCGGGTTGATCGCCCCCATTGAAGTGGTCCGACTTGAGTTTCCTGGACATCTATCGCTGCGCGGCGCCCTGTGTGGATCGCATCCTCCGCGGCAGCAAGCCCGCGGAGCTTCCAGTTCAAGTGCCGGTCAAGTTTGAGATGATGGTGAACGCCAAGGCCGCCAAAGCGCTGGGGCTGACCGTGCCAGACAAATTGCTCGTGGCCGCCGTTAGGCCGGGACTTTGACGCCGATGTAGCCTCGCATTTCGGCAGGAAGCCAAAAAGAGGTTCGCATGTCCAATACCCACGACGAGCAGATCGCCAGGTGGAATCAGCAGCGTGGACCGCGTGTGGGGACTGGTGCGAGACGAAAGATGGCGGCCTGCACCGCATAGGCGGTGTCAGGGGCGGAAGAATTCGGCTTGCCACTCCGTCCGGGCGCTTCTCTTTAGGCCCTGAAGGTGTGACCTATTTTGGCATCTTCATTGATCATCCGGCGATTCCAACGTCGTCGCTGCTGAAACAGCCGGAGCGCAAGCCCGGTGCAATCCACCAGCCGCATTTCACCGTGGATTGCCGCGTTTTCAAAGAACGTTGATAATCCCCGCACCGCTTCTGAACCTAAGCGGTCATTCGGAGGTGAGCATCCTCACCCGTGCGGCGCGGGCCGCCCATTCCCTGCCGCCGCACTTTCATTCGACTTGCCTGTCGGCCTTAGATGCTATGGGGCAAGCGGCGAGGTAATCGCACCATCGTCGCACCAATCGAACGATGGAGTGCCCCCATGCCGCGGCAGCTGAATGATCTGAGGCGATCCCTCGTGGCTCTTGAACAAGACGCAACATTGATCGCTGTGATCGAGATGGGCCAGTCAAGTTGGCTGGTCGCCGGTATCGTGCCGGGAATCGAACGCCAGCCTTTGAACATCTTCGTTCAACCGATTGGTTCCGGCTGGTCATAAGCCCTGTCTCGGCGGAGCAACTTCCAACGGCGGCTTGGTAAGGTGCTGAGGCAATTTTGGCAAGCCTTCTGCGATTTTCCGGGCTCATACGCGGATATTACATCGGACTTTCATTGACAACATGCACGTTTGCAGCACATTCGTCGCCGTCTGGTGAACTTTTCTCGACGGTAGCGGATCCGGGCCGTTGGCCAGCGCGACTGGCGCGCACTAAAATTGTGACAGTATTATCTCCTCTGCCAGAAGATGATCAGGGAGCTGGGAAATTAGTCTGGAGCTCGCACGCATCATCGCGGTGCTCGGCGCCGCCGCCGCCGCGCTCTCCTGCGAGTGCTGGGGTGCGCCGGCGATGGCCGCGTGGGAGAAGCTGAGCGGGCGCCGGCGCGACGCCATCCTCGTCGCCGCGCTCGCCGCCGCCACCTGCGCGGTCTATTTCCCGCTGGTCCAAGGTGTCCCCCCGCTCTCGACCGATCACAATTACCACCTGCTCAAGGTGGTGGAGACGGAGCGGCTCCTGCGCAGCGGGCGGCTCTTCGGCTGGACCGATATGGAGTTCGCCGGCTATCCGCACAATGTGCTCTATCCTTTCGCCGGTTACTTGGTCACCGCTGCCATCCACGCGCTGCCCGGCGTGAGCCTCTCCGTCGCCTATGCCTGGACGGTGCTGCTCGCCATCCTCTCGGTCGTGCTAGCGGCCTACGTTGCCGGGCGGCTACAGTTCTCGCGAGGGGTGGGCGTGCTGGCCGCGCTGTTCGCGCTGCTCGATCCCGGAGGATGGTGGGTGGGCGGGCACCTCTTCACCTTGAAAGTCGGCGTTTGGCCTCCCGCCGTCGCGGGGGCGCTGGTGCTCCTGGCGCTGGCGCTCATCCCTCGCGCGCTCACCAAGCCGACCGGGGCCGACCTGGCGATCCCCGGCGCGCTCATCGGCATCGCCGCGCTCTTTCACCCCCTCGCGCTCTTCCTGGCCGCCGCGGCCGCCGTGCCCATGGCCATCGCCATCGCCACCACCCCCTCCATCCCGCCGCGGACCTGGATCCGCGCCGGCGGGTGGGTGGCGGCGGGCGCCCTCGCCGCCTGCGCGTTCTGGTTCATCCCTTTCGTACGCGCGCGGGCCTTCAACATGCTGCCGTCAGAGTTCTGGCCGCCCCCTGTAGTCGAGACCTGGAAGGCCATCGTGGAGGCGCGTTACCTGCATCAGCCGGCGCTCTGGTTCGGCGCCACCGTCTGCGGGCTCCTGATGCTCGCCGCGCGTCGCGAGCCTTTCAGTCGCTTCATCGTGATCTTCGTGCCCGCCGCCGTCGTCTTCGCTACGCGCGAGGCGGTGCTCGTCCTAGGTCTGCTCCGCGCTGGTGAAAAGTCGCTCTTCCAGGTGCTCCAGGTAGAGCGGCTCCATTTCCTCATCCGTCCGCTCTGCTTCCTCGCCACCGCGTACGCCCTGGTGACGCTGGTGCCGCCCGCGGTCCGGTGGCTGGGCGCCCGAGACTGGCAGGCGCGCGCGATGCGAGGGCTCGCGGTGATCACCACGACCGCGTTCATGCTGGTTCCTGGCCTGCGCCTGCCGGGCCTGCCCGACGTGCCGGTACCGAACGATCTCACTGCGG
>JAMXLI010000193.1 GCA_024281115.1 Terriglobales bacterium | reverse complement strand
GATTCCGCAGCGGCTTTGCTACCAGTTTCGAGTCTGATGAGGGGTGCGGAGAGAAGGTTTGTCGCGCGCAGATTACCGTGCGAAGCCGTGGCGAAACTATTTCCGAAACGGCAGCGCCCGGGCCTGCCAAGTTACGGTACGGAGGTCGCAGGCCGGAAGCCTGCGACCGTGGGAGGCGCGGGCCGCCCGTTTGATCCTTTCCTGATCCGCATGAGATAGTTATGCGTCTTGCCCAGCGCTGCGCTGGCTTGTTTCCGAAAGTTGGAGCTTCGAGTGCGACTGATCCCCCGGGAAACCAAGTTTTTTGAAATGTTCGCGGAGGTTTCCGCCAACCTATGCGAAGGAGCGCGCCTGCTGGAGCGTATCCTGCGCCAGAGCGGCAGCGACATTCCCCAGATGGTGCAGCAGTTCAAGCGGATCGAGCACCGCGGCGACGACATGACGCACGCCATCCTCACCCGGCTGAACCAGACGTTCATCACGCCCTTTGATCGCGAGGACATTCACCGCCTGGCCTCGTCTCTGGACGACGTGCTCGACTTCATGAACGCCGCGGCGGTGCGTCTGGTCATGTACAAGATCACCGACCCTCCCCGGGCCGCCGCCGACCTGGCGGCACTGGTGGTGCAGCAGAGCGATGAACTGGCCGCAGCGGTTTCGCTGCTGGGCAAAAATCAGAACCTGCTCGATCATTGCGTCGAGGTCAACCGCCTGGAAAACGAGGCCGACGTGGTGAGCCGGGCCGCCATCGCGGAGCTGTTTGAAACCGAGCGCGACCCGATCCGGCTCATCAAGATCAAGGAGCTCTACGAAGTGCTGGAAGCGGCCACCGATAAGGCCGAAGATGTCGCCAACGTTCTGGAAGCAGTCGTCCTGAAGAGCGCCTGATCGCCACCATGATTTCTCACATCGCTTGCAGACAGGGTGCGCGATGAGCGGCGGGCTGCTGCTGCTCATTTTCACGATCCTGGTAGCGTTGACCTTTGATTTCCTGAACGGCTTCCACGACGCTGCCAACAGCATTGCCACCGTGGTTTCCACCCGCGTACTCTCGCCGCGCCTGGCGGTGGTGTGGGCGGCAGTCTTCAATTTCCTGGCGGCTTTCTTCCTGGGCACGGCGGTGGCCAAGACGATCGGCAAAGGCATGATCCGCCTGGAGGATGTCACCCAATACGTAGTGCTGGCGGGACTGGTCGGCGCCATCGTCTGGGACGTGCTCACCTGGCTGTGGGGGTTGCCCACCTCCTCCTCGCATGCGCTCCTGGGCGGCTATGCGGGCGCGGCCATCGCGCGCGCCTCGCAGCATGGCGGGCTGGCGCATGGCTTCAGCGTGATCATTCCGGGGGGCTGGACCAAGACGCTCATCTTCATCGTCGTCGCCCCGGTGATGGGCCTGGTGCTTGCCCTGCTGTTCATGATCGCGGTCATGTGGCTGATGCGCTCCAAGTCTCCGCAGCAGGTGGACCACTGGTTTCGCCGTCTGCAGTTGCTCTCGGCGGCCGCCTACAGCCTGGGACATGGCGGCAACGACGCGCAAAAGACCATGGGCATCGTGGCCGGAGCGCTGTTCACCGCCGGCTACATGAGCAAGGCGGATATGGCCGCGAACTGGGGCCGCTTTCACTGGCCCATCATCCTGGCGGCGCACACGGCCATCGCGCTCGGCACGTATTTCGGAGGCTGGCGCATCGTGCACACCATGGGCAGCAAAATCACCAAGCTCAAGCCTTTCGGCGGATTCTGCGCCGAGTCGGCGGGCGCCATCACGCTGTTTGGCACAGCCCTGGCGGGCATTCCGGTCAGCACCACCCATACCATCACGGGTGCGATCGTGGGGGTGGGGGCGGTGCACCGGCTTTCGGCTGTGCGCTGGGGGGTTGCCCGGCGCATCGTGTGGGCCTGGGTGTTGACCATTCCCGCCTCCGCCCTGGTAGCGGCTGCCGCTTTCTGGATCATCCGCGCGCTCCATCCTGGAGCCTGATGCCGGCGGGCAAGCGCGCTGGACCGTCATGAGCGCCTTCGCGCAAATTTCGCCAGGCAGCCTTTCCGACGCCCGCTTAGTAGCAGCCTACGCGATCTTTTTCGGCAGCTACGTGGTGTTTGCGCTGGGGAAGTTTCCCGGCATGAAAATCGATCGTCCGGGCGCGGCCATCATCGGGGCGGTGCTGATGGTGGGGTTCCGCATTGTCCCCCCGCGGGAGGCGCTGCACTTTATTGATTTCGGCACGCTGGTGCTGCTGTTCTCCATGATGTTGATCGTGGGCAACCTGCGCCTGTGCGGGTTCTTCGACTGGTTCACGAACCTGGTGCTGCGGCGCCTGCACCCGCGCCACCTGCTGCCCACGGTCGTCTTTCTCAGCGGCGTGCTCTCCGCCTTCTTTGTGAACGACATCATCTGCCTGGTGATGGTGCCGTTCGTGCTCTCGGCGACGCGGCGCATGGGGGCGACACCCACGCCTTACCTGCTGGCGGTAGCCACGGCGTCCAACATCGGCAGCGTGGCCACCATCACCGGCAATCCCCAGAACATGCTCATTGGTTCCTACTCGGGGATCCATTATCGCGACTTTCTGGCCCACCTGGGTCCAGTGGCGCTCGCCGGACTGGCGCTGGATTGGGCGATTCTGCACTGGCTCACCGGCCCTCAACTGGCCGGCGACAGGGTACCGCCGCAACCGGCCGCAGAAGAAAGTTTTCCGCTGCGTCGCCTGCTGAAGCCAGGCCTGGTGGTGACGCTGGTGGTTGCCGGGTTCTTTGCCGGCGCTCCCCCCGCAATTGCGGCGGCGGTGGGTGCGGCCCTGCTGCTCATCACCCGCACCACCGAACCGCGCAAGGTGTATGACCAGGTGGATTGGGGACTGCTGGTATTTTTCATCGGCTTGTTCCTGATCGTGGGTGGGGCCGAGCGCGCAGGCCTGACTGCGCAACTGCTGGCACTGGCGGGGCACTGGAACCTGCAGCATGCCGTCGTGTTCACCGCGGTGACGGCCCTGCTCAGCAATCTGGTAAGCAACGTTCCTGCAGTCATGCTGTTGAAATCACTGGTTTCCGGCTTCGCCCGCCCGCACACCGCCTGGCTGCTGCTGGCGCTGGCCAGCACCCTGGCGGGCAACCTGACGATTACCGGGTCGATCGCAAACATCATCGTGGTGGAAAGCGCGCGTCCTCAGGTCCGCATCGGATTTCGGGAGTACTTCCGCGTGGGCTTGCCTGTAACCGTCGCCACTTTGGTGTTGGGCGCGTTGTGGCTGGAATGGCTGGGATAAGATCTGCTCCTGGCTGCTTGCCAATTCGCAATGTGTTCACTGCTTTTGGGCCCTTAATTTCAAGGAGGTTGCTATGTCTCGTGTGTCCCCCCTGCTGACCGCTGTCCTGGCAATTCTGTTGTCCTCTGGCGCTGCCGGTCAAAACACCCAAGCTACCCCCGACCAGTGGAAGGCGGTGGAGCAGGCCATGGGCCGCGCCGGCCAATCGCAGCCCGGAGAGGTGTTCAAATTCAGCCTGCCGCGACGCGACCTGCACGTCACCATCGATGGAGTGGAGGTGAAACCCGGCTTTGGTTTGGGATCATGGGTTGCGTTTAAAGAAGCCGGGGCGCAGGCCATGGTGATGGGCGACCTGGTGCTCGTGGAAAACGAGGTGCAAGCGGTGATGGCGAAGCTGCTGGAAGGCGGCATCGAGGTCACCGCGCTGCATAACCACCTGCTGGGAGAGTCGCCGCGCGTGCTGTACATGCACATTGGCGGTCACGGCGATGCGGCCACCTTGGCAAAAGCGATCCATGATGCCGTGAAGCTCACCGCCACCCCCGAGGCTGCGCCGCCGGCTGCGGCTGCGCCCCCGGCCGGACTGGAGCCCGCGCGCATCGAGGCCGCGCTGGGGTATTCCGGAAAGGTGAATGGCGGCATCTTGCAGTTCAGCGTGCCCCGCGCAGAAGCGGTCACCATGGGCGCGCAGGTCATTCCGCCCTCCATGGGCGTGGCCACGGCCCTCAACTTCGAGCCTGCCGGCTCCGGGCAAGCCGCCATCACCGGCGACTTCGTGTTGCTGGCCAGTGAGGTCACGCCAGTCCTGACAGCTTTGCGGCAGAACGGAATTGACGTGGCCGCCGTGCACAGCCACATGCTAGAGGAGTCGCCGCGGCTCTTCTTCGTGCATTTCTGGGGACACGGCGATGCCGTCCGCCTGGCGCAGGGACTGCGGGCCGCGCTGGCACGCACCCACTCAGCGAAGCCGGCGTCGAAGTAGTGGGCGCCGCCCTGCCCGCGCCCGCAAGGTATACTCGTGCGCCGATTTCACGAGTGGGGGACGACGGCATGGATTCGCTACGCACACTTCGCCGCTGGCTGGCTGCCGGCATGATGGCTTTCGTGGGCAGCGCGGCCGCGGCGCAGAGCGCAAATTCAGCGCGCGCGGTTGAGTATCGCGCCACGATTGATCATGTGAAGTACACCTATGGCCCGGCGCAGCCGGTGGCCCGCCTGGCTTCCGGCGACGTGCTGGTCACCAACACCCTCGACGCTTTTGGCGATGCGCTGCAAAAGCCTGGCGATCGGCTCAGTTCCGTCAAGGGCGACAATCCGCTGACCGGTCCGTTTTTCGTGGAGGGTGCCGAGCCCGGCGACACGCTGAAGATCGATTTTCTTGAGATCCAGGTGAACGGCAACCAGGGCGTAGGCGCGTTCGCGCCCGGATTTGGCGCCCTGAACGCGACCGGCTACACGCCCATGCTGAACCCGCCTCTTCCTGAGAAGATCTGGTTCTACCCGGTGGACCACGCCAGCAACACCGCCACCTTTCACGCGCTGGATTCGAACTTCTCAGTCAAGATCCCCTTGCATCCCTTCTTCGGCTGCATTGGCGTGGCCCCGGCCGGGGGCGAAGCGCGCAGCTCCATCGTGCCCGCGGAAAGCGGGGGCAACATGGATGCGCCCGAGGCCAGCGCGGGCAACACGCTCTACCTGCCGGTGAATGTTCCGGGGGCGCTGCTCTACCTGGGCGACGGGCACGCCGCGATGGGCGACGGCGAGGTGGCGGGCACCGCCATTGAGGTCCCACTGCGCGCCCGCCTGCGGGTCAGCGTGGTGAAAGGCCGGAAAATCGCCTGGCCCCGCTTTGAGAACGAGCAAAGCATCATGGCCGCCGGGATCTACCGGCCGCTCGACGACGCGCTGCGCATCGCTTTTACCGAGCTGGTGGGCTGGATCCACGAGGATTACGGCCTTTCCGAACTGGACGCATATGAGCTGCTCTCCAAGGTGGCGCGCGTGCGGGTGGCGGAGATGGTGGACCCGAATTACGTGATCATCGCCTCCATTGAAAAGAAGTTTCTTCCGCCGCGGTCGCGGCCGTGAACGCGCGGCGCAAGCCGTCTCCATTCAGTCACTTGACAGGGGTCTGACGGACAGGGAAACTCCGCCGCAGGGGCGGACTGTTCCCGCGCCTCGCCGGGAGAGGTCCGTAGTGCGCGCTCGAGTTCGCGAGTTCGATGGCGCCTGATCAAGATCGGTCGGGAGACTTGCTGGGAGTGCTGGACGGTCAGCGCGACATGGTCGCGCCAGCTGACCATTCGTCCGCTTTCGCCGCCGGCCTGGATGCCGCGCTGCCACTGATAGCTGAAGAGTCGCAGGTGATGACGCAGGGCGGCGGGTCGGCGATCGCGGTGCGCGAGGGCGACAGTATGTTCTGCCGGGCCCGCGCCGGGAACATCGCGCCGCCGCTGCGCTCCGCCATCAATTTCACCTCCGGCCTTACCGGCGAGTCGGTCCGCACCGGCCGGGTGCTGGTGTGCGCGGACACCGAAACTGACGCGCGCGTGGACGTGGAAGTCTGCCGCCTGCTCGGCATCCGCTCGCTGGTGGTGCTGCCCATCCTGTTGGGCGGCGAACTTGCGGGCATCTTCGAGGTGTTTTCCCCGCAACCGGGCGCCTTTGGCGAAGGCGAAGTGCAGGCCCTGGAAAGCATGCGCGAGCTGGTGGTCTCGGTGCTGCGGCCGGTTCCCGAGCGGGAAGAGCAAGCCCCGGCCGAGGGGGAGGCGGAGACATCGCAAGATGCTCCCAATGAATTGGGCCGAACATTACTGGGCGAGGAGTCGCAGGCCAACGGATTTCGCAATGCCGATCCCGGCGATGACCTGGTTTGTGAGGTCGAAGCCCGGCGCGCCGCCGGGTTCCGCAACGACGACCCGGAAGACGACCTGATCTGCGAAATGGGAGCGCCGCAGTCCACGCCGATGCCGGCATTCGCGGTGAGCGTAGCCTCCCCAGCAGTGAAGGAGGAGGAGAAAAAGCTCCCGCGCGTTCTGGTCATAGCCGGGGTTGCGACGCTGCTGCTCGTACTCGGGTGGCTGAACTGGTGCAGCCCAGGGCTGCAACGTCCGGTAGCGCGGCACCTTCCGATTGCACCCAAATCATCGCCGCCTGTGCGGGTGAGCACGCCCAGCAAGGCGTCGCCCGCATCGTTCCGCCGCGTCCAGCCGCAGCGGGTCACCGCGACGAAGCAACCCCAGGCTCCGCCAGGGTTCACCAAGAGTGGGAATACCGTATTGCAATCAGTGCGCGCGCCCGAAATGCCAGCGCAGGTTGGCCCGCCGCCGGTCGCGTCCGTGTTGCGAGAGGCGCCCCCGCAGCAGCCGTTCTTGCCGGCCACCGCCGCGCCCGGGGTGTACGCCTCGCCGCTGCCGGGAGCGGCCGATTCCGGCATTGATGTCCTACAGCGGGCCGCCGACAAAGGCGATCCCCAGGCTCAGCTCGCCCTGGCCGTGCGTTATGCCTACGGCGACGGGGTGCCGCAGAGCTATGCCGACGCATTGCGCTGGTTCTCGCGCGCTCAGAGTAAGGGGGTCTTGCCTCGTCTGCCACCGGCTGTCGAGGCGCGGGAGCGCACTGAGGCGTGGGTGGTGCAGCAGATGGCGCGCAAGCCGTAAGCGGAGATGGAGCAAGAGGTTAGGAGCGATTGCGATGCAGGTACCACAGCCTATGGTCACCTTGACATGCCCTCCATAAGATAGGAAACTCCGGATGTTCCCTTCCACCGCGGACCTGCGTCGCGCAGCGATGGCGGGTGCGTGTCCCCTGCGGTCGCACGAGAATGGACCACTACTCGATCCTTGGCGAACCCGAGCCGGTCGCGGCCAGAACGGAAGAGCGTGTTCCCAGCTCGGCGACGCCAGCGGGCCTGAGCCCCGATCCCCACGAACCGTCCCAGGCAGCTGATGAGCGCGAGCCCGCCGCGCCGGAGGCCACTTTCGACTTTTTTGCCGTGCTGAAACACATTTGCGACCAGGCGCAGTACGTGACTGGGGCGAGCGCGGCGGCCATCGCGATGAAAGAGGGGAGAATGTTGGTCTGCCGCGCCGCCAGCGGCGCGCCCGCGCCGGCGGTCGGGGTCCCGGTGCAGGTGAAGGCGGGGCTGACGGCCGAGTGCATCCGGAGCAGTGAGGCGCAGCGCTGCGACAATGCGCTCTCTGATGAGCGGGTGGATGGGGAAAACTGCGCCCGCCTGGGGATCGAGTCGATTGTGGTGATGCCCGTTCTGCGCCGCGGCAAGCTGGCAGGCATCATCGAAGTGTTTTCCAAGCAGGCTTACGCCTTTCAGGAACGGGACGTCGAAGCCTTGCGCGGCTTCACAGAAATGATTTCGGCCGCGATTGCTCGCGCCAATCTTTCCCAGGACGACGAGGGATGGGATGCGCTGCTGCCCGGGGCGAAGCCGCAACTCCAGGTGGTAGCGTCGAACCCGAAAATTTGCCCGCAATGCGGCGGGGCGCTGGACGAGAACCTGCTGCAATGCCGGGATTGCGGCGGATTTCCAGCCGGCGCAGAGGCGGCGCAAGCGCGGTCGGCCGGGCTCAGACGCGCCGGCGGGTTGCGCCCAGCGCGCGTTCTGCTGCCGCTCCTGTTCCTGAGCCTGGCGGCGCTTGTGGCGATGGTGCCGCTCCGGCGTTCGAATCCGGCGGCGGCCCCGGCGACGAGTCCGGATGCCGTGTCGGCGGCCCCTGCGCCTCCGGCATCGGCAAGCGTATCTGCGAAGCCCGGCTCAGCCGCGTCCTTGTCCACGGCGAATACACCCGCCGCGACTGCTTCCACCGCGTCCTCCCCGAAGCGCGTGGCAGAGGGCGCCAGCAAAGGACTGCCAGCGCCCGAAGCAGACCCGAATGCAGCCCCGGCCACCACGCCGGATCCGACCATTGCGGAGGCCGTGAAGGGCTTGATTGCCGGGGTGAGTTCCGACGTTTCCCGGCTGCTGCCCATCAGCCGGGAAGAGGAACCGCCACCGCCCTCGCCCGGCAACCCTGCGACCAAGGTTTGGGTGGCCACCCGCAAGGGTTTCTACTACTGCCCCGGCGATGCCTACTACGGCAAAACCGCGCGCGGGGTTTACATGACCCAGCGCGAGGCCCAGGCGGATTACTACACCCCGGCATTACAGAAGAACTGTCCGTAACTTCCCAGCGCGGCGCAATGCTCCGGGCCCTCCGGCTTCAGCACGCAATCTTCCTTGACAAATCCAGCGCATCTGCATACATTCCGGACATTCCGTTATCCAAACCGGAACCTGATCGGGTGCCCCCACATGAAGAATGTCTATGAAGTTTTAAGACAAAAAGAACTGGAACTGGCTCGACTGGAGAAGGAAGTGGAGGCGCTGCGCATTGCCGCTCCACTGCTCTCCGAAGACAAGGAAGCGGATGCTTCTTCGAAGTCGGCTGCAGTGCCGACGGCTGTGCCGCAGCAACCCGTGCGGGTTCCCACCCCAGCCGTAGCCGCTGCGGGTGGCCGCGAAGCGCGTCCTGCGGGCTGGGAAGAAACTGCCAAGCGCTGGCCTTAATCGACCAATTTCAACAACTTAGCTCGCGTCGCCAACTCATGCGCTGGCACGCCAGTGCCATTGACACTGTGGGGGCAGGCCGATACGCTGGCTAGCGTAGTGGTGGTACTTGCGGTCATGACCCCAGTAAGGGGCTTTCCAGGTTGACCTCCTCTGGCCCATTTGCACGTCTCCGCGGGTACGGAGGTAGGCTGTGAGCCAACCTATTTCTGCGTCAACCGAACACAACCGGCGCCGCTTCGGGCGCTTCGGCGTTACCGTGCCGCTGGCTGTCCTGGTGCATCGACCGGGCGCAGCCCTCCGCGTCGAGGGACGATCGGTCGAAATCGGCGATGGCGGCTTGCGGGGAGCCCTGGCCGCGGAACTGCTCCACGGCGAGCGGGTAGAAGTGGAGTTCGCGTTGCCTCCGGCACGCCGCATGCTGCGTTTCCCAGTGGTGGTGCGTCATCGCCAGGGATTGGAATACGGATTCGAGTTTCTGAGCCTGAAGCGTCAGCAGCAACAGGCGCTCCAGGTGCTGGAGCAACACGCCGCGGCCGGGCTGATTGCCGCGATTAATTTTCCCGAGGCCCAGGGTGCGATCCGCGCCGCCTCCAAGCTGGGGACGGTGGTCTGCGCCAGCTGCGGGTCGGAGTTCACCGACGACAAAGTAATCTGCATCGAGTGCGGGACGCCGGCCACGGCTGCGCCCGAGCCGGAGCCCGAACCCAAGGAAGAGAAGCCAATCAAGCTGGTGATGCCTTCCACGTGGGTGTCCACCTGGATCCCGGCGCGGTATCGTGGCGCGGGTGCGCGGATGAACACGGCGGCCGACTCGGTGATCGCCGTCTTGTTCGTCTTTACCTTGGCTATCGGCTTGTGGGAGTGGCTGAATGCACCCAGCAAAGCGGAGCCGGAGCACAGCGTGCAGGTGTCCTTCAGCGACGTGCTGCTGGCGCTGGATCCGTTGCCTTCGGGAGCCACGGTGAAGCAAACGGCGACGGCGGTATCGCGCAATGCGGAGCGGAGCGCGGGCACGCGCCGCCCGTCCAGCACCTGGCGTATCAATTTCGACTCGCCGCCGCCCATCGGGAATCCGGGCAGCGCCAGCGCCGAGCCGCCCCGCCAGCCGGGCAGCGGCGAGACGCGCTATTACTTCTCTTCCACGGCATCTCTGTCGCAACCTGAGCCCAGTCCGCCTTCTAAGTGGACGGTAGCCGCGTCACCGGAGAAACGCGCCCCGGCTCCGCCGCCCGCGCCCCTAACGACCGCGGCTGCGCCGCCGAATTCCTCTAACCTGAGCGCCGCCCTGAATCCGGCGCCCCCTGCTTCTGCCGCCCAACCGGCGGCTTCGAGCAGCCTGGCCACACAAACGGAACACTGGAGCGGTGCGGGCCTGCAATTGATGGAGCGTGTGCTGCCGCTCTACCCCAGGCTGGCTGCCGCGGAACACCTGCAAGGTGAGGTGGTGCTGCTGGCCACAATCGGGCGGGATGGAACCGTGGCGGACGTGCGTCCGGTGAGCGGCCCTCCGGTGCTGGCCGCCTCGGCGGTAGAGGCGGTGCGCCAGTGGCACTTCCGGCCGTACGAAGTGGAGGGCAAGCCGGTGCAGGTACAAACCAATATCCGCGTCAACTTCGCGCTTCCCAAACAATCGGAATAGCCGGCGCGCGGCATCGTTTCGGGGAAACTGGCGGAATCAGGGCAACGGCTGCCCGCTGGAGCGGCGGATGATGCGCAGCCGTGGCGCAGCTTCATTTTCGGCGGCTGCAGCAGCGGCTGCAGCGGCGGGCGGAAGGCGCCGGCGTGCCAGGCGCGGTGATCCCATCAGGAAGGTCAGCGCCGCCGCAAAAACGCATACCGCGATGAGCGCGGTGCGGTGCCCAGCAACCAAGTCCAGGGCCAGGTCTGTCCACGTGGTCAGGGCGGCGGGCGCGGTCCAAGCCGAGCGCGACTTGAGCGGAAGCGGCTGCCGCACTCCGCCCAGGCTGGCAATGTACTCGGAGATGCCGGCATACAAGGCTTCCGCGACGCGCTGCCGCGCCGCGGGATCGCCCAGGCTGCGCTCGTCGTCCGCATTCGTAAGGAAGGAGATCTCACTCAAGACGGCCGGCATGCTGGCGCCGGTGAGCACGATGAAGGGAGCTTCTTTCACACCGCGATTGCGTTCCTGCGGTAAGGCACGCGCCAGAGCCTGCTGCAGGGTGGTGGCAAACTCGCGCGATTCATAAATCTTTTCCTGCTGCGCGATGCGCTGCACCAGCCCACGCAGCTCGCCCAGCGACTTCTGGTTGACCGTATTCTCGCGCTGCGCCACCTCCAGCGCATCGGGAGCGGAGGTGAAATTCAGGTAGTAGGTTTCTACTCCGCGGATGTTGCGATCGTTCGAGGAATTGGCGTGAATGGAGACGAACAGGTCGGCCTGCTCGCGATTGGCGAGAGCGGTACGGGTTTCGAGCGGCACAAAGTAGTCGCCCGCCCGCGTATACACCACCTCGGCGCCGAGCGCCTGCAACAGACGCCCCAGGCGGATCCCCACGTCGAGCACGACATCTTTTTCCGCGAGACCGCCTGCGCCCAGGGTGCCGTGATCATCGCCCCCATGTCCCGGATCAATCACCACTTTGCCGATCTTCAATCCCAGGGTGCGGATCAGGCTGCGCACCGTATCGTGCGGATCGCGCGGCTTTCCTGTTTTCCCGGACGGGCTGGGTGTGTCGGGCGCATCCTCGTCGCGCGCGTCGGGCTCCCGTAAAACAGCAGCGGCTGGGGCGACCTTCGAGGGCGCCAGATTCGCGGCTGGCTGGGCGCTCCGCGCCTGGCCGCGCGCTCGCAACTCCAATTCCAGGCGATAGGGATCAGGGATGAGCGTTGCGGTGTATTCGGCCGGCCGGGTGAGATCGAAGGCGATGCGCACCACCCCGTCTTCGGAGCGCGCCACCCGGATGTTATGCAGGAAGCCGTCGTCCTGCGGCATGTTCTTCATCAGAACGGCGGGCGTGGGTTGCACGTCGTACAAATCAATGAAAATGCGGTCGGGATCCTCCAGGTGCCCGGTCCTGAATTTTGCGGGCTTACCGGTAAGGTCCACGGCAATGCGGGTGATGTCGCCGTTCGACCAGTGGCGAACAGTCTTGATGAGGGTGTCGGCGGCGGGCGGCGTCGTTTGAGCGCCGGCGCTGGGCAGCGAAAGGAGCAGCCCGATAACGATCCACCGCCACCAGCGCTGCTGCACCAGGTTCGACATCAACTCCTTAAAGGCCCGCTACTTGCCGCCAGTGTATACCGGAAACTTGCAGGCTCAAACGTTTTCGTCGGCGGATTCGGCCGGGACGGCGTCCTGATTCGAAATGCTCCGGGCGGAGCTGCGGTCAGCGCTGCTTTGAGTGTATCTGGCGCAGTTTGAAGCGCTGCAGTTTGCCGGTGGAGGTTTTAGGCAAGCTGGGCACGAATTCGATCCAGCGCGGACGCTTGTGGCGCGGCAGGCGGGCGGCCAGGAACTCGTCGAGTTCCTCCTTGGTCGGGGCCGGCGCCAGAGCGTCGGCGCGCAACACCAAATAGGCGGCCGGCTTTACCAGCTGGTCGGCGTCCTCGCGGCCGACCACGGCAGCCTCGGCCACACCAGGATGCTCAATCAACGCGTTCTCGATCTCGACGGGGCTGACCCACACCGCGCTGACCTTCATCATGTCGTCGCCGCGTCCGGCGTACCAGAAATAGCCGTCTGCATCCTGGTGGTACTTGTCGCCGGTGCGTAGCCAACGGCCCTCGATGGTGTCCTTAGTCTTGTCGTGCTGGTTCCAGTACAAGGCGCAAACCGCGTCACTCTTCACCAGCAGGTCGCCGATCTGTCCCGGGGGAACATCGCGGCCATCTTCGTCCACGATGCGCGCCTCGCAACCGGGAATGACCTGGCCGCTCGATCCCGGCCGGACCGCGCCGGGGCGGTTGGCGATGAACATGTGCGCAGCTTCGGTGGAGCCGATCGCATCCAGGATCTCGACGCCAAAGCGTTCTTTGAAGCGGTGAAACATGGCAGCGGGCAGGGCTTCACCGGCGGAAATTGCGTGGCGCACGCAGCCAAGATCGAAGTCGGGCTGGCGCAGATGCGCCAGCATCTGGCCATAGCCGGTAGGCACGGAAAATAAGAGGGTGGGGCGATAGCGTTCGATCACCGCGAAAACGTCCGCCGGCCGCGGCCGTCCGGGCCAGAGAATGGTGGTCGCGCCCACGCTGAACGGGAAGTACAGCCCATTGCCCAGCCCGTACGCAAAAAACAGCTTAGCCGCGCTGAAGCAGCGGTCCGCCGCGGTCATGCCCAGAATGCCGCGGGCGTAGAGGTCAGAGCAGACGGCCATGTCGTGCTGCAGATGCACGCAAGCCTTGGGCTGCCCGGTGCTGCCGGAGGAGTACAGCCAGAAGGCAAAGTCGTCGAGGGTGGTGGGAGCGGGATCGAGGTCGGCGACCGATTCAGCCATCAGGTCGGGCAGCGAGAGAATGTCTCCGCTCTCCTCATCGCTTACCACCAGGTGTTCAAGGTAGGGAAGTTGGTTGCGGGGGATGGCGTGCAATTGCGGCAGCAGTTCGTGGCTGACCACGGCGACTCGCGCCCGGCTGTCGTTCAGAAGATAGCGGTAGTCGTCCGCCTGCAGCAAGGTGTTCACCGGGACGGGAACGGCGCCGATCTTGATGGCCCCAAAAAAGCAGTAGGCGAATTCCGGCCCGTCGAGGAGGAGGAGCAAGACGCGTTCCTCCATGCGCACGCCCAGGCGGCGCAGGGCGTTGCCCACGCGGTTCACCCGTTGCAGAAGCTGGTGATAGGTGACGCTCTGCTCGCCGCACGCGATGGCGATATTGTCGCCGCGGCGCTCGCGCACATTGCGGTCAATGAAGTAGTCGGCGGCGTTGAACTCGCGCGGCAGCGTCTGCGGCATAGCAGGCCGGTCAGCGCGTTCCGGCTGCTTCCTCCAGCGCGCGGCGGGTGAGCACCACGGCCATGTGCTTGCGGTATTCCGGCGAGGCGAAGGTGTCGCCCATGGGCTCGGCGCCCTCCGCGGCATGGCGCGCGGCCGCGGCAATGGACTCAGCGGACCGGCCGCGCAGCGCGGACTCGACCGCGACAGCCCGGTAAGCGGATTGGCCGACTCCGGTGATGCCAACCGCTACGTTTTCTATTTTGCCGGAGGATTGTTGGAGCACGACGGCCACACCCACCACGGCATAGCCCGACGCGGGATGCTCGAACTTGCGGTACACGGTGCGCGCCCCCGCGGTTTTCGGCACGCGCACTTCGGTGATGATTTCGTCGGCGGCCAAAGCGGTGGTGAACATCCCGGTGAAGAAGTCGCGCGCCTTGACCACGCGCTCGCCAGTGCGGCTGCGGGCCACGATTTCCGCGTCCAGCGCGAGCACCGCCGCGGGATAATCGGCGGAAGGATGCGCCTGCGCCAAGCTGCCGCCGATGGTTCCGCGATTCCGCACCTGCGTGTCGCCGATGTGCCGGGCGGTCTGCAGCAGCAGGGGCGAGGCTTTCTGCAAGAGGCTTGACCCGGCCACGGCCGCGTGCGTGGACAGGGCGCCGATAGCAATACGGTCGCCCGTCTCGCGAATCACGTCCAGGCCGGCAATTCGCCCCAGGTCGATCAGGGTGGCGGGCTGTGCCAGGCGCAGCTTCATGGCCGGCAACAGGCTGTGTCCGCCCGCCAGCAGCTTGGCGTCGGCGCGCGTGGCCAGAAGCTCCAGCGCTTCCGCCAGCGTGCGGGGAGATTCGTAGTCGAATGCTGCGGGGATCATGCGTGCCTCCGGGACGAGTTCGGGTCCGCGCCGGCTGCGCCGCGAGTGGCGGCGCGCCAAACGTTTTCCGGCTTGAGCGGCATGTCGATATGGCGCACCCCCAGGGGGCGCAGCGCGTCGCACACGGCGTTCACCAGGGCGGGAGTGGAAGCGATGGTGCCGGCCTCGCCTACGCCTTTGACGCCCAGGGGATTCACCGGCGAAGGGGTTTCCGTGCGCTCCAGGACGAAGTGGGGCACGTACGCGGCGCGCGGCATGGCGTAATCCATCAGCGTGCCGGTGACGAGCTGGCCGTCCTCGTTGTACACATGCTCCTCGTAGAGGGCCTGTCCCAGGCCTTGCGCGATGCCCCCGGTTATTTGGCCGTCCACGATCATGGGATTGATGACATGGCCGCAGTCGTCCACGGCCACGTACTTGTCCACCTTGATTTCACCGGTTTCGGCGTCTACCTCCACCGATACCACGTGCGCGCCGAAGGGGAAGGTGAAGTTCGAAGGCTCGAAGAAGTGCGTGGCTTCCATGCCGGGCTCGAAGCCCGCGGGGATGCTGCGGGCGGTATACGCCGCCAGGACGACTTCGTTGAACAACATGGACTTACTTCCGGCGCTGACCTTGCCATCCGCTATCTTGACCGCCTCCGGCGGCTCGCCGAGCAGGTGGGCGGCGAGCGCGGTGAGCTTGGCGCGCAGCTTCTGGCAGGCGAAATACATGGCGGTGCCTCCGACCGCGGTGGCCCGGCTGCCGAAGGTGCCGATCCCGTAAGGAACCGCCAGCGTATCGCCGTGCAGCACGCTGACGTCGTTGGGGCTGATGCCGAACTGGTCGGCGACAATCTGCGCAAACGTGGTCTCCTCGCCTTGCCCATGGGGAGAGGCGCCAGTCAGCACGGTGACTTTGCCCGTGGGCTCAATGCGCACGGTGGCGCTTTCCCACCCGCCCGCGGGGGTAGCCGCCGACGGACCAATAGCGCAGATCTCGACGTAGGTGGAAACGCCCACGCCGTAATACTTGCCGTTCTTGCTACCCGTCTTCTGGCGAGCGCGCAGCTTCTCGTACTCCGCCAGTTCCAGCGCCTTTTGCAGGCTGCGCTGGTAGTCGGCCGAGTCGTAGGTGAGCCCGGCGGCGGTGGTGAAGGGAAACTCTTTGGGTTGAGGAAAGTTCTTGCGCCGGAATTCCGCCGGATCGAGCTTCAGCTCGGCCGCGGCGCAGTCCATGATGCGCTCGATGTTGTAGGTGGCCTCGGGACGTCCCGCGCCGCGGTAGGCGTCGGTGGACATCTTGTTGGTGAACACGCCGACGATGTCGCACTGGTAAGCGGGGACCTTGTAGCAACCGGGCAGCATCAAGGCGGTGAGCTGCGGGATGAGGGGCGTGAGCAACTGGTGATACGCGCCCAGGTCAGCGATGACCTTGGCCTTCAGCGCCAGGATGGTGCCGTCTTTTTTAAGCGCAAGTTCCATGTAGTTGATGGTGTCGCGCCCATGGATGGTGGCCAGCAGGTTCTCGCGCCGGGTTTCCGTCCACTTCACGGGCCGGCCCAGCTTCATGGCCAGCCAGGGCACCAAGCCTTCCTCGGCGTACACGTTCAGCTTGCTGCCGAAGCCGCCACCCACTTCCGGCGCAATTACGCGCACCGCGGTTTCCGGCAGGCCCACCATAAGGGAGACTTGCGTCTTCAGCAGGTGGGGGATTTGCGTGGACGACCACAAGGTGAGCCGCTTCTCGCCAGGAAGGTACTCGGCCAGCACTGCCCGCGGCTCCATGGCCATGGGCGCCAGGCGCTGATTCAGGAAGCGCTCGCGGACCACGACGTCGGCCTCTCGATAGGCGGCTTCGAGATCGCCACTTTTTGCGGTATGCGTGAACGCCTGGTTACTGCCGAACTCGTCATAGATGGCGGCCGCGCCCGGAGCTAGCGCCTTTTCCATGTCCACCACCGCGGGCAGGGGATCGTACTCCACGTTCACCAGTTCGGCGGCATCCCGCGCCTGGTAGGCATCTTCGGCAACAACGGCGGCCACCGGTTCGCCCACGTAGCGGACGCGCTCCCTGGCCAAAACCGGGTGCGCCGGCACTTTAAGGTCAGGCATGGCGATGGCGCAGGGAATCATGCCGAGCCCCTCGAGGTCGGCGGAGGTGACCACCAGGACCACGCCGGCGGCGGCTTTCGCGGCCTGCACATCAATGGAAACTATGCGTGCATGGGCATGCGGCGAGCGTACCAGCGCGCAATGCAGCGTGTTGGGCAGGCGGATGTCGTCGGTGTAGTGACTGATGCCCTGCACCAGGCGAGGGTCTTCGATGCGCTTGAATTTCTGCCCCACCCACTTGCCGGAAGATTTGCCTTCGCCGTTCGCTTTGCCGTTCTTCGCCATGGCTTACCTCGCCCCCACGTGCGCGGCCACGCGCTTCGATTTCTTGCGCGCCGCCGATTTCACCGCGTTCACGATGTTGTGGTAGCCCGTGCAGCGGCACAGATTGCCGTGCAGGCCTTCGCGAATTTCCTCTTCGCTGGGCTCGGCCGAGCGATCCAGGATGTCGTGGGCGCACATGATCATGCCCGGCGTGCAGAAGCCGCACTGCAAACCGTGTTCCTCCCAGAAACCCTCCTGCAGGGCGTGCAACTCGCCGTCCCGGGCCAGGCCTTCGACGGTTGTGACCGCGTGGCCGTCGGCCTGCACCGCCAGCACGGTGCACGACTTCACCGCCTTGCCGTTCT